>MEVN01000047.1 GCA_001772985.1 candidate division WWE3 bacterium RIFCSPLOWO2_12_FULL_36_10 | reverse complement strand
TTCCGCCACGGTCCACCAGAAAAATTCTAACATAGCACGATTAGTTGTTCATTTTTTACCGCAATATTTCCTAGCGAATAAGTCTTTTGCAGTTCATTACTTGACTTTCAAACTAAATTATACGAACATAGTAATATGTGGTGGAAAGTATATTTTTGGATAATACTAGTTATGTCAGTATTAGGGCTTGTGTTTGCTTACGGAAGAATGCAAACATGGTCTCTCGCTAGTTGGATTGAAATTGTTGGCAGCATCATACTGCTATTAGGTTTATATGCATATGTTTACAAAAAGAAAATTCTCAAGCCTAGTTTTTGGAATATTTTTTTCTGGTTTTTGATTTTTAGTACTGTTTTTGACATTATGTGGGCATTTACACCAATTAAAACCGTATTACCTCTACCAAGTTGGCTTTCGTCGGAAGTTATTACCAATGGAGTAGAGTTACTACTTGGTGTTGCTATCTCCATACCTAATTACTACGCAATATACCGCTTAAGCAAAAATTAAAGTAACTTTAACGTTTCCAGCATAGTCCAGAATGATCCACCAAATGAATATAAAAACAGGTTGAGAAGTTTCCTAATCAACCTGAGTTGCAAAACAAAAGCGTCGTTATGTTACAGATTCTTGTGTCACGTAATCTCCAATCTTCTCGATATTAAAATAAACATCTTCCCTTCCAAGAATTCTAGCCAAAAACCTCTTCCATCTTTCAGCAGTAGTTTCTGGAAATAAGTCAAAGAATTCGGTTTTGTCTTTGCGTATCCCAGTTACACGAACCGTCCATCTTTTTTTCGAATGGGTCTCAAACATTACCAAGACGCAGCCAACCGAAATTTTTCGTGCAGCTCTCCAGTCTAATTGGAGTACATCGTTACCAGTAGTTGTTTGAAAAGTTCCAAGCAAGGTTAAAGCAAAACCTTCGTCTTTAAATACTCTCCAGATTCCGTCTAACATTTCTTTCTCCTCCTGCGGGATGATTTAACCAACGTAATTTTAGCACGCATGTCAAATTATTAGGTTTATTTAGCACCATGTTATTATTCTCTTATGACAGATGAAACACTCGATAGTGATGAAATAGCAACCGGACGAGAAGCATTAAAGCATGCCGAGGATATTATATTAGACTGCCTTCAGAGCTGTTTGACGCACCGCGATATGCGTAGAATATCAACCGAACAGATGCTTCTAAAACTGTTGGGCGCTTAGAAACACGACTGCTTGATTTACTTTAAAAATATTACCACTATTAACGGTATTTCAAACTAGTAGTGTATTGACAATACAACAAGTAATACCGTATCATGCGAGCATGACTTATACTAGTACTGTAACGCAAAAAGGCCAAATTACGTTGCCAAAAAGCGCTAGAAATAAACTTAATATTAAAATACGACAGAAGGTTACTATTGAGGTGGAAAAGGATCACATAAAGATATCACCTACATCCGATATATTAACTATCGCAGGTTTTTTAAAAACTAAAGTTAAAAGACCGTACAATATTTTAAACGCACGTGAAAGTTTTGAAAAAGGCTACTCCCGTGCCTAAAAAAGAAAAAGCATACTTTGTTGATACAAATATATTTCTTCGCGCACTAATAAACGACGACGACAAAACATATACCGATGTTCTCACATTTCTTGAAGGAATAAAAAATAACCGTTTTAAAGCGTATAGCTCAAGCTTAGTTTTAGCAGAGGTTGTTTGGACGCTTTCCTCGTTTTATAAACTAGGGAAAGTTGACGTTGTTAAATCACTAGAAAGCATTATCAACTTAAACGGATTGATGTTTGCTGAGAATTTGGATGGTACAAAAGCTTTAGATTTATATAAGACGCATAATGTAAAATATATTGATTGTCTTATATGCTCTGGTTTAAATAAAACAAAGAAGGCTTGGACGATAGTGTCTTATGATGTAGATTTTGATAAACTTGGGGTGAAGAGAGTAGAACCTAAGGCATTATATGACAGATAGATTAGAAATATCCGATAAAGTTGAACAGCCTTTACAACACCCTGATGTACAGAAAATCATAATACCTTTAACTTACGCAACTACGATGTCACAAATAGTTAATAAATACGGTTGGGCAGTAGCATGGAATTTAAATTCAGTTATGGAAAGAGTTGCTAGGAATGATTGATGGCTCCTGATATAATTTTGTAGTGCGGGATAAACGCAAGATTTTATTAAAGTACTTAACTCTAACCCTTATTTTTTTAGCTATTTGGGTTGTAATTAACTTATTTTTGATAGCTGTGAAAAGTACCTCGAATTTTCCCGACGTTTTAAGTTTTGCGCCTAAACTGCTTTCCGCCCTTTCCATACTGTTACTTCTAGTCTCATTAGTAATGCTTGTTGTAGTGTTGCCGATTCGTCTTTTGATCCTTTTATTTAAGAAATAAGTTATGAACTCGTTTTGTCTAGCTGACGATTAAAAATAGTACCAAAAAAAGCAACGAGTGCTAGTTGAGACATAATCAAAAATAAGATCTTAAATCCAAAATAAGAAACAATCAAGCCCCCCACAAGAGTCCCCACGACCAGCCCGCCATTAGAAAGAACTTTCCAATCGGAATAATCTGTAAGATGCCTATTTTTATCTAGATGTTCAGCAAAAATTGCATCGAATGCGGGAGTACCAAGAGCTTCTCCAATACCTAGAAAAAACTGTATTAGGATCAATTGCCACATATTAGTAATAAAGATAAATGACAGCCAGCATAGCACTCTCACAACAAGGCCCGCAGATAGTAAAATCCTTTTATTCACCAATCTATCTTTTAATCTGGACATTACAAGTGTAAATATTGTTGTTGAAAACAGAAATGTTGCCCACGAAACGCTAATTGAGAAAATCCCTTTATTCAAAGATACTACGAAAATTGTATATAAAGGACCAAGAAGGCTTCCGGCTAAAACAAAAATCCCATTGTATAAAAATAAAGTTTTGAGAGTTTTATTTGGCATATTTTACATAGTATAAACTTTTTTATAATAAAAAATAATTTCGTTGTATAATTCATGTAGATATACGGGATATTGACAACATGAAAATATAAGATATATTGGTCTCGGTAGCTAGGAACCTCGACTTCTACAGAAGGAAATAATAATCTTAGAAACGCCTTACTCGCAACTTTACTTGCTGGAGGATTTATATTATTTTTCATCTTCAAGAAGAAGAAGAAAAAGTAACTAGTTGCTATTTGGTCTGTATCTGTATTTTTCAATATCAATTTTAAGTTTGTTAGTTACCCTTACCCCTTCATTTATAAGTAATTCTTTTTGAAGTAAAGCCGTGTGTTCAAGACAACTTGTGCTAATTCTTCCCGAATTATTAATTATGCGCCACCAAGGAGAGTTATCGCCAAGTTGATGCAAGATCCATCCAACCCGCCTTGCTCCTCTTGGAAATCCAGCCATTAACGCAACCTGTCCGTAGCTTGCAACTTTGCCTTTTGGAATTGAGCCGACAATGTTTAAAACAGTATCTGAGATTTTTGACATTCCAGTATTATATCGTGATGTTTGGTAAAATACCCATTGGAGGGGTACCGAAGCGGTCATACCGGGCTGGTCTCGAAAACCAAGCGTGGGGCAACCTACACATGGGTTCGAATCCCATCCCCTCCGCCACTAAACAACTTCTTTAATCTCACCATCACTTAAATTGAGCACTTTATCAACGCCTATCATTTCAACAAAGTACCTGTCATGAGAAATAAGCAGTAAGGTTCCTTTAAATTCATTTAAACTTTTTTCAATAACTTCTTTGGTTTCTATATCCAAGTGATTGTCCGGCTCATCTAATACCAATAAGTCGTAATCTTTACATGCGAAGATTGCAAAAGCAAATCTGGCCTTTTCTCCAGGGCTTAATTGCCACACTCTTTTTTGAACCGATTTTTTATCAAACAAAAACTTATTTAAATACCCAAACGCTTCACCAAAGTAGATTCCGGTTTTTTCTATAAATTCCTCCAATAAAATATTTTCGGAAGTTAGGTTAGTTTGTACTTGTGAGAAGTATCCAACTCTTATATTTTCCCCGAGCTTTAAATTTCCGGAAGAAGGCTGTTCTATTCCCATTATTATTTTTACGATTGTGCTTTTTCCAGCTCCGTTTGGTCCATATAACCAAATTTTCTCTTTCCCTCTTAACTCAAAGTTTAAGTTGTTAAACACTTCTCTTTTACCATATGATTTTGAAATATTTCCGAATCTAATCATAAGTTTACTTTCAGGTACCTTTGTATCAAATTCAATATTTTTAACTTTCTTTGTTGTGTACTTCTCTTTTTTGTTTCCCTCAACCTCTCTTTTAATCCTCTTTTTAGCTGCCTCAACAGCCTTGCCTCTTTTTTTACCGCCCTTAATTTTTCGCACATTCTCAAGTAATGTTTCAAGTTGCGCTTTCTTTTTTAGAAACAAAATATACTCCTGATCCCATTTATCAATTAGTTTGAGCTTCTCTTCTTTGTAGTTGTCATAATCCCCTACAAATCTAAATATCTGTTGCTTATCAATTTCCCAGATTTCATCGACAGTATGATTTAGGAAAGACCTATCATGGGATATCATCATTACTGTTATATCTAAATGTTTTATATATTCTTCAAACCACATAATTCCCTCTATATCTAAATGATTTGTAGGCTCGTCTATAAAAAGTGTAGTTGGATCTTCGAGCAAAGATTCGATAAGTTTTAGTTTCATTTTTTGGCCTTCGCTCATTGTATGTACTGGTTGGTAAGGATCGAAGCCTTTGAATTTTAGTTTTGATGCCAATGAATCAATTTTATAAAAGTCCCATTTTGAATCTAATTTTTTCTCTAAGTATTCTCCCGCCAATTCTTTTGGGAAATTAAATTCTTGAGGTAAGTATCCAAGAATTTCATTGCGTATTTCTAAATTACCGTCAGATAATTCCTCCGTTCCATTTAAGATTTTAAAGAGAGTTGTTTTGCCACATCCATTTTTACCAACTAAACCTATTTTTCTTCCATTGCCTATTTTAAAGCTAACGTTAGTTATAAGTTCGCGGTCTCCGTATGTTTTTGTAAGGTTATTTGCTGTAATCATCTAGCTAATATACCACCTTACCCGTCGTGTTATCATTATTTTATGAATAAAAAGAAATTGATGGTTTCTGTTTCGATAATACTGTTAGCAATTTTCGTAGTTTTCTTTTTCTGGAGAATCCCCTATTTATTGATAACTTTGCTTATTGTATTAGCGTTTATTAAGGCGAAACTTTCCCCTATTAGGAGAGAGATTTTTATGTTCGTACTCATTGGTTTTATAGGTGCTGGAGCCGAGAGTGTTCTAATGTTTGGAGGTCCGTGGTCTTACGCAACTCCAGAATTAATAAACTTTCCAATTTGGTTACCATTTTTATGGGGTTTGGCGGGAGTCACCGGTATTACTTTATATCAAGGAATCTCCGAAAATTGAGAATAGCCAAGCAGGGATTTAAGCCGTTAAAGTTATAGGAATAATTTCACGTTTGAATGGGTTTAACATTAGTCCGATAGCTTCCAACGTTGTTGCGCCAAGCAAATTCTCATCGTCTTTTTCTGCAAATACAACTGATGCCCCTCCCACAGCCCCTTTGTAATGGAACCTTGCTATCCCAACCTTTTTTTTCACGAAATCTCCATTCGCCAGTACGAATTCTTTTGTTGTTTCTGGTTTTATCCCAAGTTCTTTTAGTGTTATAGAGTTTATGAATGAATAAAAAACACCGGAGTCCTTCATTTTAAACTATCTACTGATTCAAAGAGTTCTGCCAAAAACGGTCTTGTGCTTGTTAGTGTGTCCGATAACCTTATGTGAAGATATCCGTCTGATTCAGGTCCGTAGCTTATTTCAAACCCTTCTACCTCATGTTCAACTCTTTGACACACATTTGCGTTTTGCATTAAAATTTTCTCATCCTGCTCATCTTCGTCCGTATGCATTCTTAATGGCATGTAGGTAGGTATCAGGATTTTTCTAACTCCCAAATTGTGGAACATTTTAGCTGCCAAACACAAACTTACAACGGCTCCCGGCGGGACATTCCTTAAATTGGAGGGAACATTTCCGGACATTGGTTTATTTAATCTTGAAAGTCGTTTTCTCCTTTCATTGAACTTTTCTAGGATTTGCTCTAATCGGCCACGGCCTTTTATTTTGTTTGCAGCATTTTCTAATATCCCAAATTTGTAGTGGACTAACCTCATTTCTTCACTAAGATTTGGTATTTGCCTGCCGTTTTTATAAAAACCCAAATCATAAATATCTCTATAACCATTTCTTTTTGCTGTTACAGCAAGGAAATCTGCATATCTAACTATAAATTCCTCCGGGGAACTAAGTTCTAAGATTTCTTCCGGAATTTCACCAAAAATCTCAACATACCGATCCTTTTCCGTTTCATAAAACTTTCTTAAATTGTCAGCGATTTCCGATACGTCTTCAAAAGATTGCTCTATTCTTTTATGTATAAGTTTTTCTGTTAGGTCTTCAAGAAGAGGCATTTGAATTGCATATATTATTACTGTGTCTTCGGTTACTCTTCCATAACGTATTGCGGGAAGGCAATCGGTTGGTTTTGGATCAGTTTCTGAAAAAGCAATATCTAGCTCGTGCGGGCTTTCGTATTCAGCTATTGGTACTATACGTTTGATGAATGCATATTCACCAAGCTGCGTAGATTCGGCCACAGGTTCCCATTCTGAATAATTTGCAAACGTTTCGTCTTTAATCTGAGCGATTTGTTTTTGCAAAAACTGCTCGGGATTTTGAAAATCAAATGGAGTTGCACTTCCCCATAATGAAGCGGATTCTTTATATGCTGCCCAAGTATTCCTTAATTTTCCACCTGTCCCTGCTATAGTTTTTTCTTTTTCATTCTCAAATTGTATAATTAGTTCTACGAACCTTCTTGGATTTTTAATTACGAGAATTATATCTTCAGGATATATTGGAGTAGAAAAAGGCTCAATTCTATATTGTTTATCTCCTTCTTCGATAACAATTGGAATAGCCATCTTTCTAAAGCCTTCAAAACATTTACGTAGACGGTACAGATCTCTTTTTGATTCTAGGCCACTAGTAAAGGCTTCACTATATAGATATTCAAGCGCCTCTTCTCCGGTTACTTCTTTTTCTTTTTCATATTCCGGTTGATAAATGGTTTCTATAGTAGTCAAAGAGTGGCGCCCTTAAAGTTTGGACAATTTTGTTTTGCCCAATTTAGGAAGTCACTTTCGCATTGTGGTTTTGAATCTCCGATTGTAGGCATGCAGTCTACCCATTCTTCTGTTGGACAGGTGTAAACTTCTGGGATTTTCGTTGGACCGCCATCCTTTTTTGGCCAATTTATAGAAGCTTCGTTTTTTTGAAAAATGTCTTTAATTATCGTAGGTTTTATGGCAACAGTCATAAGAGCACCTAAGAGAAGTCCAACGACCAAGAAAGCTAAAATTTTAAAGATAAAATCTGTTACAAAAGGACTTTTGTTCTGATCTTGAATCATGAATATATTATCAATTTTTTAAACCCGCGCGTCAACTAATTAGCTATGATAAAATTCACGTGGCGGGGAGGGATCGCATAGAGGCCTAGTGCGCGAGCCTGGAAAGTTCGTTTCCGCGTAAGCGGATCGGGGGTTCGAATCCCCCTCCCTCCGCCAGAAACCATCACTTAGTGTGGCAACCGATATCCATACACATCGGACAGGACGACCCAACTTTACAAGTGCTTGGACATTCTTTATAAGTGAATTTTTTGCAATATTCCTCAGAGGTGTTGTTACTAAAGAAACGGTTTCTGAATAGCAAAAAGAGTATTAATAACGCAACCGTCAGGGCACCTGCTATATAAAACACTTTTCTATTCATATTGTTATTGTATTATAGTTTGTGAAGAAAGTTCCAAGTGCGTCCCCCTCCCTCCGCCAATAATCATAGTTTTAATACTACAATACCCATTGTAGTATAAAGTTGTGAGCTGTATACTGCAAGTGTGAAAAAAGAAAGTACTATTATTTTATTTAATCAGAAGATGGTTCGTAGGCATTGGGATTCAAAACAAGAAGTTTGGTTTTTTTCAATAATTGATGTGGTTGAAGTACTTACGGATTCCTCAATACCCAAAAGATATTGGAGCGATCTTAAAAAGAAGCTCAAAGAGGAAGGCAGTGAGTTGTACGATAAAATCGTACAACTGAAATTTAGAGCATCCGACGGTAAGAAATATCTTACAGATGTGGGTAATACAGAAATAATCTTGCGCTTAGTCCAATCTATACCATCTCCCAAAGCTGAGCCATTTAAAATATGGTTGGCAAAAGTTGGGTACGAAAGGGTTATTCAAAGGAATGGATAAACCAGAGGTTAAAAAGCATTGAGGTTAGAAAGGAACTTACTGATGGGTGGCAATTAAGGGGTATGAAAGAAGGAAATGAATTCGCAATAAGATAATATGACTAATCTTGAGCTGGTATTAAATATGCTTGCGGAAGTATCCACCAAAGAAATTTCTAAGATTAAAAAACCTGTTGGTTTAAAGAACAATAAACAGGTTGCTAGAAAAGGTGGAGGTGTAGCAGCGAAAGCCCGCGAAGAAATAGAAAAACAAACTGGGGAAAGCGTAATTAGTAGGAAAAATGCCAAACTGCTAAAGGGAATTTATAATGAAGTACTAGATAAACCAAAAATGATACCAATTCCCAAAAGATGAACTATAAATATATTTCTCCAACTTGACCAATGCAATATAATAAGTTTATGGCAAAACTTGCAGGATCCGAGCGAGAAATATCAGAGCGTGTAAGTGAATTTCATTTTAAAGAAATCGCAGAAATTCTACTTTAAGTGGGGAAATTCGTTTGCGAACCTCCCCCCACGCTCACTGCCAGCGATTACATGAATATTTTTGACGAAGTAATAAAACTAAAATTGCCAATAGGAAAATATGTTGTTGTGGGTAGCGGTATATTAATTGCACTCAACTTAAAGGAGGGTAACGATGTTGATATTGTAGTAACCAAGGACATATTTGAAGAGCATATGAAAAACGGTTGGGAACAGATACCTTGGACATACTTAGATCATTCTAACGGCATTTTTTTGAGAAAAGGATTAGTAGAACTTTATTTAGACGTGAATTGCGGGAAATTTAACCCCTCAACTAGTGAATTGATACAGCGGGCAAAAATAATAAATGGAATAGCATTTACCAATTTGAGCGATACGTTAAATTTTAAAAAAGAATACGCTAAAAATAATCCCAAGCACATAAAGGACATTAAACTGCTAGAGGAATATATTTTAAATAGTGTAATTTAAATAAGTTCTAAGTATCCGCTAAAATCGTACGGTTGAAAATGACAAGTGTAATACCATTGACACACGAGTATTACTCTTATATCATATACTTACAATGATATATTCATCTAGTTTAACTCAAAAAGGCCAGGTAACAATACCACATGAAATGAGAAGTCACTTAGGTTTAAAGCCTTCCGATAAAGTAGTTTTTATTAGGAATGATAAGGAAGTAATTCTAAGGCCTGCGAAAGATTTTCTAAAACTTAAAGGGTCTATTAAATCCAAAATAAAATATTCTGATATAAAAGCCAACAAATACGTTTTTAAGGCTCTTTCTGACGAATATGAAAAAACTTCCCGTTCTTGATACAAATATAATAATAAGATTTTTAACAGGTGATTCTTTGGGCCAGGCCGACAAGGTAGAAAAGCTTCTTAATTCTTCACCTAAAAATAGCCTTAGCCTTCCAGATATTGTTGTGGTTGAAATAGCCTACGTGCTTTTGTCGCTTTATAAACTTTCAAAAGAAGATGTAATAGAGAAACTGGAGACGCTTGTTGAAGTGAAATCAGTAAAGTGCAACATAGATTTAATAAAAAGATCTTTAGATATATTCAAAGACAATAACATTTCGTTTGTTGACGCATATCTTTGTGCGGAAATTTTGGGCAAAAACAACATACTCTATACATTTGATAAAAGGCTTATAAAAGTTTTGGGAAGTAAGGCAATAGAGTTAAAGTAGGTCTCAATCCCTAGATGCCGTTTGGGTGGAACTAGGTGAAACCTTAATTTAAAGAAATAATGAATGGAGAGGGCGGTTGCGATATGGTGTTTGAGGGCACAGAAATGATGGATGTTGCAAATCAATGCGGTAAGCACATTGCCGGCACGACTGACGACTTGCATAAACCGATGCGGGATATGATGACAACAAATCACACCGAGGAAGATAGGAAAAAGTGGTTTGAATGGTTTCAAGGAGAGTGGGACAAGAAAGACGAATAAATGAAAAAATTGCAAAAGCAGGTAGACAAGTGGGTTAGTCAGTATAAGCATAGCTATTTTAGCCCTCTTGAAATATTAGCCAGATTAGTTGAGGAAGTCGGAGAGCTTGCCAGAGAGTTAAGTCACAGATTTGGTCCAAAAAAGAAAAAGCCAACAGAACTGACAAAAGAAATAGGCGATGAAATTTCGGACATAATCTTTACTTTAATTTGTTTGGCTAATTCTCTAAACATTGATTTAGATAAAGAATTTCAAAAAATGATGGTTAAGTATAGTAAGAGGGATAAAGATAGGTTTGAAAGGAGTTGACATTCTAATATTCATTGCTGTAATATAATACTGTGAATGGGTTTACTGTTGACCAGTTAAAAAGGTTCGCAAATATTTTAGATAACATTGGTCAAGTAATATTAGCTACTGTAGTTTT
>MEVN01000046.1:4796-6635 GCA_001772985.1 candidate division WWE3 bacterium RIFCSPLOWO2_12_FULL_36_10 | reverse complement strand
TTTCTAGGTGTGAGGAATGTGAATTCAATTGCAATCGACCACATCCCTCACACCAAGATTATATTACCTAAAGTATATAAGTTCAATTTCCTTAAGGGCAATGAACCCTAATATCCAAGAAAGGGAGAAAAGAAGATGACAATCGTACTAGGCTTGAAAATTGTTCTGTTTTGGGTAGGAATTTTAGCAAATATTCTTCTATACATTGCTATTATTTCGGGAAAATCTCCCATCACGGCCTTTAACCACTTTTCATTTATTGGTATGTTGAACGAGCAGTATAAGCCGATTAAGTTTTTCTACCCGCTTGCTGCCCTTGCAGATCTCATACTTATCTATGTTGCCTTATTTATTTGTACGATTGTTTTTTTGATCTTGGTAATAGTTTTAGTTATTCTTTCAATGCCGTTTATTGTACTACTCATAAAATAGGCATACACCCCAAAGGTTACTCAGCAACACAACCTTTGGGGATCCATCAAAGTTTCGAAAAGGATCGGGCCCGGACCCGATCTTCATGATTTTGATGGGTCAAATCAATCCAATTCTCTTGAAAGGAGAAAAAGCAATGGCGACAACAGGCATTGATGAAAGCGGAGCTGTTTATGACAAAGATGGTTTTGAGAAGCTCTGGAATCAATATATTGAGCAATTTCCAAATGCCCCAGTTGAAATTACGATCAGAAATTTTAATGATCTTGAGAGAATCACTATGCTCTCAATTACTTTGCCAAGAAGTGCGGCAGTAAAAGTTGGACTTAAAGTAGAATGGGGCACTAGAATTTATGGCTGGAGACTTAATTTGGCAGACTTTTTGCCTGCCAAAGCCATGAATATGCTAAGGGCGGGAACTTTAAGAAAAAGTCCAGGAAAGGCAAATGTTCCGGGCGAGCGTTTCATTGTAGTAGGTCAAAAACTCTGTGATCTTTTAGGCAGAGAACTTACAATTGACTGGCGATCTGGTGGCGGAGCTCTTAACAACAAAGATAGCGATTCCTTTACTTTCTTTCCCAAAAAACCTGGGAAAAGATCTAGAAAGCCTGTGAGAAAGTTTTTTGCCGGCTCCTGGGAAACCTGATACTTTGTCCAAACCCCCAAAGGTATTCAAAACCTGCGGGGGCTTTTTTTGTTACACAAGGATCCGATCCGGATCCGATCTACCTGCCCCTGCTTGCGCAGGCAAGTGCGCAGGCAGGGATCGGATCTTCATTTGCCTTTCTGCTACAATAACTCAATGTCTTGGATATTTTTTGCATTTCTAACATCATTCGCAAATTCTTTTTTAAATATCGCAAATAAGTCCCTCACAAAGTTGATTGACGAATACAAAGCGCTTTTTCTTATTAGCCTCTCAACCTCTGTTATTTTAGTCATAATTTTATTTCTCGGCTTATTTTATAAATTTATTGATTTATCAGAAACTATTAAATCGGGCTTTTGGCTTCCATTAACATTAACTTCATTCCTTGGCGTTTTAGCATTTATATTTTTGTACAGAGCTTTGCAACAAAGTGATGTATCTAAAGTTATTCCTTTCATTTCTTTTACACCTATTTTCATACTATTCATTGAATATTTGATCTACGGAAAACTACCTAAATTGCAAGGCTTGATAGGAGTCTTTATAATTGTAATCGGAACTCTAATATTTGAAGTTAGAAAAACTGACGAAACGAGCTTAAAACCTTTTCTAAGAATATTTAAAAACAAGTCTTCACTATATGTAATTCTAACTGCCCTTATTTGGTCGGTTACTAGCGTTCTTGATAAAGTTGCTACTCTAAACTCTTCGCCAATAATCTACTCTACCCTATCAAACATTTATAAACTCTTAATCAT
>MEVN01000046.1:2539-4680 GCA_001772985.1 candidate division WWE3 bacterium RIFCSPLOWO2_12_FULL_36_10 | reverse complement strand
ATATTGCAGAAATTATATTTCAGACTACAGCCATTTCTACGGGGTTTGTTTCATACGTTTTAGCAATAAAAAGAACTAGTATAGTATTCACGGTATTTCTTGCTTATGCAATTTTAAAGGAAAAACCCAATCCAAAATTACTTTTTTCAACGATTGTTATGCTGGCAGGTGTTATTCTTATTGTTTTATAGTACTATCAAACTTTTTGTCTACTTACACTAGAATGTTTGTTATTTCATTCTCATTTACAACGTGTTACTAATTCTTTGTGTGGGCCGGGCGCTGGTGCCTGCCCTACCTTCGACAAGTTGGGGTTGCGGGTTCGATCCCCATCGGGTCCACCAAGATATAGAAAGTGGCAAGTTGACATCCTACAATTCCTGTTGTAGTATAAAGATGTTGAGTTCAGTTATGTTTATTCCCGAAAGGGAGCCAATCTGAAGACAAGAAAGCTCTTGGAAGCAGGGGCTTTTTTGTTAGCTCAAAATTAAATGTTCGAACACCCTTCTTATACCTTATTCTACTCATAATAGATAATTCCTCATTCTTGTAACTTTATATTTATGTTACATATTTTAGAAGTGGGCCGGGATCTGACGATCGGTGGGATCTAAGAATTCACACTTGCGAGTTTGATTCTCGTCCGGTCCACCAAAAAATATTGACGATTGACAGTAAAGTATAAAATTGCTATGATCTCAATATCTTAGATCCCATACGATTGTTATGAAAAATCGAGTGTGGAAGCAAGAAAGCTCTTGGAAACAGGGGCTTTTTTGTTATACGGTCGACAATATTTCAATATCATCAAATCTTTTAAAGTGCTTTTCATCAAATGTAATAATCTTTAAAATATGTGAGTTTAGCATGTCAAAATACGTATAAGAATCCTCAAAATCTACGTTTTTTTCGTAAAAAATTGTAAGAGAGGCCAGTATCTTTTCTTTACCGTCAATAATTAGGTTGTCGTGTACCAAAATAGGAATAAGTTTCTGCTGTACCTCGTTCTTCGACAATTCGTAGTATTTTTCCAAAACATAAACAGCTTCGGCTATAATTTGGACTTGTCAAAAATAAGGAATCTCAAGAATACGTTCGTGTCAATAAATGCTTCAGCTTGCATATTCCACTGCTTTTAACTTTTTAGCCTTAGTCAAAGCCACATCCGGATTTGTGGATTTTCCCTTGGGAGGTTTGATACTTTTATATAATTTCATTATATCTTTATCTGATTCATAAGCATTATAAATAACCAACCCTTTATTTATTTTTACCAACACCACCCTATCGCCTACTTTAAGATTCATAGAATCTCTAATTTTGGCTGGTATTGTAATTTGACCACGATTTGTTATATATAATGTTTCAACCATTTCTGCAGTTTATAAAATTTTCAGTATAAAGTCAAATTATCCGCGGTAATGAAGTACATCTGCGGGATGAATAAAGAATTTCAACATCCCGCAGACAAAAGTCACGGATTCAAAGTTACTTGACAACTCCCTTCCACTAAATACCCTTCAAACGAGTTATTCTGCGAAGAAATAACCCTCGGGCATTCGGGAATTACAAACCAGAGTCTAAAAGAACTGTAACCCCAGTTTATAACCGCAGACTGGCGCGGACAAAGTCCGCAATAAAATTGGTATTGTCCCGCAACTTTATATGGGCTCAGCCCAAAGGCTAAAATAGAAACCACAACAGCAACCAAAAACAAAATCTTCAGGAATTTACCTGTGCCTGTCATGTCTCCTCCTTGGAGTGAACTTATTCATGAATTTCATGATACCCAGTATTTAACCTATATTATACTATAGGATTCGCCAAAATGCAAGTTTTTGTGGTACTATTAATTTGTCATTAACCACTACCCCACTAAACAAAATGAAACAAAAAATTGCACTTATTACCGGATGTTCTTCTGGCTTCGGGTATCTTACAGCCTTAAGGTTTTCTCGTGAAGGAATATTTACATATGCTTCTGCGAGAAATCTAAGATCGCCCGGAATAAAACAACTTGTCAAAATTGCAAAAGAAGAAAACTTACCACTTGAAATTATAAAACTTGATGTAACTAATGAAAAGAGTATAAAAACAGCCGTAAAAACTATATATAAGAAGAAAAAAGGAATAGATATTTT
>MEVN01000046.1:0-2521 GCA_001772985.1 candidate division WWE3 bacterium RIFCSPLOWO2_12_FULL_36_10 | reverse complement strand
TTTAGTTAACAACGCAGGATTCGGAACTCACGGCCCAACTGAAAGTTTTACAATCGAAGAAGTAAAAAATCAATTTGAAACAAACGTATACGGGGTTTTGAGAGTTATAAAAATCGTTGCACCAATTATGCGAAGTCAAAAAAACGGATTAATTATTAATTTAAGTTCAATTGCGGGCTTAATCCCCTTCCCGTTATTTGGAATTTACTCTGCGTCAAAATATTCTGTTGAGACTTTAACAGAAACTTTAAGATTTGAATTGTCACAGTTTGGCATAAAAGTTACGATTGTCGAACCCGGCTCATATAAAACTAATTTTACACAAAATAGAATACATCCAAAATATATGGAATCAAAAGAATACAAAAATTCCCCATATCAAAAGCTAATTTCAAATTTTTTTACAAGATACATAAAAACCCATGATAAAAATAAGAAAATATTATCAAAGGTGGCAAATCCGCAAGAAGTGGCGGATAAAATTTACGCAATTACAAATATAAAAAACCCGGCTCCTAGATATCTGATTGGACAGGATGCAATGTTTTACAACTTCTTAAAGTCTTTTCTTCCATGGCAGGTTTGGGAGTTTTTACTTCACAAAGCCTACAAATACTAAATGAAGCTTGACAAGCAAAAAATATGGTATAATCCCCCTGTCGCCTAAAGTATGGGCGAAAGTCAGTTTTTGATGTAAAGAGTTGCTTTGCAAGAAGGATCTTAGTTTACTATTAATCTTTCCTGCCTGCGTAGGCAGGCCTGCCTGCGTAGGCAGGAAGCTTCTTTTCATTTCTAAACTGCAGAAAAAACAGAAGGTGGTGTATAAAAATTGACCAAATTATATGTAGGAAATTTACCTTATAGCGTAACTGATAGGTCACTTTCTGATATGTTCGCGGACTTCGGAAACGTACTGTCAGCGTCTGTCATAATCGACAAGATGAGCGGTAGAAGCAAGGGTTTCGGATTTGTCGAACTTGAAGACGATGCTATGGCACAGAGTGCTATCGAGCAAATGAACGGAAAAGATCTCGACGGAAGAAAACTAGTAGTTTCTGTTGCTAGACCTATGAAAGAAAGAGCCTAAAACAGGCTTTTATTGGCCCCTGCTTTTGGCGGGGGCCTCTTTTAAACTTTTGCAAAACCCATTCTTCTGATATTATTTATTTATGAAATCATTATTTGTTCTAACTTTCGCAGTAAATTTAGTATTGTTATTTGTTTCATATAGATTCCTCGGCTTGCTTATTGCTATTCTTGTAGCTCTTGGAGTTTATTTTTTTGTTTCAAAGCAATTTCCTCTTAAATCCGGTCTTGGTGAAAAACTCTCTCTTGCTTCAGTTCATTTACTTGGGGTTTTTGCAGTACAGTCATTACTTCATAATCCTTTTATTACTCTTGCTGCAGCTATAATTGAAACTGTTTCAGTCATTATATTCTTTAACGTTTCCGACTAAATAATCTAAAAAAGTCTTGACATGTTTTTAAAAAGTTATACTATAAATAGGTAACCACTTTCCCTTCGGGGATCCTGGTGTGTGCGAGCAGGCTGAATTTTGTTTCTTCAGCATCTTATGCTTAAGGGTGGCAAGTTTATGCAACCCACTTTCCCTATCGGGGATTCATGTCAGCTAAGACGGCACATCGGGGCGTTATTATTGATTGATTTTTACAGTAGTCCTTCCGCCACGGCGGAGGGACTTTCCTTTTTGTGAAGAGTTGCTTCGCAATAACGTATAATAAACTTTATGCAACTATTTAGCGGTGTTCAAAACGCTCAAATATTAGATAAACAAATAGCTTTATACCTAAGTAAACAAGCTCAAAATTCTATTGGAACTCTTGGAATTATCCAAGTTGGAAACGACCCGGCCTCTTCTAAATATACAGAGTTAAAGCTAAACTACTGTAAAAAAATCAATATTCCTGCAGAGTATTTTAAAATTGATGAAAGTTTATCAGATTTAGAGATAGGAAATAAAATAGAAGAAATAACGTCTATAAGTTACTTAACGAGTGTAATATTGCAACTACCTCTACCTAGAAAAAGTCTTGATAAATTAATACAAAAAATTCCACCAGAAAAGGACGTTGATTGTTTATTGGGTACAAATTTTCAATTCCTACAAGCAGATTCATTTAAAACAAAATCACGTTATTCTCCAATTATCAGAGCTGGTGAGTATTTTTTGTATTCAAATAATATAAAGTTGGCTAGGTTAGAAACTATAATTATTGGCGGTGGTGTATTAGTTGGAAATCCTATTAAAAATTACTTAATTTCTAGAGGCGCTGGGGTTAAAGTTATTGATAACTATAAGATTGGGCATAAATTAGTTACTAGTCTAGTTATTTTAAGTACAGGTATACCAAATTTAGTAAAAGGCGAGGATTTGCAGGACGGATGTAATGTGATCGACTTTGGTTCTTCAATATTAAACGGGAAAACTTGCGGAGATTTGGATATGAATTCACAGTTACAGCATTTAGGCACTATCTCGCCTTCTCCTGGCGGAATGGG
>MEVN01000045.1 GCA_001772985.1 candidate division WWE3 bacterium RIFCSPLOWO2_12_FULL_36_10 | reverse complement strand
GATTATAAAATTTTATAGATATTTTTGAAGGTCTTAAGCCAACTGCTATTTTTAGCGGTTTTAATTAACTCAAAAAAACAATGAAATTCTTAATAAATGTAAGCCATCTGGCAAATTTCTATTTTTTCATTCAGAACTTATCCGAATGGCATTTTAGC
The DNA here is from genome assembly GCA_001772985.1 of candidate division WWE3 bacterium RIFCSPLOWO2_12_FULL_36_10. GTDB lineage: Bacteria > Patescibacteriota > WWE3 > UBA101185 > UBA10185 > MEVN01. The sequence continues at coordinate 14,624 of MEVN01000045.1, read as the reverse complement.
AATATTAAACCGTATAATGTATTTTGGGAGAAAACTATAGGTCCATTTTCCGAAGAGGAAAAAGAAGCTTTGAGCAGATTTAAAACTATTCGACAAAATTACCCATATGAGAATAAAACATTTGATTTCGACGGTTTTTTCTATAGTCAGAATGATTGGTTTTTCGGAATCAAAAAACACATTAAAAAATCAGAATATGTTGATTTAAATGATATATTTCATTTATTTTGTAATAAATTTGATAAACTATATAGCTTAGAAAAAGAATCATTATACAAATGGCAAGAATGTTTAGTTGATTATCTAAAAGATATAAATGATCAACAAAAAATATTCGAAGAACTTTCGATAATATATAGCGTTATTTCTCCGCCGAAAAATTTCAGAGTCAATTTATATGTTTTGATTTCCGCGCCAGGCGGCATGGGAGGGAGCGCTGATGATGAATCAAAGAGAATCACGCTTGAAGTTTCAAGATCATCTTTGCAAAATCTTCCTCAAGCGGCTGGTAATATATGGCATGAGATAATTCACATATATTTTGATAAAAAACATTTTAGAAAATTACTTAATGACTATTTTGGCGATGATGCGGAAATGATCCGTGTTGTCAATGAGTTAACTGCCGCTGCTTTATTCCCCGGTATTCTAGGAAGAAAGTTTTTCAATAACCCAAAGAAAGAAACTATATATTATCGGTATGTTAACAAAGAACAAAGTGAGGAAATACTTAGCTTGATGCAAACGTATTTATACGGCAGAAAACCGCTTGATGACATCTATATTCAACGTATATGTGAAGTATTAAATAAAAAAGCCCCTCATACAGTTTCTGTATGAGGGGCGGTGTCATGGGACAGTTTCTCCCCACTCATCTCCTCCTGTTTGATCCCAGTTTTGTTCCCATTCGCCAACATAAGTTGAAATTAATGGGACTTCGTTTGATGGGCGAGAGTTGATTCTCTCTAAGGCAGATTTGATAGCATTGCTTCCGTTATTTTCAAATTCCTGAGTCATGGCGTCACCTCCTTTCTGGTTCTGTTTTTTAATGAAGAGATCTCTCCATCTTCTCTTTAATATAACTAAAGACTTCTTTTCTAGTTTTGCAATAGTAGTATTTACCATTTACACCTCCGACGCGATGGTGCGGGCAACCATTATGACATGCATTATACCACTCGCAAGCTTTACAATCATCAGGCTGATTACTTACTAGATCCATATATTTTGCGCGGGACTCGCCAGCAATGATTTCTGATAATGATTGCCTTTCTATATTACCTAAAAGCATGTTTATGTTTGTGGATAATCTATCACATGGGTAGATATCGCCATTATTCTCAACAAGAAAGTAAGAAATGCAGTTTCCATTAAATGCGCAACTAGACGCACATTTTCCAACTGCCCCTGCTAGAAAATTTTCTACCTCTCTTATTTTTAGATTATCGCTATCTTTTTTGATCCACAAATCTATGTAAGTTTTTAGAAAAGCGATCAGATCATCGTTATTTACATTTTCACTTTTCATTATCTCATTGCTTTTGTAAGGATCAAAAAAATGATTGATACCAAATCTCTCAGCTTTTAATACCTCTGTCATAAACAAAAAATTCGATTCTGCTCTCCATGCGTTTGTTTTTGTGACGGTTTGGATAAACCCTGGGTCGATGCCGTATTTTCTCAAAACATCCACTCCGCGCATAATAGCGTCGAAACAACCTAAACCTTTCTTATTGCGTCTAAATGCATCATTACTGTGTTTGTCTCCATCCAAACTTACTCCAACGCCGAAATTATATTTCTTAAAAAATTTCGCCCATTTATCATTAATAAGAGTGGCATTTGTTTGGATTGTGTTTGTGATCTCTTGTTTACCCCGCTTATATCTATTTTGGAGTTCAACTATTTTTCTGAAAAAATTAATACCAGCGAGCAGAGGTTCTCCACCATGCCATATATACTTTATTTTTCCATCAAATATACTATGATATTGCTGTATGAATTTTTCCAGTAACTCTAATCTCATAACTTTTTTACACCCCTGATCTTTTGTGAAATAAAAACAGTATAAACATTTTAGATTACAATAATCCCCAACCACTTTAATTATTGGCGTCATGGTCATCATTTTCTTCCCCTTTTTAGTATTTAATTGTTAAAGACCTGTGTATTGCGTCAATTCCAGCTTTATTAAGCCACAATTAACGCAATTCCTTTTGTGCTGGTTATGCTAACCCACCTTAGTAAATTCTGTCAAGGTCGTTGATTTTCTCGTGTTATGGTAAAATTTACTTTATGAATATGAGCAAATCTAAAATAACCGCCAAAAAACCAACATTCCCAAAACGCGTTCCCGAGCCGAAAGAGATGGGGGAGGAAGAGATGAAGGTGTTTGAGAAAAATATATTTATGATTTTATTAAAGTGATAAAGTATTTTTATTTGTCATCAGGTATTCATAACTTTTTAATAACCACTCATCAATATCTTGTGTTTTTTTCCAAAAGGCAGTAATTTGCGGTATATATTTTTTATGTTCCGGGTATGGTGGCGCGTTTTTTTGGCCATGTATTTTTTTAAATTCCGAGACAGATAGGATGGTAGTATTAAAAATTTCTGCTAAATCCCAAAAAATACCGTTTTCCGTATCCAATTTTTTAAAAATTTTTGGAAATTTATTTATTGCGTAATCATAAAAAATAAAATGCAATAATTCATGCGCCACGACATATCGAGCGCCACTTGGATGAAAATAAAATATTTGAAATGTCTTATCTTTAATAAAACGGGGATTGCAGTCAATAATTGACAAATAGCCAATATATTTTCCTTTGTGAAAATGATATCCTTTGAATATTTTATTGGTTTCACTTAAGAATTTACTTTCAACTGTTTTCCATTCGGTGTTAAATTCAGCCGCCTTATTTTTTAGATACCCGCCGTGTTTTTTGTAAAAATTATCAAAATGAGCTTTGATAATCTTTTTTCTTTTCCGTTTATTTTTAACACTCTTCAAAATTTTTAACTTAGGATGAACATTCATTATTCCTCTTGAAAAATCAACGCCGCCGCACTTAAAATCAAGAAACGCTTCGGCCATCTTGATGTCCAGAGATTTATTTAATTTAAATTTAATGTGGGGGCGCATAAATAAAGAAAAATCCCAAGCCATAATGGAGTATACCATATTTGGCTTGGGATTGCGATTTAATTATTTGCTTGACGTGGTTTGTTCAATCAAATCTTTAATAAGAAATTCCACTGTTGTTTTGGCATGGATGCAGAATATGTCATCAAGTTCCCAAATACTCCCATTTCTCAAGTCAGCGCTATAGGGACACCCTCCGCCGCAAGTACTCAATGCAATACAGTTTTTGCATTGAGGCATAAAAAGAGGCGAGCGATGTCGCCACTGCTCCCAAAAGGGATGCTCTAACGGATCAAATTTGGAATCAGGGTTTGTAAAATATTTTTTTGTCCCTAAATATCCTTGGCAAACACCAACCATACCATTTGGCGACATTACGATTTGTTGTCCGCATCCTCCGCAGTCATGATAATAAATATGACCATCAATAAATGCATTGACTTTGCGCATAATGCGATCTTCATATATGCCTTTTTCGCGAAAAAAACGGAAACTATCTATAATTTTTTGAGCGGTTAATTCGGCGTAATATTTCACATCTCCCCGTACCTTACTCGCTTTTCGGCTTTCAATAAGTATATTAAAGCCAAGTGACTTAGCGCCAAGTTCATCCACAAACCATCGGGCAATTTGATCGAGTTGCTCGACATTATGTCTGTTAATAGTGCAACAAAAACCAGCGTCCACGCCATTATTTTGCAAACATTGATATCCTTTCATTACATCCTCATAACTACCGATGCCATTGTGATATGGCCGGCATAAATCATGAATTTCCTTTGGTCCATCCAATGAAATAGCAATATTGAGGTTATCAACTTTTTTTAATATCGTAGCAATACCATCATTGATTAGCGTGCCGTTGGTATTAATTGTTATAGAAGTGTTATCGGGGAGTCTGCCGTCAGCTTTAGATTTTGTTATGTATTCAAGTGCCTCTCGTACGACATTAAAGTTTACTAAAGGTTCGCCGCCGTAGAAAATAATTTGTGGTTCTTCAATGCCGTCGCTTTTCCCAAGAGACTCAGCAAAAAGATCAATACCAAATCGAGCAACTTCCGGTGTCATTTTTGAGAATGTATGATTTTTTGGCATTAGATTTTCCACAAAACAATATCCGCAACTCAAATTACAAACATCAGTCATAAGAAGATAAAGAATCCCGATTCGCTTGTACCCCAAACCCGCTTGGATTTTAGTGTAATCTTCCAAGTCAACCTGTTGTCCCAATGGAAAGACAAGTTTGTTTTTTACAAGCTGATCCAATAAATCATTTTCGCCGTTAGAACAAAACGACTCAATCATTTCTGCTGAAACAATTCCACCTTTTGCCTCCCGAAAGATTTTTGCAGTCTCTTTATCAAGAATTACAACTCCTAAAGTCAATGCGTTAAAAAGTGCGACAAGATTATTTTTGCCGTTAACGAAATGGCAAAATTCCGAAATCTTAAAATTCATTGCCCCCTCCTTTTTTAATGGTTTCGTTTGATAAATTGAGAGAGACAGAAAAATATTATTCTGCCCCTCTCTTGGTGTCATCACAGATTAGCGTCTTGTAACCACGCTGGATTCACGTGATTTCCTACATGGTGTGCAACGACAAGAGCTACAAGATGTGCAACTACACCTACACGAACCGCATGTAGTGCATCGCATATTTGTTTCGTCAGCAATTTTTCCCTTAATAGCAAAGAAATCCGCTTTTTTTGGCGCTACAATAATCATTTTTTACCTCCTTTCCCTGCTATTTTAGCAGCGTATTTGATTGTTAATGTCCCATCATGTTCACGCCAATACATTATAACGATAAAGATATTCTGTCAACTCGCTGATTCTGCTGTATTGTGGTAAAATTCAAGGTGCGATAACTATAAATATGAATAAAAAAGTTATATTCAAAAAGCGTATTCCCGAGCCGAAAGAGATGGGGAAGGAAGAGATGAAGGTGTTTGAGAAAATGTCGTCGGATAATTATCAAAGATGGATGATTCCTTTGGTTGATGATGTGCTTGAAAGAACGAATATAAAAAAGGGGGCGATCGCGGATATTGGTTGTGGCCCAGGACTTCTTTCAAAGGAGCTTGCTTCGCGATCGGTAGAGTTTCGCGTTACAGGGGTTGACATTTCTTCCGTCGCCCTTGATATGGCGCGTAAAAATTGCAAAGGATTGTCAAATGTTTTATTCAGATATGGAAATGTGAATAAACTTCCATTTCAAGATGGCACTTTTGATATCGTTGTTTGTAAAGACGGATTCCATCACTTTCCCAGTCCCGTTCGCGCCTTGCGCGAAATGTTGAGAGTTGTTAAAGGAGGAGGGATTTTGTATATACAAGATATGCGGAGAGACCTGCCATCCTACCTCCTAAAACGCTCGGTTCCGCCCCAAAACACTCTTCAAAAACTTCAATATTACTCAACGCGTGCTTCGTATACAAAAGATGAAATTAAGTGTTTACTCCGCGCGTTTCCTTTGCAGCATATCACCGTAAAAACAAGAATTATTTCCAGCGTTTTGAAACAAAAATATGTAAAAAAAGGGATTAATTTGATGCGGCTAAAAGAGAGCTTTCAAGCTCGCTATATTGCTGTTGCGCAAAAGAGATGACTGATACTATACAAATTTTTCTTAAGCATTTCGATCTTATATTGGTGGGGGTAGTAAGTTTTTCCATCGGCATACTTGGCTTTATTGTTTTTCTTAACAATAGAAAAAGCGTGACCAATGAAATTTTTCTGTTGTTGTCTCTCATCTCTATATCGTATTCCATTGTTAATTATATGAGCTATCAGAGCGTGGACAGAGATTTTGTTCTCTGGCTTCTTCGTTTGGTGATTTTTTCAGCGACATGGTATTCTTTTTGTCTCTTTAGCTTTTTTTATGTTTTCCCGCGGGAAATATCAGAGTTTCCGATTTGGTACAAGTATGGTGTTACCCCAATCGTTTTTATTGTTTCTATTCTAACGCTAACGCCGCTAGTTTTTTCTGGAATCAAAGGACCATCTTCTATTCCAGGGGAAACTTCTGAGGCAAGTTTGGGCCCGCTAGTTTCTTTATTTGGAATTACCGCCATAAGCTTGGTATTTGCAAGTATATTTTTATTATTTAAGAAGACAAGGGAGTCAGTTGGTTTGGAAAAAAAACAGTTTCAACTCATTCTGATAGGAACTTTTACGACATACATACTTATTATTATTTTTAATCTCATATTTCCTATAGTTCTGAAAGATGTAGGATTTATAAAATTTACACCCATTTTTCTTTTTCCATCCGTAGCTTTTATTTCCTACGCGATTATTAAACACGGACTTTTTGATATAAAAATTATAGCAACGGAATTACTGGTGTTTGTCATATGGATTATTGTTTTTGTGGAAATACTGACAAAAACTTCTTGGGAAGAAAGAATTATTGAGAGCGTTATATTTTTATTCGTGGTAGTTTTTGGTATCTTTTTGATTCGCAGTGTCCGCAAAGAAGTAAGCCAGCGGGAAAAGTTTGAGCTGCTGTCAAAAGAACTGGGGGTGGCGAATGCCAAGTTGCAAGAGCTGGATCAGATGAAAACGGATTTCATCTCCATCGCGTCGCATCAGTTGCGGACGCCGTTGACGGCGATCAAGGGGTACTCCTCAATGATTTTAGAAGGAACCTACGGTGACACTTCTTTGAAAATCAAGGGCGCGGTGGATAAGATTTTCCAGTCCGCCCAGCGCCTTATATATATAGTAAACGATTTGCTGGATGTTTCCCGTATAGAGCAGGGGAGATTCCAGCTGGCGCTTGAGGAGGTGAAGATCGCCAATGTTTTAAAAGATGTCGTTGAGGAGCTGAGGACCAATGCCCAGAAAAAAAATCTTGATTTGAGTTTCAATGTTTCAATTGACGATGCTGAAGTGAAAATAAAAGCCGATCCGTCAAAGATCAGGCAAGTCTTGACCAATCTCGTTGACAACGCGATCAAATACACGCCGTCGGGCTATGTAAAGGCGGAGCTTCAGAGAGTCGGCGCCACCGTGCTTATTTCAGTCAAAGATTCCGGCGCGGGCATATCCCCGGAAACATTGAGCAACCTTTTCCAAAAATTCACTCGGGCGAAAAATGTCGCCAAACTGCACACCGACGGTTCTGGCCTCGGGCTCTACATCGCCAAGCAAATCATTGATGCTCACCAAGGCAAAATCTGGGCCGAATCGACCGGCGAAGGCCATGGCTCGCGCTTCTGCGTGGAGTTGCCGATAGGGAATTGAATACGAACGTTTTGTTTTGGTTTTGCAATGACATTGCAAAATAATGCAATTTTTACTATTGTTTATTTATGCAATCAGGTAAAAAACTCGGAGAAAGAAGGATTTGAATGCGGGCAGAGCATATATCAACAATATTGAAAATCGCATAAACCCCACCATTCGACCTTAGAAAAAATCGCTAGCGAGTCTGGAATTTCAAGTAGCAAGCTTTTAAAATAAATTTATGACGAACAAAACTTTCGCAATAATAACAGATTTCGGTTTTGATTTCTCTGTCGCTTCAATGAAAGCTCTGATTTTGAGAAGCTTCCCTGATGCGCAGATTGTTGACATTGATCACAGCATTAAACAGTTTTCAATATTGAGCGGCGCTTTTGTGATAGACAAGGTGTATGAATATTTTCCCGACAAAACCATTTTTATCTGCGTAGTCGACCCAGGTGTCGGGAGCAAGCGTGAACCGATTTGTATAGACACAGGGAATTACAAATTTATAGGTCCAAACAATGGCTTATTCCATTATCTTTTAAATGACCCAGAGATTTCTTACAAATCATACGTAATCAAAGAAGAATTCAGACCCGTGAAATCAACCACCTTTCATGGCAGAGATCTGTTTACACCCGCTGCCATAGAAATTGCCAAGAATAATTTTGACATAGTTAAGCCGATTGACAGAGATAAACTTGTCCTTATTCCCGCTCTTGATGATGGAGTATCCGTTATTACCTACATAGACGGGTTCGGTAATATCAAGACTAACATTTCTCTCAGTAATGATTTTAATAAGAATGATTTCTTAAAAGTGAATGTTAATAATATCCTTCGCCTAATAAAAGTTTCCAATGCGTTTAGTGAGGTCGCAAGCGGAGAACTGCTCTGCTACAAAGGAAGCAGTGATACTCTTGAGATTGCCGCCAATCTTGTATCGGCCGAAGACATTCTTAAAGTAAATGTTGGGGATCGCATCGCTATCGAGCAATAGTATGGCAAAACACCTAATCATTGCATCATATGACGGCATCAGTACCTACTATTGTGGTATCGGCACGACTATGCAAGATACCATCTCTTCTTTGGGGGATTTGGTAAATTCTGAAAAAATAAAAATTAGTTTGGCCTATATTTCCACAGATCCGAACGGGAAAGTATTTGATCAGGAACGTTTTCAAGATAGTGTCGAACTTGTAAAAAAGACGGGTGGCCATCTTATCCCTCTGTGCAATGGCACCGCTGGTTTTAATGAAAGCGACATGTGGCGAAGCTTTCCCCAGTGGGAGTATGCGTGTGCGTCTTTAGCTTCGGCTTTGAATATGATTCTTAAAAATGAAGATGATAATGTTTTAATGCTACACGATACTCCTTTTTTACTTTTTCATAAATTCAAACAGCAAATCTTCAGTAAAAAGCTGAGATGTTTTTACATGCCTCGCAGTACCGGCTTGAACCATAAGCTTGGGGATGAAGAGTGGCGGCAAAAAAGAGTAGAACTTGAAAAAGAATCCTTCCAAGCAATTCAAGATGATCCCACCGCCTCCGTGCTCGCAATAGGTAGAAACTTTGCGCAGCATTTAACAACCGATTACGGCCTCTCTTTTACCGAAAATGATTACCTGGTAAACGGGCTTTATTTTGGACGCTATGAAAAATTCCTTAACCGGAAATTCGACATATTGGAACTTAATAAGTTTGGTATAAGCATCGACTCGAGATCAAAAATTATTTTTAGCTGGGGTAGAGCTTCTGTCGCCAAAGGACTAAAAGAGTTGCTGGAAGCATGGCAAGAGATTGCCGAGTCATTGCCCGACCATTACATGATTATACAAGCCCCAAATAATTCCGGAGAGGATGATTATTTTCAACTTCTAAAAAGATATGAGAAGGAGACTCCAAGGACGATAGTGATAGACGACTTCAATCTGGAGATATGGCAAACCATGCTTCGCATTCGAAATACCGATATCGTTTGCATTCCGTCTACTATGGATCCTATTCCGCATACTGCGATCGAAGCCAAGTTATTTTCTGCCGGTATGGAATACGTGATTATCGGCAGCAATGTTGATGGCGTAAAGGACGTCTATACCGACGATGAATGTGTCTGGGTCAATCCATACAATAAGAATGAGTTCTCAAACGGAATCCTCAAAGCGGGGAGGTTAGACGAAAAAGAAAGGCGTAGTATGAGTGAAGCTAACAGCAAGAGCCTTTCCGCGTATGACTATGCAAAAACCATGAGGGATTTCCTTAAAAAAATTAACTTCATATGATTTTCCGGTGGTCAATTTGGGGAGAACATATATCGAAAAATACCGAGTTGCTTCGCTACAGCGTCCTTTCTTTCAGAAAACAGTTTGGGGGCGATCATCAGTACATTATTTATACGGACAATCCAGATTTCGTTTCAAGGCAGTTGGGCGCAAGCGTAGATGTAAGGGGGTTTCCTTCAGATGAAAATTCACAGTTTTGCGTTATGTCCAAGACAACGTGGCGGAAGTGGTGTCCTTCATCGAGATTGGATATTAATCATGATGAATGTTACGTAGATTCCGACGTGTTTTTATTGAAATATCCCAAAGAGATTGATTTAATTTTATCCAACCAAAAAATAAAATTTGCCATCATGGATGAATTTTTTGGCCAACCTTATCAGCATGGCGCGATGCATAAAAAAGCTACTCCGGATACGCCCTTTGTAAATGCTGGATTCTTTGTACAAAAAGCAGGACATGATATTTCAAGCGATTTGATTGAAAAATTTGATTGGTGGCGAGAGAATATAAAAGATGATGAACAAACTCATCACGATGAACAAGGGGCATTGGCAGTCGCGCTTACAAAATATCTGGTAAAAGGCGAATTGTTTATTTTGCCAAAGAAGAAGTATATGCTCATCAGTGAAACTTCAAATGCCGGCATAGAAAACTTGGACAATGTGACATTATTCCACGCCACTTATCCAACCCATCTCGCATTTTATAAGTTCAAATATATATTAGATGAGATTTTATCTGACCGATTAAAACCAAATTTTGAAAATGCCAAATGAACCTATGAAAACAAATAGTGTTGTAGCAATTCTTATGTCGGTAAGGGACGAGGAGTCGTATATTGATTTAAATATTTCGTACCACCTCGATCTTGGTTTTGACTATATATTCATTGTTAATCACTGTTCAACCGACAAAACGAATGAAATATTGGACTCATACAAAGACGATGTGAGAGTGATTGTAATTGAGGAAAAAGATCCGATTTTTGACCATGCAAAAATTGCAAATAAATTACTTGGCTACGCTAACGCCAACTACAAAATTGATTGGTTTACTTTTTTGGATGCCGATGAATTTCTTTCTATAAAAGACGGGTCGATCCACTATTTTATAGATCGTTTAGAGAATAATAGCATTCCTTATGCAACCATCGGTTGGACAAACGCCTTATTTGATTACACGCTCTCTGATTATACATGTTCTCCGGTACATGTAATAGATACAACAAAATATTATTATCCGTGGCCAGAAAAAGAATGGCAAGAATACGGTCACTTCAGAAAAGCCATTGTGAAAAATCACAAAAACATGGAAATCGTCGTGGGAGGGCATTATGTAAAAACAGAAAATAATCCTGAATTTTTTGGTGAATACGATAGGAATCCTTTTATTGTTCCAAAAAGCGAAGCACGATTATTACATTTTGAATTCAGGGGTAAGGCGGATGCGATATATAAAAAATGGGAAAAACTGGCGTTGTTTGAAAACGATTCAACTTCTGACGCTGGTTCTCCATGGCTTGAACGAATTCGGACAATCAGAAAATATGTTGAGGATTTTAAGGATAACATCGATGAAATTAACAAAAGATGGTTTTCTGAGCACAGAACATTTTGGGGAGCAAGTGTATCCGAAGATAGGGTAGTTTACGATACCACGCTATCTATTTGGTATAGAAAATATTTTAGGAGAAAGATAGAAAGCGGAAAAATCAAATCAGTTTGTTTGGTTCGTAGCGGAAACTTGGGAGATGTAATAATGACCGAACCGATCGCACGATTTTTGTCAAAATACGTGGATAAAGTTTGTCTGGCAACAGAGATAGAAAGCGCTGAATTAATATTCAACACCTATGACAAGGTGTATAAATACAGCCAAATTAACTCGGGAGAAATTGATTGTGATATAATGATAAGGCTGGCTTATGAATTTAGCAGTAATCAAAAAACATACATGCAGGGATATATGGAATCAATCGGCTTTGGCGAGGTGATCGTCAAAGATATTCCAATATTAAAGAATAATTGGGAAAATATTATTGATGGTGAATACATTCTCATTGCCCCTTTTACTAGTTGGTGGGAGGAGCAAAAAAGAAATTGGGGATACAAAAAATTCACCGAATTATCAAATTTATTAGAGGTTGAGTACAATACTAAATGCGTAATGCTCGAAAAAAAATACTCATTCAGTGAGATGATGTCGCTCATTAAACACTGCTGGGTTTTTATTGGAAACGACTCCGGTCCCGCAATAATTGCGCAAAGCTTTAAAAAGAAAGCGTTTATTGTTTTTGGAGCGACTCGCCCGGACTATACGCACATATTGGAGTATACGGTACCCATTTATGACAGGAACAGACATAAGCTTTGTAAGCACAGTTCGAGAAAAGAAGAGTTGGATTGCTGTGAGGAATTTTGTATGGAGAGAGTAAGCGTTAATAAAGTTTTCGATCAAATCAGATTACATGTATGAATGAATCAAAATTAAAAATCAAACTGGCTTTTATTACAGGTTTAAGAGAGATTGTTTTTAACGAAATAAGCCAATATGCCAACCTTCATGTTATTAAAGAAGAAGGTGATTCGCTTTATTTGGATTTTGCGCAAGATCTTGCCGTTATCAAGCGCCTCAGAAGCGTTTCTCGGGCATATATTGTAGCGCAGAATTCTAAATATAACCCGCTTTACATTTCCAACCATAAATCAATCTTAGGCAACCTTGTAGAAACAATCACTGATAAAAACAAAGGCGCATTTAAAACTTTTAAAATAACGTGTGCCGGATCAGATTCTCCGGAAGTTCGCAGTATTGCCGAATACATGCAAAAAACATACGGATTAACCGAGAAAGAAGAAGCGGATATGAAAGTACATATCGTAAAGTCCGGTGAAATTTGGGAAGTTGGTATTCAAATTACGCCAAGACCTTTATCCGTCAGAGATTACAAGATAAAAAATATGAGCGGTGCGATGGATTCGACAATCGCATATGCGGTGAACTCTTTATGCGAATTAGAAAATGCGAATTCCTATTTGAATGTTTTTTCCGGAAGTGCAACGTTGCTTATTGAGGCTGGTCAATGTTATCCGAATCTGAAACAACTGATTGGTTTTGATAATAACAAAAAACATATTTCTTTGGCTATGCAAAACATAAAAAAAGCCGGATTGATAAAAAAAATACAGCTTAAAGAGAAAGATATCTTTGACAAGCCTGATCTGGGCAAGTTCGATGCAATTACGTCCGATTTGCCGTTCGGCATGACTATATCAAAAAACGAGGACTTGGAAAATCTGTATCGGTATTTTGTCGAGTACTGCCAAGAAACATTGAACCATGGGGGCAGATTGGTTGTATACACAAGCGAGTACGAAATCTTGAAAAAAATCATCCTGGGATCAAAAATTAAGATTGTAAAAACTCTGGAGTTAAAATTTATGACATCGGTAAATGCGTATCTTCGTCCAAAAATCTTCGTATGTGGATTAAAAAAAGAACTCTGTATAAAAGTCATCTGATTATGAAAGAGCTTGATTTAAAGGAATACTTGGGTAAATATAAAAATACTAGCGTCGATTTTTTTCGATTTCCCGGCAATTACGGCGATTCTCTTATCTGGCATGGAACAAAAAATTTACTTTCGTCGCTTAATATTTCTGAGTGCTCTGTAGATATTTCTTCGCCCAAGTATAATAATGTGCTTTTTATAGATGGTGGCGGCAATTTTGTTGATTATTATTCCGATGTCAGAGACTTTTTAATTAAAAAACCCGCTTTATACAGTGAGATAGTCATTCTCCCGCACACAATATTCGGTGAGAAGCAGATTGAGGTCTTGAATAACCTCTCAAGTAATCTAACAATATTTTGTCGGGAAAAAGTATCCGCGAAATTCTTAGAAGATAAGCTAACTCACGGTAAAGCGTATCTGTGGCATGATTGCGCATTTTATAATGAATTTTCTCGGATACCTATTGGAAGCGGCGTTCTAAATGCCTTTCGATTAGACAATGAATCAATACTAAACACGCTGCCGGAATCAAATAATGATCTATCGTATAATGGATACGCCACTAAACCGCTGGATGAGTTAATCGGGGTTTTGCAAAAATACGCACAAGTAAACACCGACAGGTTGCACATAGCCATAGGTTCTACGCTACTCGGAAAACAGGTCAGGTTATTTCCAAATTTGTATTACAAAAATAAAGCAGTTTTTGATTATTCTCTTAAAAAATTTCCCAATATAAGTTTTGTCGAAAAGTTTAGTGAATAACAATATGCTCAATTTCGAAACCATAGCAAAAATATTTTCAGATTTTCTTGATGACACACCAACTGTTTTTGAATCTGATGCTCGGCTAAGCAATCTTATAAGATCAAATATTGAAATGAATCAAAAATTGTGGAATCTTGAAGATTCAGCAAGGATGATTGAACTCGGTTCAGAACATGTTGCTGTTACAAAGCGGGAGATAGATAAAAATAACCAAATTAGGAACGATCTCATTATGGAAATAGATGTCGAGATTGCGAATCAAATAGGTGTTTCATCTGGCCATCAAGAAAGATTTTATAGTGAAAGCCCAGGGATGATTATAGACAGACTCGCAATTCTATTCATTAAACTATCGGTTATTCGTGACTTATTGTTAGTGGTCAAAGAAAATGATTTACAAAATGAGTATAAAGAAAAAGAGAACATAATTCTAAAACAGATGGATCGCATTGGTAATTTTTTAGATTATTATTTTACTAGACTTGTACACAAAGAAATCTTTTTTGAAATACAGCAGCCTGTCAAGATTTATAATGATAATAGAATCAGAAAATATATTAAAATTTTAAAAAAGAAAGACCCGTTAAAATGAATCCCCGATTATCAAGCCGAGTTGGCGTTATTGGCGCGCTTATTTATTATTAATGATTAAATATCCGAAGACAAAAATTGAA
>MEVN01000044.1 GCA_001772985.1 candidate division WWE3 bacterium RIFCSPLOWO2_12_FULL_36_10 | reverse complement strand
TTGACGGTAATCTAAATCTTAAAAATATTCTTGAGGTGTATTTTCCCGTTGAATCTTTTTCTCTTACAATCTTATCTATTTTTGTACTTCTCAAGTTTTCTAAAGTTTGGCAGAAGACATCGTTTATTTGGTTTAGTTTTGTTGTTTTGGGATTTTTTAGTTGGTTTCTAGCAGACGCTTTTTTTACTTATGCAGTTCAAACAAGTACTTTCTTTAGCGCAAATTATGCAGACCTTTTGTATATAAGCGGGGTATTCTTTATGTTACTTGGACATTTAGGAGTCCTTGAAGGATCAAAGAAAGAGGGATTTTTGAGTCCTGTTGAGCCGGTATTTTTTGCAGGATACCAATCTTATACACCAGTTTCCCTTAATTAAAATTTAAGAATGTGGTAAAATTTAAAACGAAAGAAGGTGTGTTTTATGGCTGAAAATGGAAAAACAATTTTACTAATAGAAGACGAAGAGGTAATAAGAGAACTTTATGCGGAGGTTTTAAGAGATGCGGGTTATAAAGTAATAGAGGCAAGGGACGGAGATGCCGGATTAAAAAGAGCTTTGGGCGATGAGTGGGATATAATGTTACTTGATATTATGCTTCCGGGATCCGATGGTTTGCAAATATTGAAGTATATAAAGGAAAATGAAAGACTAAAAGTAAAGCCGGTAATTTTGTTAACAAATCTTGGTAATGAGACGATTATAAAGGAAGCGTTTACTAAGGGTGCTGACGCGTATTTGATAAAGTCTGAAATTACTCCTGATAAAATAGTTACTGAAGTTGGGAATTATCTTAAATAGTTATGCAAAAAATATTAATCGTTGAAGATGAAGTTGATATAAGAGTTGTTTACGCCGAAATGTTAAGAAATTCCGGTTATGAAGTTGAGGAAGTGGGGGATGGGGAAGAAGGTTTGGCTAAGCTGAAAAGTTCAAATTGGGATTTAGTATTTCTTGACATAATGCTTCCAAAAAAAGATGGATTGGAGGTTTTAGAAAGCATTGTTAGCGATCCAATTCTTAAGTTGCGTCCAATAATTCTTTTATCGAACTTGGAACGTGAATCAATAGTAAAGAAATGTTTAAAGCTTGGCGCGCGCGATTATTTAGTAAAGTCAAACATAAATCCTGAGCAGGTAGTTGAGACTGCAAGGAAATATTTAACCACAAATCCCCAGCAAGATGAATCCGCTTGACGTTTTATTTGAAGATGAAAATATATTGGTAATAGACAAGCCCGCCGGAATTGTTGTTAATGGGGTTGAATCGTACAAAGGTTTAACTTTACAGGATATGATTTTAGAAAAGATAAACGTTTTCGGTGCTTTGGAGGATTCTGAATTTAAACAAAGGTCCGGAATTGTTCATAGGATTGACAAGGAAACTTCGGGGATTGTACTTGTTGCAAAAAATGAATCCGCATTTATTCACTTAAAAAATCAGTTTTTAAATAGAACAATAGAAAAAGAGTATAAAGCGGTTGTTTGCGGAAAAGTTGAATTTGAAAATATAGAGATTAACGCACCAATTGGCAGAAACCCGGATAATTTTATTAAAATGGCTGTTGTTAGTGGGAAAAGAGAATCATTAACTTTAGTTAGGCGGGATAGCGAAAAAGTTTTTGGCGAATATACGTATACTGGTGTAACAGTTTATCCAAAAACCGGAAGGACGCATCAAATTCGTGTTCATTTGACTTCAATTAAACATCCTGTGGCCGGCGATAAGTTGTATGCTGGCAAATCTCTTTACGCTTTAAGCTTTGAAATTTTTAGAAGAATGATGCTTCATGCCAGAAAAATTTCGTTTGAAAGCCCAACTTCGGGGGAGTTAGTATCTTTTGAATCCCCGTTACCAAAAGAGTTTGATTTAGTTTAAATAAAAAAGAAGCTCACTATTTTTGGATTTCATAGCGAGCTTCTGCGAAAGGAACAACGATGCTAAATTTCTTTAGGAGCGTATACAGCGTTATAAGTTCTACCGCTCCAAGAGTAATAAGTTGCCCGCCCAACAGCTAAAACAGCCTTTTGGGCTCTTTCGTTGAGTTTATCAAACGTGACTTCACGTGCTTGGATCGCTTGATCAAACCTGCCGTCGTCTAACTCTCGCTGAAATTCTCTTTTTAAATCGTTGGGATTTAAAGTGAGTTCCATGGATTTTTTCTCCTTCCTAGTTTAATACTACATAGTAAGGCATTCCGCCCGGCAATTTTGTCCACGCTTCCCGCTGTGGTGCTAAGCAAGTAACTTTACCAATTGCCATTCCAAGCAGAAAAAGTTTTTCTATAACTTGGTGCAAGTCGGTCCACTGGACGCCATTTTTATCAAGGCATGCATTAAGAAAAGACATTCCACCACCGCCGGATTGCTGAAAATCTACAGGAAGTTCTGCTAGCAATTCTATAATGTCACCTCTACGAGCATTAAGACGTCCCGTATGAAAAACTACAGCCATAGTGATACCCTCAATTTTGGACGTAGCTTGATCCTCTTCTTGATACCCGATTAAACACTCACTAAAAATTAACGTAACTATCCTTGACGTTAGTCTATAGCCCATGAGATCATCTCCTTTTCCCTTTATGACGACGGATTTATTGAGATTATAAGGCAAACATCGTTTACTGTCAACCTGTAGTATGTTAATTCTTACTTTGGGGCATAAATAACTTTGTATGTTAGTGGATAGAGATCGGGTCCGGATCGGACCCGGATCCGATCCTTGCCTAATGATCACCATTATGTATAATAATGCATGACATATGCCCAAAAAGACTGTCCGAAGTTCTAAACGCTCTTGGAAGAACGATAAAAAAGCTAATATATCTAGAAAAAAGATTGTGAAGCTTGTCTCCCTAATTCTTTTAGTGTTTCTATCTGTTTCGCTTCTATTAGGCTATTTTTCATACAAAAGCCTAACAGTGTCGTTCGCTTCAGCATCGGGATCTGATTCTTTTGACTTAATAAATCATGATATTTTTTCCGTTTCTGTAATTCCGATAAATGATTTAGATTCAAGTCCGGTATTAACGAAAAACCTTTCACTCTTTATATATGATACAGAAGCAAAAAAAGTACTTAGGTATGACATTCCATTAAATTATGTGTTAGATATACCGGGAAAATTTGGTGAGGAGAATATAAACAAAGCATTTGCACTTGGATATTCACAAAATCATGATGTAATGTCCGGTGTTGATTTGGTAAATTCGTCTATTAAAAAGTTAGTTGGTATAAATGTTGACCGATATGTTTTAACATATGGGGAGTTTGATAGGGAAATAAATGAGGTATTAAACGGCAAGAATCCTTTGGAATATGTTAGCTTTGACACAATAAAAAATCTTGGATTAAAGTTTAAAACAAACCTATCACTCTCCGAATTAAGCCACATTAGTAATTTTTCTTCATCACTATCTACGAACGATTTTATTACAGGTCCAATTTTAAACGACGACTATATTAAAGATTTAGCATTTGATTCCAATTCCGCTATTGAAAAAAAGAGCGTAGCAATTTTAAACGGGACTGATGTTTCCGGCATTGCGTGGTTTGGAAAGAGAATCGCGGAAAATATGGGGATTAGAGTCATTGCTTCGGGAAATGCTTTTGGAAAATACGACGAAAGTATGATTATTGCCGATATTTTAGATTCCCAAACAGTTGGATATTTAAAGAGATTTTTTAACATCAACAAAGTTGTTTTAAAAGAAAATTCTGAGGTCAACGAAAGTGTAATAAACCGCGCGGATATAACAATAATAATTGGTCTTGACAAAGCCAATAATCTGTAATAACATATGTTTAGTCTCTCCTTTCTTCGACCCCCGCTCCACATTAGGGCGGGGGTTGTTATGTTTAAAACACTATTTAACCTTATTGGGTATAGAAAATCAAAAAGCCACGAGACAAAATCGGGGTTTGAAATACTTGAAATTCAGATTCCAAAATCAATTGATGACGACCATTCCGAAATACAATCCGCTCCCCTTGCAGCAGAACAACTTTTTGCTTCTATCCATGGGCTTTTAAGAGCAGACAAGTCTCTTCAGGAAAGTTTTTCGTTTGAAATGTTTTCGTCTCAAAAGGGAATTAGGTTTTATGCTGCTGTACCTTCAAATGTTCGTGAGTTTGTTGAAAGCCAAATTTACGCGCAGTATCCAACCTCACATATAACCGTTGTTCCTGATTATGTTAACGATGTAAATGAAGGCCTAAACTGTGATGGTGCTAATTTAGTACTTTCAAAGAGGTACATTTTTCCAATTAAGACATTTAAAGATTTTGAGGTTGATCCTCTTTCTGCAATTACTTCGGTTTTGGCAGGAGTTACAGAAAACGAGCAGATTTGGTTTCAGCTTTTAATTAAGCCAACGCCCGATGTTTGGCAAGGAGAAGGTTACGATTACGTTACAATGATAAGAACCGGAGTTGCGCCATCAAAGTCCTTTCTTTTTGACATTCCTAAAGCTATTTTTAAAGAACTACTTGGTGTATTTTCCGACATTGTCCCAAATGTATTAAACCCGGCAAGAAATTTGCAAGGCGGGTTGCCGGCGCCTCAATTTGGCAAGACCTCTGTTTCGGCCGGACAAGATTTATCTTTAAAAGCAATAGAAAATAAGCTTTCCAAAATGGGGTTTGAAGTTGTAATTAGGATTTTATCTTTCTCGCAATCAACAGAAAGAGCGTCGAGTAATTTGCGAGCGTTAGTTGCGTCAATGAGGCAGTTTTCAACTTCAGATTTAAACAGTTTTACCTTAAATACAGCTAGAAATAAGAAAGATATTTTGGATTCCTACAGAAAAAGAGAGCTTGATGACGAATTGTCATTTATTTTAAATATAGAAGAAATGGCTTCAATTTTTCATTTGCCGTCCGCTAGTGTTGAAACACCAAACATAGACTGGGTTTTTTCAAAAAAGTCCGAACCGCCGGCCAATTTGCCAACAGAAGACTGTGTACTTCTTGGAGAAACCACTTACAGAAATCAAAAAATCCGTTTTGGGCTTAAAAACGGTGACGATAGATTAAGGCACATGTATTTGATTGGTAAAACGGGAACAGGGAAGTCTTCGATGTTTGAATCTATGATAGCGCAGGATATTAAAAATGGCTTTGGAGTGGGCGTTTTAGACCCTCACGGCGAGCTAATAGAAAATGTGCTCGAATATATTCCAGATGAAAGAATAAATGATGTTATTTTATTTGATCCGTCAGATACCGCGCGCCCCGTTGGGTTTAATATGCTTGAAATGGAGGACTCTTCTCAAAAAAACCTTATGGCCTCAGGACTTGTTTCGGCTATAAAACAGCACTTCGACTATTCTTGGGGGCCCCGACTTGAGTACCTTCTAAACTATTCTATTTTGACATTGCTTGAAGTTGAAGGAACTACGATGCTTGGAATAACAAGACTTTTAGAAGATGAGAATTATCAAAAATACATTTTACATAAGGTGAAAGATCCGGTAATTATTGATTTTTGGGAAAAAGAGTACAAAAATATGAAAGGAAATCAAAGACTAATTACAGAAGCTGTTGCGCCAATTCAAAACAAGGTAAATAGATTTTTATCTTCAACAACAATTAGAAACATATTAGGCCAGAGAAAATCCACAGTTAATTTGTGGGACGCAATGAACTCAAAAAAAATAATATTAATAAACTTGTCCAAAGGAAAAATAGGGGATGACAACGCAAACCTTCTTGGAGCCCTTTTGGTATCTAGGATTCAGTTCACCGCCCTGCAAAGGGTTAAAATTCCTTCAAACGATAGAGTTCCTTTCTATCTTTACGTTGATGAGTTCCAGAACTTCGTAACCGGAACTTTTGAGTCAATTTTGTCTGAATCACGTAAATATAAATTGGGTATGTATTTAACTCACCAGTTTACAGCTCAACTTCCCGAAGAACTTTTGGACGCAGTATTTGGAAACGTTGGAACAATCGCTGCTTTTTCTGTAGGAGCGCCTGACGCGAAAGTTTTAACCCAAGAATTCACGCCATTTTTTGAAGAAACTGATTTGATTTCACTTGAGAGGTTTCATATTTACATGAAGTTAATGATTGACGGCATGACCTCACTTCCTTTTTCCGCAAAGATTTTGGTACCTTGGGATCCTGAAAGCAGGGTAGTTAAGAAGACTACAAATAAGGAAAGAGTAATCGCGTTAAGTCGGGAGAAATATGGTGTTGATAGCACATATATTGAGGATAAAATTAGAAAATGGGTAGAATTTAAGTTCGATAAGGGAAAAGCGATTGCGGAGGAGAACAGGGACAAGGAAGCACAGACCGCAGATAGTCCTTCCACGCCTGATCTTAGTACCCCAGATCTTAAATAATCGGTGAGTTTTTGGGTTTGTATGGTACAATACCACATATGCCTACTCAACCAAACCTGCCTTCGCAGGTAAATCAGAGCTTATCAAAAGTATCCTCCGCTTTAAACGATGTTGAGAGAAGTTTAAGGCACGCAAGAGAGCTATTATCCCAAATTGAAAAAGAATCAGCTAGCCCGTCGTTTAAAGATATCCCCGGTATTGAGGGTGTGTTTGACGGTATTTATATGGTAACAAAAGACGGAAAGAAATTTGAAGTTCCCTCAAACTATGCTGCAAAATCATTATTAATTGTTGGCGATGGTTTAAAAATGATAAATCGCGAAGGAAGAAACTTTTTTAAACAAATAAGTAAAGTTAAGAGGAAACTTGAAGAGGGAATGATGGTAAAAAAGGACGGTAAGTGGCACGCAATAACACCAAGCGGATCGTATAGAATAGTGGATAGCGTAATTGAGTACAATAAGGTTTCATTAAACGATAAAGTATTAGTTCAATTTCCGGAAGATAATCCAACAGCTGAATTTGCAGCCCTTAGTAAAGTCCTGTCTGCGCAGGCAGGAATAACCACAAAACCTGCAAGTACTATTAACCCTGTTTCTCCTGCTCCGCTTAAAGCAAAACCGAGAAGTGAAGTTGTAGCAAAGCCGTTACCGGTGAAACCTGTTGTAGCCAAGCCATTGCCCGAGGTAAAAATAGCCCCAAAACCACCAATTAAACCTGTTACATCGGTAACTCCTAGTTTAAATGATGATGATTTAAGATAGAATTAGGCTTCGTCTAGCATTGGAATCTCAATTTCGGACTCTTCTATTGTTCCTTTTTTCATGTACGGCTTAACTTCTTGTCTTTCAGATTTGAAAACCGGAATTGTTGATCTAATCATGATTTTCGCTGTTTTTCCTTTTCCACTTATAAAATGGGCAATAAGATATGCTCCTAAGTTTTTAGCTCTTGATAACCTCGTTGCAACGGGGCCTTCGATCTTTCCAAGCAGTATTTCGGGTTTTTGTTTTAAATCCAGTTTAAATATGTTTGTAGTTTTTTTATCAACCCTTAAATATAGGGCTTCTCCAGGCTTTAATGAGTCCGAGGTTATTCTTTTTGCGGTAATGTTTATATATTCTTCAGTTGTAGTACCTGGTTCTTTAATGAGTGATCTTTCAACATTTGGATTTTTAACAGATTCCTTCTTTTTACTTTTCGCCATTAGAATATTTTTTTTAGCTGTTGAATTTATAGGATCTAGTTCAAGCACCTCCTCAAAACATTTTTTAGCTTTTAAAAATTCTGATATCTGAAGATAGGCCCTTCCGAGTCTGTTTCTTGCGCTTAAGTCATGTGGATCAATTTCAAGTATTTGGGAATTAAGTTCTACAGCATCTTTCCATTTTCCTTCTAAAGACGCTTTAACTGCAAGTTGGGATAAAATTGTTAGTCTCTGGCTCATTTTTTGAAGGTTATCAGATGCAAAAACTTTGTCAAGTATGATATTAAACTGTCATAATCTTTGTTTTTTTGGTATGATTACGCCAATGAGCGGGCATTCTAAATGGTCAACAATTAAAAGAGATAAAGCCGTTAATGATGCAAAAAGAAGCCAAAATTTTACTAAAGTTGTTCGAGCTATAACTATTGCTGCGAGACAGGGCGGGGGAGACGTAGATGCAAATCCGGCTCTTAGACTTGCCGTAGATAAGGCAAAAGAAGCCAGAATGCCAAAAGATAATATAGAACGGGCAATTCTGAAAGGTTTGGGAGTTTCATCCGGAGATGCTGTTTTTGAAGAAGTTGTATACGAGGGATACGGGCCACACGGTGTAGCCTTTATGGTTAAATGTTTAACAGATAATAAAAATCGAACAGTTGCTGATATTAGAAACATTTTTTCACGCGGTGGGGGAACCTTGGGTGTATTAGGCTGTACTTCATATATTTTTCATTCTGATCCTAAAAACCCATCTTTTACCGTAACGATTGATAATTTAGAGATTGCTAAAAAACTTGAAAATTTATATGACATTCTTGACGATCATGATGATGTAACCGATGTTTTTGCTAATTTTGACTTTCCTTCCGCCGGAAATTATGGAGCAGCTATAATATGATTATTTTGGGAATTGATCCCGGCACCGCAAGTACCGGCTATGCTGTGCTGAGTTTTGAAAAAGGCAAAAAGCCGGTTTTAATTGAAACTGCTGTGGTTTCGACGAATGCGGATGAGTTGATGCAAAATAGACTCAACCTTTTATATAAGACGCTAAGTGAAATAGCAAAAAAACATATTCCTACTGTTATGGTTGTTGAAAAATTGTTTTTTAACACAAACACTAAAACCGCAATAACGGTGGGGCAGGCGAGGGGAATTTCTTTACTTGTTGCTTCACGTGGAAAAATGGATTTGTTTGAATACACAGCACTTGAAGCTAAGTTAGTTTTAACAGGCTATGGAAGATCGGATAAGAAAGTTGTTCAAATAGCTGTTAAAGATTGTTTAAAATTGAAGGAAGTCATTAAGCCTGATGACGCATGCGATGCGGTTGCTATGGTACTTTGCTTTTTAGAAAAAGAGCACAACCCTTTATATAGGGCTAAAGCTTATGCTAAGAAAAAGAAATGATTAATTTAAATTTATTAAAGACCTTAAATATTGGAAAGAAAACTCGATTTATGATTTTTTCGTTGTTCGTTGTTGTTTTGCTCCTTGCGGTTTCTTATACTCAAGGATTTGCACGATTTGCCAGCACAATTTTGGTTTTTGCAGTTATATTTATTGGCACATATGTTACTCAAGTCCCAAACATTAATAAAAGCAATTTTATACCGGTCTTGCTCTTACCTTTACATTTAGTTGGAGGTGCATTACTTTCATTGCAATATTTTCCAAATCTTGGATTTCTGGTTAAAATTTTAGCAATAGTTTTAGTTGGGGCTCTTTTGTATGTTCTTTCTCTTGTTAATAATATATTTTTTGTAACTAGTGAAAATGAAAAAACAATTCCTTTGTTTAGGGTCGCTGTTACTTGGAATAATATTTTATTAATCATTACTGCTATTCCTTTCTTCGCCGGCATTTTTAAAGTTGATGTAAATTCATTTATTCAAAATTTAATAGTTTCTATTTCGTCATTTTTATTTGCTATATATTTAATTAAAACAGAAGAGGTTGAAGATGGTGCAAGACAAATCGGAGCGGGGGAGAGGTTGGTGTTAAGTTTTAGAGTTATGTTCATAGTTTTTGCTTTAAGTACTGCGGTTTCATTTTTTCCAACTGAATCGTTTCTAAGGTCGTTGTTTGTATCATCGATTCTAATGGGAACTCTAGACTATACCCAGTCCCATTGTAGAAATTCATTGAATAAGAAGCATATAGTAGAATACGTTTTAATTGCTCTTACTTTTTTCCTTATTTTAATTGTCTTTAAGCCGTAAGCATGACAAGGAGGCGTAGGGAGAGCGGGGAAGTGACATTAGGGTAATTTTTGGGTTCATAGTCCTATAGCAATTAATACTTAAGAGTGATAATCCCAAGGTACAATTGTCATAGTTATGATCGTCATACATTTTAGTTTCATCTTATAGTTGTAGGTTTGTCATACTTCGTTGACTGGGGCATAGGTTTAGGTGTGGATAACCTTAGGAGGGTTTAGAGCTCACTCTTTGTACTATAAACTAATAATTACACAAGATATAAATTTAATTATTAAATGATTATTACTTAATTTAAAACATTACGAATGCAATTTAATTCATTACCCCCTATTTTGCACGTCTATTTGATTTTTCGGTCTTTGCTAACACTGGATGTCGTTAAACATACATTATACGACGTCTAACATATCTTAACTTTTTATCCCCTTCTTTGTTTTTCTCTTGCTTTTTTTTATTTTTTGTTTTGAAAATTTTATATTTAATTAATTGATAATTTGGTTTAATCCCGAAATATATTCTTATTCCCCTTTTCACCTTTGTGTCTTTTTACTTAACATTTCCCGTTTGGATTTTACTCATTCATTGACATGCGTTGTTTGAATTGGTATAAGTAAATTAGGTCTGGTAGTACCTTATCTCTGCATATTGCAAGGTAAAAAAAGAAGCTCTTGGAAACAGGAGCTTTTTTGTTGTTACAATTAGTAATATCTGGTAATATCATTGTACTGGCAACTTAATCCGCTTCGCAGACAGGCCTGCCATGAGGCTCTAGAATGCCCCAGGTTGAATTTTTAAAATTAATATGACACAAACATCATCTAGAAATAATCTTGAGAAACTTTTAATTAGATATTTGGAATTTTGTGAAGTGGAAAAAAATCTTTCACAGAATACTATAAAAATGTATCACTTTTATCTAATCGATTTTATTTCGTGGCTTAAAAAATATTTTGGAAAAGATTTACTTGATGTTTTAGACATAGACTCTGAAAGTGTAAAAAAATATAGAATAGATTTAAATAGACGGATTAGTTCAAAGTCGCGAGAAGAATATAAAAAGTCAACTCAAAAAACTTTTATGGTTTCGATAAGATCATTTTTAAAATATTTAATAGTTGAGGAAAATTTAAAAGTTTTATCACCCGACCAAATTACATTGGGTAAAGCAGAAGCTCGAATCCCAAAAGTTTTAGAAGGAGATCAATTAAAAGCGTTGTTTAATGTTCAGGATTTAAACAGACGCTCTGGAGTTCGCGACCGCGCAATTTTAGAAATGCTTTTTAGTACTGGCCTTAGAGTTAGTGAGCTTACAAAATTAAATGTTGGTGATGTAAATTTGGAAACCGGAGAATTTAGCGTAGTAGGAAAAGGAAGAAAAGTTCGTACTGTTTATGTTAGTTCTCAAGCGAAAGCATGGATTTCTAAATATATGACGACAAGAAGGGATGACTTTGAACCTTTATTCTTAAGGTATAGCGGAAAAAGAATGGAAGAAAATGATTTAGATGGAGATTCTTTAAGATTAACCCCAAGAAGTGTTCAAAGACTGGTTAAAAAATACGTTTTAAGAGCCGGAATTGCAGTTGATGCAACTCCGCATACGTTAAGACATAGTTATGCAACTGGGCTATTGCGAGAAGGTGCTGATTTAAGAAGCGTTCAAGAACTTTTAGGGCATTCAAATGTTTCAACTACGCAAATTTATACTCATATCACAAACCGTCAATTGAAAGATATTCATAAGAAATATCACAAAGATATTGGGGAGTAGAAACAGTTACTAGACTACCCTATTTGATGTACGTTGTGAACGCCATTTTCATGAAGTCCGGTATGAGTAATTCTAATAAATTCAGCTTTTTCCCAGAGTTCGTTTATATTTCTGGCGCCACAATAGCTAAATCCCGATCTAACTCCTGCCATTAGCCTTTCAACAACGTCTG
>MEVN01000043.1 GCA_001772985.1 candidate division WWE3 bacterium RIFCSPLOWO2_12_FULL_36_10 | reverse complement strand
GTTGCCTTCTATTATTGCGCCGTTAGACGGAGCCACGTAGGTAACATATGAAGAACCAAGACTAAACCCGCCCGACACCGACAATCGCGACCCCGGGGTTCCCGCAAACCCAAACCCCCAGTTTCCGCTTGAGTTCATAAACGCGTATTGCGTGGTTCCGGAAAGAAATACCAAAGCATCATTGAACGGAGTACCGTCTCCGACCCCAATGGAATAGTTGGCTCCGGCGGTGGAAGAAGAAAATCTAACTCCCGAAAGAGCGCTGTCCGCACTGTAAACTTCCAGTTCGGAAGACGGGGCGGTGGTGCCTATCCCCACATTTCCTCCGGTAAATAAAGCGGAGTAGGTAGTGTTTGAAAAAGTTGAGGTACCCGTAAAAGTGTTAGCAGATGTTCCTGATTGAGTATATCCTCCGTCATTTGATATTCCGGATATTCCTGTTAATGCTCCCGTTGTTGATACTGCCCAGTCCGAAGAGGAGAGTTGCAATGTATCTCCGCCGTCGCCGATAAGAACCGTTCCTCCGGGAGTTAAGGTAAATGCTCCGGTAGTAGTAAATATGGTTGAAGCTCCGTCAAAAGCAACATTAGTGTCTGCAATTGACACATCTCCATTTGAATCCAAAGTGGAATCCAAAGTTACTGCTCCTGTGAATCGGCCGGTTCCGTTGACATCAAGTTTGTAAGATGGGGAAGTATTTCCTACTCCTACATTTCCCGTAGTAGCTATAGTATCTCCTGCAGTTAACGGAGTGAGTATGGTGCCTGTTTTATTCCAGTATCCAAATGCTCCGCTTGTTCCTCCATATAGGTTAGTTATATACCCGTTTGCAAAGTACTTGGAAGAAGATCCTAAATCTCTGGTATTATTGCCATCAGGTCCGATATTTCCCGCGACATCCAATTTGAAGAGGGGATTAGTTGTTCCGATGCCTATCCTTCCCGAACTTTCGTCGGCAAATAACATATCTTCCGAACTGTTACGAATTCTGATATCTCCTGAAGCGGCAGATAATAGAATAGAATTTCCTACATCATATACTTGCTGTAAGCCCCCGCCTACTATTGTCCAGGTTCCTGCTTTGTCGTAGTATAAAAGGTCGTTATCGGTATCATAATATAAGGTGCCGTTTCCAAGAGTGGTTGGGCCCGACGCGGCGTTGTATGCTCGTATTACAGCTTGATCTGAAAGTATGAACGTCCCAAGTCCGTCGTCCCATCTAAGGTAATGAGCTGTATTACTTCCATCATCACTGAAATATAATGAAATGTCAGTATCAGACACTCCAGATGAGTCACTGTCGAGCGTGAAAGTATTAGACGTTGTGCCATCTAATGTCACAACACCCGATAAGGTAGCGGTTCCTTGAAATATAGCGTTCGCGTTAATCGTAACAGTGCTTGATGAGTCCTCGCCAATCTGTATCGTTTCGCCCCTAAGCCTGACATCCTTGTCAACATCAAGTGCGCCACGAACAGTAACTTTACTCTTAAAGTCCGCGTTTTCATCGAATGTCGCGATTCCTCCTACATTTAAGTTCCCGTTTTTGTCTACCGTAAAGTCTTTTGCGAAAATAGATTTCCACGGATGCCCGCTTTCACCAAGTGACTGATTGTCTCCGGAGAAGGGGAATATGACACCGCGGTTATCCGTTACAATTGCTCCGGAAAGAACAGTTTCTCCGAGATCAAATGGGTAGCCCTTGTTTACAATGTTTCCTTGAGTTTTTTCCAAAGTCAAGCCGGCTTTGTCGGTTACGGTTGTGGAAGATAAAACATTTTGTTTTTGCAAATCCATAATCTTTTGTGACAATCTGTCAGTTTTTGTATACATGTATGTAAGAGCTGATAGGGAAGACACTGCTAGAAAAGTTGCCAAGACACTTGCTAATTTCGCCCTTCTAATATTTGGAGCTAGCCGGGTGGTTTGTTTTAGTGTGTTTAATAACGCTGTCTGGCTTGTACCGGTTGGTGTTATTCCTGTTTGATCTTTTATTGCTTGTCTAACTTGTTGTGTGGTTTCTACAAAGGTATCCGAGTCAAGTTCTTTTATGATTCCTTTTATTATTTCTACGTCAGAGAGCGTGTACTGCCTGTAGCCTTTTTCGGTTTTAAAACTAGGACGAAATTTTCCATCGTGTTCCCAATTCCTTAAAGTGTGCACTGACACACGAAGCATCTGCGCGACCTTAGAGATTGAGTATAAGTTTTGTCTGTTTTCAGCGTTTTGGGCGGGCATGTTTGGGCCGGAATTTCATTATAGTTATAATGATAGAGTGGATAATTTTGCATGTCAAGGGTTTAGAGAGGATCCGATCTTGCTTAAACCATTGGATTATCGTATGAATATGGTCGGGCATTATTTGGCATGTGTCCAATTCCGCCATGTTAAAACGTTCCTGTATTTTGTTCCACCATTTTTTAATCACATTCCCAATGTCATTCAAAACCATTTCACCATTCACGATACCCCCAAATAAACACTTTCTATTCTGTGCGCAAACCGTGACGAAACCTGACTGCGCAGGCAGGTACCAACCCGATTGTGAATAATCATAATTTCTTAATCTAATTGATTGGCGTCGCCTTTCCATAGGTAATATTCTAGCGTGAGTGGAGGTATTGCAAAAGGTACAACAAAGTTGATAGAACAGCTTGTTTTTGGATTCTGGCTAATCTGTTTGAATTTTTATGGCTTCTCTTATTTCGTGTGTAGTTTCAATAAAATTATCTGAATCAAGTTCACTTATTACAGCTTTTATTGTTTTCTCGTTCCCAGTTTCTTAAAGTGTGCGTAGAAACATGCAAAATTCGTGCGACATTTGAGATATTATAAAGGACTTTTTTTCGTTATTTTCGGCAGGCATTGGGCATTAAAATTTTATTATAGTTATAATGTAATTCGGTACTTTAACTGTCAAGAGATTTGTTTCAAAATTTCGTATCAATTTTCTTTGAAGATCTATTGCAAGTTAGCAATATAGGTTGTATAATATTTTTATGGTAAATCCATTAAATTTATCTAAGGCATTTTCAGATAAAAATAGGTTAAAAATTTTAAATATGTTGAGCAAAAACGACATGAAAGTAGGTGAGGTTGCGGGAGATTTAGATGTTGAAGAAAACCTTGCTTCTCACCATCTTAGAGTTTTATCCGCTCTTGGTTTTTTGAAAAGCTCAAGAAAAGGCAGGGAGGTTTTTTATAAAATAAACAGAGCTAAACTGATTTCACTTGTTAGAGACTTATCAAAAAATAAGCTTTTCAAAGACATAATAGAAGAGGGAATGGGAAAGTGATATCATATTACTCATGTATTTACCGCACGAAATAGAACCTAAGTGGCAGAAAAAGTGGATGGAGACCGGTATATACAACGCTTCAGACACATCAAAAGCACAAAAATCGTACATTTTGGTAGAGTTTCCATATCCTTCCGGAGAAAGGCTTCATGTTGGTCATGCAAGAAGCTATTGCTCAATAGATGCTGTTGCTAGGTTAAAAAGGATGCAAGGATTTAATGTTATGTATCCCTTTGGTTGGGACGCGTTTGGACTTCCTGCCGAAAATTATGCTATAAAAACCGGTATTCACCCTTCAATTACAGTTGCAGAGAATATTAAAAAATCAAAAGCACAAGTTATATCTTGGGGTTTATCGTTTGACTGGGATAGGGAAATAAACACCACAGACCCTAACTATTACAAGTGGACCCAGTGGATATTTTTGCAACTTTACAACGCCGGTTTAGCGTATAGGGATGAAATAGCTGTAAATTGGTGTCCCTCATGCAAAACTAATTTAGCGAACGAGGAGGTTGTAGCAGGGAAGTGTGAAAGATGCGGACATGTCACAAAGAGAAGAACCCAAAAACAGTGGCTACTTAAAATTACAGCCTATTCTGAGAGGTTATTAAATGACCTAACAGCTGTAGATTATCGAAATGACATAAAAATCCAACAGATTAATTGGATAGGTAGGAAGGAAGGGGTAAGTATTGATTATCCGGTTATTGATTCTGATGAAGTTTTGAAATGTTTTACTACACGACCTGATACAAATTTTGGAGCAAGTTTTATTGCGTTAGCACCGGAGCATCGGCTTGCTAAACTCATTTCTGACGTAGATCATAAAGTTGAAGTAAAAAAGTACATTGAGATATCTATAAAAAAGAGTGAGCTTGAAAGACAAGAGGGGAAAATTAAGACTGGAGTTTTTACAGGAAGGTATGTTTTAAATAGATTGAACAATGAGAAGTTACCAATTTACATCGCAGATTACGTTTTGCACTCTGTAGGTACGAGTGCTATTGTTGGTGTTCCTGCTCATGATATAAGGGATTTTGAGTTTGCAAATAAGTTTAAACTTAATGCAAAGAGGGTTGTATTAGAAAAAGGCAATACAGATTTAAATAATGTGACAAATACAGACGAAGTATATGAAGGTGAGGGGACCATTGTTAATTCCGGCTTTTTAAACGATTTAGATTCAGAACAGGGTCTGCAAGTTGTCATAGATTTTCTTGAGAAAAATGGATTTGGCAAAAGAAGTACCACGTATCACTTGAGAGATTGGGTATTTAGCAGACAACATTATTGGGGCGAGCCTATTCCTGTTGTTTACTGCGAGAAATGCGGAATAGTAACAATTCCGGAAAAAGATTTACCGGTTGTACTGCCTTATTTAGAGAATTATAAGCCTTCAGAAACCGGAGAATCTCCTTTATCAAAAGCCGAAGATTGGTTGTATGTCAAATGTCCCAATTGTGAAGGAAAGGCAAGAAGAGAAACCGATACAATGCCAAATTGGGCCGGTTCTTCGTGGTACTTTTTAAGATATATTGATCCAAATAATGACAATACTTTCGCCGACTTTAATAAATTGCAAAAATGGATGCCTATAGATTGGTACAACGGAGGAATGGAGCATACTACTTTGCACTTGTTGTATTCAAGATTTTGGTATAAGTTTCTTTTTGATAAAAAGCTAGTTCCAAATATTGAACCGTATGCAAAAAGAACTTCTCACGGCGTGGTTCTAGGACCGAATGGCAAGAAAATGAGCAAAAGTAAAGGTAATGTGATAAATCCCGATGACATTGTGTTATCTTATGGCGCGGACAGTCTAAGACTTTATTTAATGTTTTCGGGTCCGTTTGAGTTGAACGTCTCTTGGAGCAATGAGGCGATAATGGGTGTCCGAAGGTTTCTAAATCGTGTATGGGATATTTCAACTAAGGTTATTGAGTCAGGAAGAATTACGTCTGCGGATGACATACTTCGATTAATTAATGTCGGAATAAAGAGGTCGGAAGAAGACATTCTGGGAACGAAATTTAATACATATGTATCAGGCCTAATGGAAATAGTCAACTTCTTAATTGAGAATGAGAGCAAAGTGGGAATAGATGCAATAAAACTCTTAGTTCTTATTCTTGCTCCCGGCGCACCTCATATATCAGAAGAGATGTGGAGCCTACTTGGAGAGGAATATAGCGTACATAGGTCAAAATGGCCCAAATATGATATTAATTATGACTTAGCTACAGACTTTAACATAGTTGTTCAGGTTGACGGGAAGTTTAAAGGAACTATTTCTTGTACTAATTCCGAAGTAGGGGACGAAGTTACTTTGGTCAAAAAAATCCTATTTGCGTTAAATATGCGGGAAAAGTATAATGTTAGCGAAGAAAATAGACGAATTATAGTTAAAAACAAGCTCATAAACTTCATTACTAGATAAAAATCCTATTTGCGTTAAATATGCGGGAATAAAACTCTATTCACAGTAGATTTTATGTACTGTACAAAATTCGCAAATTTGTTATGTATAGTAAATGATCTCATCTATTGTTAATGATTTTGAAACAAGTTTAATTGACTACAAAAATTTGGTTATTGACAAAATAGTTGCTCGGAAATGGTTATTTATTGTTGTTGGTTCAATATCGATTTCTATTTTGTGCTTTTTTGTACTGCGATCTGGCCTAACTGAGTATAAAAACAGGGCAAAGAGTACTATGGAAGAGGGGACTGCTGGAGTAAATGCCTACAGTAACGTGGATAAGAAAGTGTACATTGACATATCAGGAGCAATTAAAAATCCGGATTTATATAAATTACCTGAAGGCGCTCGTGTAATGGATGCTTTAAAGATTGCGGGAGGGTTGTCGGTGGATGGAGATGTTGCGTGGGTGGCGAAAAATTTAAATGTTGCAAGAAAGTTGAAGGATTCCGATAAAATTTATATACCTTTTGAATGGGAAGTTTATGAATCCAGCATGTCAATGGCTGAGTTACAACCAAACAATTTTCCGGACGTGGTTACAACTGTTGCAGTTTCAAATTCCAACTCAAAGTTGATAGTCAATATAAACACAGCGACAAAAATTCAACTAGAGTCACTTTCGGGCATTGGCCCTGCTTATGCTGATCGTATAATACAATTTAGGCCATATAAAAATGTAGGAGAGCTCGGCCGGATAGCAAAGATTCCAAGCAGTACACTTTCTAAAATTACAGAGTTAATTTCGTTTTGATGAAATTTGTAAAGGCCAACATTTTGTACATAGTTCTTTTTGTGGCTTTTGCTTTTCGGTTCACTTCAGTATGCGGGACTAATGTCACATATTGTCAACATAGAGCAAAGTTATACACATATAGAAATAGGGAGTTGACTCCTCATAGTCTCGTTACTTTACGAAATTCGTTTGCAAGAAATATAGGAAAATATATGAAAAGTCCTTACAAAGAGTTGCTTTTAGGCTACCTTTTGGGTTTTAACGACATAAAAATGCTTTCTAGATATAACGACATGCTCATTACAACCGGAACAATTCATGTGGTTGTGGTTTCTGGGTTTAATATATCTTTAGTATGCGGTTTCATTTACAGTTTGTTTGGCAACGAATTAAAGTTAAATAAGATAATTCCCGCACAAGCCCTTTCGCTAATTTATGTGGTTTTGGTTGGTTTGAACCCTCCCGCCGTTAGAGCTTGGGCAATGTCTACATTTGTCATAATTGGTAGGCTCTATGGGCGTAAAGGCGCTGGGGTTAGGCTCCTGCTGATTTCATTACTTGTCATGACAATAAGCGATCCATTGTTGTTGTTTAGCTTGAGTTTTCAACTTAGTTTTATGGCAACACTTAGCCTTATGCTGTACTCACCTTCGTTTGAAGTTTTTTTCAAGGGCATACTGGGCGAAAAAACAATATTAATATCTGATCTTTCAACAACTCTAGGAGCTCAAGTTTTAGTGTGGCCTTTAATCTCGTACGTTTTTGGAAGAATTAGTATTATTAGCCCTGTTGTAAATGCATTAGTTTTATGGACTGTTCCATTTGCAACAATAGCTGGTTTTATTTTTTTGGCACTTACTTATATAAACAGTTTTTTGTCATTGTTCTTTTCTTATATTGTCACTCTTCCCCTATACTTTTTTATCAAAGTTGTAGCGTTTTTTGCAAGTTTTTCAAAAGCTTCTTTAGATATACGTGTCGGACTTCCCTTCTTTATTTCGTACTACGTGTTTTTTATTTGTTTTCACATATTTTCAAGGATCGGATCTAGATCGGATCCGGATCGGATCCTTTAAACGCGCCTACTTGATTCCAAACGCGCTTTAACATAACATAGATATATGGAGATTGCGGAATTTGTCAAAGAGAATATAAAAAAAGCAGTCAATGATATTTACAATATGCATGTAGATGACATTTTAGTTGAACACCCTGACAAAGAAATGTGGGGAGATTTTTCAACTAATATTAGTTTAAAAATTTCTAAGCTTGTTAATCAGTCTCCCATGGAGATTGCCAATAAGTTGTGCTATAAGTTGCGTGGGTATGAACTCACCGAAGTGTTTGAAGAGGTCTATTATGTACAGCCGGGGTTTATAAACTTTAGATTATCTAAAGAGTGGTTACAAAATGTACCGCTTTTAGTTAACACAGGTCTTAACGACTATGGGAAAGGAGAAATAGGTGAAGGAAAGCGTATTGCCTTGGAGCATTCAAATGTTAATCCAAATAAAGCAACCCATATAGGTCATTTGAGAAATGCGTGTGTTGGCCAATTTGTTGAAAGAGTTTATGAGTTTTTAGGATATAACGTTGAAGTTCAATACTACTCAAATGATTTAGGCGTTCAGGTTGCCACTTCGATGATGGGGGTTGAGAAAATAAAAGACATTCATTCAAAAGACTATGAAAAGTACGATCATTACGCATGGGACATCTATTCTAGAATGGAAACTTTGCTTAACAATAACGCTGATTTAGCGCTAGAAAGAGAGGATTTGTTAAAAAAACTCGAAGATCCTAATCACCCGATATCAAAAAAACAAAAGAAATTGGCATTTAAGATATTAGTTGAGAACCTTAAAACATTTCAAGACCTTGGATTTGATTACGATGTGGTTGTTAACGAATCGGACATAGTGAATCTAAAATTGTGGGAAAAGACTTTTGAAATGCTGAAAAACAATGACAATATATATTTAGCTAAAGATGGCGTTTCTAAAGGTTGCTGGTTGGTAAAGTTGAGTGCCAACAAAAATAGTATTGATAAAACAGGAGATAATTACCATGAAGAAGATAAGATTATCGTTCGATCAAATGGAGTGCCAAATTATACTGGAAAAGACATCGCTTATCATATGTGGAAGTTTGGGCTTTTGGGTATAGATTTTAATTACGTCAAACTTGACACCGGTACCCAGACAAAACAACTTTGGATTACAAGTTACTTACCACAAAATGTGAACGAAAATATAACTTTTACCGGTGTTGACATAGTTTTTGATGTTATTGATGTAAAGCAAACCTATGCTATTGAGGCTGTAAAAACCTCTCTTGCATATTTAGGGTTCAAAGACCAGTCAACAAACATGAAGCATATAAATTATGGGTTTGTCTACTTATCAAGGGAAACAGCCGGAGAGTTAGGCATTGATATATCAGATAATAAAGATAAATATGGTATGAGCGGAAGAAAAGGATGGGGTATCAAGATAGATGATTTCATAAAAATGGTTGACAAGAAACTTTTGGATAATTATGGCGCTACTGATTCTTTAAGAATTGTACGAAACGGCGCTATTAAGTTTGAAATGCTGAAATATAATACATTTCAGGATCTAGTTTTTGATTTAAAAGGCTCGTTAGATATTAAAGGATACTCAGGGCCGTATGTTCAATATACTTTTGCAAGAACCAATTCTCTTTTAGAAAAATCTCAAGGTTATTTGGAAAAAATGTTTAACATGAATAAGAAGTTGTTGATTAACTCAAATTTAAACGAGAAAGAGCTGTCCTTATTAAGATGGATTTACAGATTTCCTGAAATTGTCAAAAAATCCGCTTCAGAATTTGCACCAAACGCGCTCTGTGAGTTTTTGTTTGAACTATGCCACAGATTTAACTCTTTCTACAACGATGAGCCTATTTTAAATGCCCCTAGTGATAAAGAGAAGTTTCTAAGACTTAATATGACAAAGAGTGTAAATGTTATCTTAAGAAACGGCTTGTTTTTGCTTGGAATAGAAGCCCCTTCGCGCATGTGATAAGATTACTTCTGAAATGAAAAAAAGAGATAAATCCAATAAATCTAGTGTTCTGGGAAAGCTTTTAAGGCCGATAATTTCGATTATAGTCTTAACTGCGCTTGTTTTAGGAATAGCACTTTTTGTTAAAGAAATATCTACCATGTCTTATAAAAGAGTTATTTCAATAACTGCCCCGCTTCTTGCAAAAGTAGGTTTAAGTTCTGATAAAGCCGGAGAAGTAGCAGGAGAATTTATTAAAAGAGCTTCAGACACAGATATTAATATAGGAAATATTATAAAAGATACCTCCGATCCGATCAAAAACTCTAAGTCGGCAGTAACTGTTGCAATATTTTCAGACCCGCATAGTGATAATTTAGATTTACTAAAGGCTATTTCAAAGACCAAAGACTTATCAGTTGACGCCATTTTTCACTTAGGAGACCATACTGATTTAGGCGTTATCACTAAACTTGAGGAGGCCAAGAAAATTTTAGATGAAAGCGATTTGAAGTATTACACAATTCCCGGGGATCATGATTTATGGCAGTCAGTTGGAGTTGGAAATTTTGCTCAAGTATTTGGTGATAATTTTCATTCAATTACATTAAAAGGGGTGAAATTTGTTATGCTTGACAATTCTGCTAACTATACGGTTATTGATGCTAAATTAACGGCATGGTTTACTGAAGAGGTAAAGAACGCAGACTTTGTCCTACTTTCTCAGCCTCTATATCACCCAACTTTTAATAGAATTATGGGAGTGGTTGATGGCGAAGATGTAATAAAGGTAAAAGATCAGGCATTGGAGATTTTAAATCTAATAAGACAAAGTAAAGTCAAGGCCATAATTGCCGGAGATCAACACGGCTCTAGCATAAGTATTGACACCCAAAGATCTACTTTGTCACACATTGTAATTGGAGCGATAACTAGCGAACGCAATCTTCAAAGCCCAAGATTTTCTGTATTAAGAGTCTATGCTGATGGTAACTACAAAATAGAAGACATTGTCTTATGATACAATAGGAAAATCACATCGGCACAGATTCGAGAGGAGGAGAAGATGAGTGTAGTACTGATTGTTGATGAAAAAGAGCCATTATATCCAAATGGGAGTGCTAATGTTATGCCCTTCGTTGTTTATATTACGGTTGCAGGTATACAACTTAAACCAGAAGAGGTTAAACGGGAAGGTGGCGGTGTAAGGTCGTACAAAAGCACTTTACTAGTAAGAGCTGTAACATATCTTGGCGAACTTTCACTTGATCAGGTTTTTGACGTAAGAAAAGGTGGAAGCTACACATTAGGCGACCCCGATTACCTTTTTGTTAATGTCAAAGTTACTGCATTTTTTCCTGTTGATAGGGAAGTTGATGGTTGGTTACGTTTAGCCAGAACGAGACCTGGACCAGATTACGGCCTGTTGAGTGATCTTTACCCATCTCTTCCAGAAGTTAATAGGTGGCCGAGGTTATTTAAAGCAATGAAGCTTTGAATTTTGTGCTGGAAACTAAGGAGACGAGTTCTTATTCTCTGGTTTCCAGCTTTTTTTATATCACCACTTTATGGACACATTAATATATTTTTGATATCCTTTGTCATATGATAGAACAATCATTAGTATTAATTAAACCCGACGGTGTTAAAAGGGGATTGGTTGGTGAGATTTTGCACAGACTCGAACGTGCCGGGTTAAAAATAGTTGCAGCGAAGTTTACGAATGTAAGTGAAGATTTAGGTTTAAAACACTATGCCAAAGATGATGAATGGAAGAAAATAGTTGGAAAGAGAAATATTGATGAGTGCGAGGAGCTTGGTCTAAAAGTTAATACAGTTTTTGGTACTACCGATCCGGTAAAAATAGGAACGATGGTTGTAAAAAGGAACGCAGACTTTTTGAGCTCGGGACCGGTTTTGGTTTTTGTTATGGAGGGGCCTAACGCT
This sequence comes from candidate division WWE3 bacterium RIFCSPLOWO2_12_FULL_36_10, assembly GCA_001772985.1. GTDB lineage: Bacteria > Patescibacteriota > WWE3 > UBA101185 > UBA10185 > MEVN01. The sequence goes on along the minus strand of MEVN01000043.1, from coordinate 2,560 downwards.
GTGGCCAAGATTCGTTCGTTAGTTGGTCCAACTTTTCCCAATACAGCGTCTGTTGGGACAATAAGAGGTGATTTTGGATTAGATTCTTCTTATGTAGCAGCGCTTAAGAAAAGGACCACGTATAATCTAATTCATGCTTCCGGAACTGTAGGGGAAGCTAAAGATGAAATTAAGCTTTGGTTTAAACCTAAAGAGATTTTGTCATATCGAAGAGTTCACGAAGATTTATACATGTACTAAAACATTACTTTTCATGATAAGACACTCTAATTGCCCTTTAATTTTAAATTTATCACATATTAATACTGAGTGACAATGACAGTCTTGCTAGTTGTTACAAAGGCCTTTGTTAGTCAAAACATATATCAAAATATAAACATTTGGTAGTGATGTTGATTATTTTTCGACTAAATAAGAAGATAAAGCTAGAAATTTCATACAAATCAAGAAACGAATCGTTAAAATCAACAGCTCTTTCGCTCGCTAAAGGTAAGAAGTTGAAAATTGAGGATGTTTATAAAGCAGTAGTAATGATTAGGAGAAATAAATTACCCGGCTCGTCTTTAATTCCTAACGTTCGCATCTTAGAATGAAATGTTACACTTTATCACACTTATGCAACATGATTTTTATGAAAACTTTGGATTTTACCTTGAACCTGAGGTTGTTTTTGTTTAATAAGCGGTAGATAATAATAAGATGTTAAATACCGAGGCTCTATTGCCTGAAGATTTAAAACAAAAAATAGAAGGTTCTACGGTTAGCGACAGAAGAGAAGTTTTTAGAGGAGTTCGTGAGGAACTTTATAAAAGAGCTTTTGAATTTGGAGAAGGTTTGTACGATTCTTTTTTAGAAAATCCGGATATTGATTATATAAATGCGCTTCAGGCAGTTTCCGGTGAGACTAAATTGTCTGAACGCCAGAGAAGGCTATATAGCGATATTGTTAGACTTGCTTATGAAGATTTTAGACATGTCAGTATAGCCAGAGAATTATTGGAAAAGAAAAAAAGTACTTTGGGGAAGGAGGCTTTAGAGCAGGGTTTAGTATCGGAAGAAGCTAGTAACAATGAGGTCTTGGGAATTATTATTTATTACGGAATAACTGGACTCTGGCCAAAAGGGAAGGTAATTTTGGTAGATGATAATAAACTTGCAGTTGAGATTATTGTTATGGACAGGGTAGATAGAGCCGGTATTTATAATCCTAAGGATATTCAGGAAAGCGAAAAAGAAGGCGAAGGTATGGTAGCTGTTAAAGATCCGTTTGGCGGTCTTTTTAGAAAAGATGCTACCGCTTTTGGTTTGAGATTTCCTCTTGTTGTGGTAAGCGGCGAAGGAGAATATAAACAACTTGTTGAGAAACATGAGCGACGACACCATATTAATGAAATTGTCACAGAGGCTTTAAGTATGATGCCCGTGTATGCAGAACCTTTGTCCAAAAGACTCAATGATACGTATGAACGTTTAAGGGAGATTGAAGGGGTTTTGTCAAAGGGTGAAGTTGATATGGATCAGGCAAAAGTGCAATACGAAGAAGCTTTGCGCGGATTTATGCCAACTGCTTTTGATTACGCCAAGGATGAGCTTTTAGCAGGATATGCTGAAACCGGCGATATTCTAAAGCAAGTGGGAGATATGCTTGAAGATAAAACACAAAACCCCAATGCTTATTATGACTATTTTGATTATTTGTATCGCCATTCGGACTCTTCGAAATATTTTTTCGAAAAACTTCCACAGGAGCTTAAGGATGTACTCGCAAATGTGAAAACAGAGTATACAGAGAGAATGGCACATCAAGCGGAAGAGGCTTTGAGTGCTTTTTACATGATACGTGATTTTGGCAGTGAGGACGACGAGTTGGCGTTGGAGGGGCTTTTACAAACTACCCCTCTATTAAGATGGGAAAGTGAAATAAAAAAAGTTTACGGTTCTAAAATAGAAGCTTATAAGGAATTCAGAGGTTTTGAAAAGAGAATATGTTCTAATAACTATTTCAATAGGTTAAGCAGAGAAGAACCAAGTGAAGAAAACGAAGCTGCTTTGGAGCAGCAATACAGTATTATTAGTAGATTTGGCAGTCTAGAAGCAAGAATGAAAAGGGAAATGAAGCATGGATCGAATTTGGAAAGTGCTATGGCAAAAGAAAGATCGAGGTTTGAGAGTTTGGAAGAAGATGCTAATAAGCTTATAAGGGAAGCAAGTTCCTAACATTTTTGGTTGTTGACTAAGTTGGGCGAATTGGCTAATATATAAAGTATGAATAAAACTATGTCCGCCTCAAAAGCAAAAAATAATTTTGGTTATCTTCTTGACGAAGTGTATGTTAAAGGAAGGTCGGTAATAATAACTAGAAACAATAAGCCAATAGCTAAAATGTCACCTGTTTACAGTTACGAAAATACAAATCAATTATCTTCGTTAACTCTAAAAGATAACGAATATAAGAAAGTAAAAAAATACATGAATGAGTTTAGGGAAAACTTTAAGTTTTCTTACTAAAAAACATGGGTATACTATTAGATTCCAATATCATAAGTTCCTAACTTGAAAC
>MEVN01000042.1:5065-28750 GCA_001772985.1 candidate division WWE3 bacterium RIFCSPLOWO2_12_FULL_36_10 | reverse complement strand
CTATCGTTTGAAGAAATTAAAACATCTAAATCCTTTGAGGAAAATCTTTTAGCTAAAGTGCCAATTACGTCATCGGCCTCATAACCTTCTACAACAATTCTTTTTATTCCAAACGCGTCAATGATTTCAAAAACTTTTGGAATTTGAGAGGCTAAATCATCGGCCAGTTCTTTTCTGTGAGCTTTATACGAAGTAAAATTTTCTACTCTAAAGGTTGGAGCCTGGCCATCTAAAGCAGCAACTACATAATCGGGTTTAACTGTTTCAAAAATACTAATTAACATGGAGGTCACGCCGTAAACCGCATTAACCGGTTCTCCATTTGAATCCCTAAAAGTACTTGGAAGCGCGTGATAAGCCCTATGCAAAAAATTAAAAGTATCGATTAATAAAAGTTTTTTCATGCATTTGTTATTGCTAAAAATTCATCGCCGGTAATAGTTTCTTTTTCCATTAAAGCCTTTGCAGTAAGATCCAAGAAATTTCTTTTTTCTAACAGTACTTGTTTGGCCTTAGCGTAAGCTTCATCAATTATTCTTCTTATTTCGGAATCTATTTTCGCAGCAATTTCTTGACTATACATAGGAGCCTCGGTTAACTCTTTTGCAAGCCAATAATTGCCACGATCGCCGTCAAACGATACGGGACCAAGAGCGCTCATTCCATACTCGGTTACCATTTTTCTTGCAACATCGGTGGCCTTTTCAATGTCGTTTGATGCGCCAATTGTTAATTCATTAAAAACTATTTCTTCAGCAGCACGTCCCCCAAGCATAGTTGCAATAAAAGATTTTAATCTTGATTGAGTTTCATTATATCTATCTCTTTCCGGCGGAAAACTTGTATGACCTAAAGAACCTCCACGAGCAACTATTGAAATTCTGTGAACGGGATCCATGTCGGGCATATTTAGAGAAACAAGAGCGTGGCCGGCTTCGTGATAAGCAGTCATATTTTTTTCTTCATCTGTTTGTAAAGTTTTTCTTTCGGAACCAATGGTTACTTTAAGCGCTGCTTCTTCAAGGTCTAATTCCGTAATCTCACTTCTATTTTCTCTGGCAGCTAAAATTGCGCCCTCATTTAACATGTTCTCAAGATCAGCCCCACTAAATCCAACCGTTCTTTTTGCTAACTTTTCAAGACTAATATCTTGAGAATACGGCTTTCCCCTCAGATGAATTTTTATTATTTCCTGCCTGTCTGTTAAATCCGGCAATGAAATGGTTATTTTTCTATCGAATCTTCCCGGTCTTATAAGAGCGGGATCAAGCATATCCGGACGATTTGTGGCTGCTATAACAATAACGTTAGTCCTTGTGTCAAAACCATCCATTTCAATTAAAATTTGATTAAGAGTTTGTTCCCTTTCATCGTGGCCCCCACCTATTCCCATTCCACGCTGTCTACCAATGGCATCAATTTCATCAATAAATATTAGGCTTGGTTGAGATTCTTTAGCTACCTTAAATAGGTCTCTTGCTCTTGCCGAACCAACTCCAACCAACATTTCCATAAATTCACTTCCTGCAACCGAATAAAAAGGCACTCCGGCTTCTCCAGCAACTGCTTTTGCTAACAAAGTTTTACCAACGCCGGAAGGGCCAACAAGTAAGATTCCTTTTGGAATACGCGCCCCAAGCTTTCTATACTTCTCCGAATTCTTCAAAAAATCTACTATTTCCATAAGCTCAGTTTTAGCCTCATTGCTTCCTGCAACATCTCCAAAAGTAACCTTTATATTATCCTTATTAAAAAGTCTTGCCCTTGATTTCCCGAATGAGAAAATTTCACCGCTTGTACCTTTCATTTGTCTAAAAATTAAGATTATTAAAATCAAAGGAAGCCCGAACATTAAAATTGGTGAAATTATTTGATCAAAAGTTATTCTCTGCTCAACCGAAATTTTACCTACGACTTTTGAACGGTCAACGTTATTATTAGATAGTATTTGGTCAAAACTTACAGCCTGTTCTTTTCTTGACGAAAATTTTGTTCCGTCTCTTAATACTACGTCTACATTATCTCCGGAAACCATAATGTCTTGAACCTTGCTTTGATTTATAAGCTTTATTACCTCACTTATCGGCCTTTCGTCTTTGTCAAACTGAGATTGAAAAAATCCACCAAGTACTGAATATCCAATAAAAGCCAAAAAAACATAAAAAAATACGTTTCCAAAAATACCTTTTGGTTTTCGTATTTCAAATTTTATCTCTTTTTTTGTAGTTTTCTTTTTCTGCATATCTAATTTTTTGCGACTGAATTTTACCTTAAAATGCTGAAAGTTTCATCTTTGATCTAACTTCATCTAAGGTCTTTACCGCTTCCTCACGGGTTTTCTTAACGCCCGAGCTTAAAATATCGCGAACCTCGTGTAAGTGGTTTTCGTAATATACTCTCTTTTCCCTAATTGGTGCAAGGAATTCGTTAATAACGGAAAAAAGCTTTTCTTTGACTTCCGTATCTCCAACCTTGCCTAGTCTATATCGATCTTTAAGATCATTTACCTCAGCTGAGTTTTTATTGAATGCGTCGTGATATATAAAAACCGGATTTCCTTCAACAGTTCCGGGATCGGTTGCGTGAATTCTTTTTGGGTCAGTATACATACTCATAACTTTTTCTTTTACAGTTTTTTCATCGTCACCTAAAAATATTGCGTTATTCAAAGACTTTGACATTTTTGCGTTTCCATCAGTTCCAACAAGTCGCGCAATTTTCCCAATTAAAGGCTTTGGTTCTTTTAAGACTTCCCCATAATTTGAATTAAACTTTCTAACAATTTCATTTGTTAATTCCATATGCGGAAGCTGATCCTCGCCAACTGGAACTAAATCGGATTTAACCGCCAAAATATCAGCAGCCATTAAAACAGGAAAATTAATAAAACCTAAAGAATAATTATCGCCAAGACCTTTATCTTTTATTTCTTCTTTAAGGGTTGGGTTTCTTAAAGCCCTGCTGTGAGAAACTAACATACTAAAAATTATCGCGAGTTCATAAATTTCCGGAATGGCGGATTCGTTAAAAAACGTAACTTTCTTTGGATCAAGGCCAACTGCTAAATTATCAATAGTCACTTGAAGAATTGAGTCACTTACTACATCGGTATTAAAAACATATTTTGGATAAGCCAAGGCGTGCATGTCCGCTGCGATTATAAAAGTATCGTACTCGTCCTGAAGTTTAACTCTATTTTCAAGAGATCCAACGTAATGGCCTAAATGTAATTTTCCGGTTGTGTTGTCGCCGGTTAGTATTCTTTTTTTATTTTGCATATGTGCATTATACATTAGATACATTAGATCCGATCTAGATCGGATCTTCCTTTTGGGTAACAAAAAAGCCCTCGATTAAGAGAGCTTTCTCGAACCTGTGTTGCGCTAGTGTGCAAATAGTTCTTGACTGGGTAATAATACTACCGTGATTGGTATTTGTCAACAATATTTTTGGTGGACCGGACGGGAATTGAACCCGCAACACGGGTTTGTCAAGAACACGTTGCACACCAGTGCCCAGCCCACACATAAAAGATTTATCATGTAAAAATAGTTATGTTAATAAGAAGAAGTCTAGTATGAGTAGATATTTTGGATATGACTAGAAAAAACCAACTACACAGCCAAACAACAAGGTTTTCCAATTGTGTTGTCACCGGTTAGTATTCTTTTTTTGTTTTGCATATGTGCATTATACCTTGTGATAGTATAATAAGCATATGCTTGATGATGTAGGCTTTGCTCCAATATTGATAATGGGCTTAGTATTCCTAGCAGCACTAATTGTTGAAATCTTAGTTTCATTAGGAATCACCTTGATATTAAAAAGGGTTCTAGAAAGGAAGGGCGGAGCAAAAAAAGGATCCGGTTTCGTTATACCAATAACACTTGTGATCTTCATTTTATTAAATGTTTTACTTAAAATCTCATACATATTCAGAATAAATTAGAAAATAGATTTTTTGGTATAGACCAAATCTGAGCAACAAAAAAGCCCTCGATTAAGAGAGCCTTTTCGAACATGTATTGCGCTAGTGTGCAATTCGTACTTGACTAGACAATAGTACTACCGTGATTGGTATTTGTCAACAATATTTTTGGTGGATCGAACGGGAATCAAACCCGCAATACATGTTTGTCAAGTACATGTCGCACACCAGTGCCCGACCCACACATAAAAGATTTATCACAAAAAAATTGGCATGTTAATAGTAAGAATTCTAGTATGAATAGATATTTTAGATATTACATTGAGATATCAGTTTCATTAGAAAATAGATTTTTTGGTGCCAACGGGTGGACTCGGACCACCGACCTAGCGCTTATGAAACGCCCGCTCTAGCCCCTGAGCTACGTTGGCAAACATTGCAATTATACATTAAGAACGGGGCCTGCCTAAATTCACGCTAATTAAGATGCTTAGAGCGCCAGCATCCTAAAAACGATGATCTACGATTGACATTGTCTATACACTATGTTAATATAGGCTTGTGAGAATTGAGTTTGACGATCACAAAAACAACCTTCTTAAAAATCAAAGAGGCGTTTGTTTTGATGATGTCATTGAATCTGTGCTAGATGATAAGTTATTGGGTATTTTGGAGCATCCCAATAAGTCGAAATATTCTCATCAGAAGATTATGCTGGTGGCTATAAATGATTATGTTTATGCAGTGCCGTATGTTGAAGATTCTGAAAAGATCTTTTTGAAAACAGTTTTTCCAAGTAGAAAGTATACAAAGTTGTATTTAAAAAAGGAGGTTATCAATGAGTAATAAAAATATCCGGTTAGGTAAAATTGAAGAAGCTTTGAGTAAAGCTGTAGAAAGTGGCGAGTTCGTTAAATCCCAGAACCAAAAAGGGGAAATGGCGAGACTGAGAAGCGTCTTTAAAACCGGTACTACACGCAGCGTGAACATCCGTCTTGATGAGAAGGTTCTTACTGAAATAAGAGTCAAGGCCAAAGCTAGCGGAATGCCGTATCAAACCTTAATAAAAACCGTGCTTTATCAGTATGCGAATGATAAGTTAAGTGTGGGGTTATAACTTATTCGGTTACTTCAACCCTAGTCAATAAATCTCTACTTCTTTTATCAGCTATATACATAGATTAAGGAATTTAATAAAGGGTGGATTTTTTGGTTGCGGGGCCCGGATTTGCACCGGGACCTTCAGATTATGAGCCTGACGAGGTACTATTCCTCCACCCCGCTATGTGTGAAGATACTATCAAATCAATCTCAAAGTGTCAAAGGAAACTTTATTACCATATTAATCCTATAGTAACGTTATTTAGAGGAATAGTTTAATCCACAACGAAACATTGCTTTCAATCCGTTTTTCCGGCTTCTGGTTGTCGCTGGACTCATCTTTTATACCTAAAACAACAGGCTTTGCAAAGATTTCTTCATCTTTTTTCACCATGTTCAGCTTATTTCTCGCCTCAGTAACAACAAAATCATCACTTTTCTTGTACGAAAGCGCGCTTTTTAGTGATTCCTCCTCATTTTTCAAACCTGAAACCTCAGCATTCATTTCGCCCAAACGACGACTGTTATGAAGCACATTTATTATAGTTTTTGTGAAGTTAATGGTCGCAAAAACAAACAATAGGGACAGTACTATATACTTAAATCTGGCGGGCAAGGACATTAGATGTATTGTATAATAACTGTTGACACATATCAAATAAAGTGTTACTCTATGACCTATAGGACACTTTAATGACTGTTGTTACAATCAACTTGGCTGATCCTAGAGGAAAAATATGCTTAAATTAGATATCGCACACAAAGACTTTGTTAAATACCTAAAAGACAGTGGGAAATCAAGTTCTACTGTTATTGCGTATTCAAAGGACATAGAACAGCTAACAGAACACCTTTTTAAACAGGGTGTGAATGATGTAAAAGACATAAAAACCGAACATCTTGCTCTTTTCATGGACAAACTTACAAAAGAAAATTTTACTCCTAAATCAGTGTCTAGAAAAACAAATTCAACAAAAACTTTTTTTAGATTTTTAAAAATGCAAAACCATATTATCGACAATGTTGCCGATGGTTTAAAACATCCTAAAGTAGAAATAAAAGCCCCAAGAATTTTATCAAGATTAGAATATGGAGCCCTAAGAGATGCTGCTAAAGATGATTCAAGAACTTTTGCAATTATAGAAGTGCTCCTTCAAACCGGAGTAACCATTTCTGAACTTGCACAAATAAAAATTTCGGATATTGAATTTAATGAACCAACTTCTTTAACAGTTCCTAAAATAAATACAAGACTTGGAAGACCTATTCCTTTAAATAAAGCTGCGATTGCTGCAATTAAAAGCTATCAAAAAGATAGACCAGATATGAAAACCGACTTTTTATTTATTACAAAAACAGGAAAACCTTTATTAATAAGAAATATCAGAGCCACAATTGACAGATATTTTAAAGCTGCGGGAATTATAAAAGCCAAAGTAAACGATTTAAGACATACTTTTGTAGCTCATCATTTATCACAAGGCACAAACCTTTTAACCGTATCAAAAATAGCAGGGCACAAAAGGCTTTCAACAACCGAGAGGTATCTTAACTATATTGAGAGATCGTCTGAAGAGAAAACCGAGCTTGGGATTCTTTAGCTGACCCACACAGATATCAAAAGGAGGAAGGAAAATGGACAAACCTGTTTTGCGAGTTGCGCTGGCTGGTTCTCAAATGGAAGCGGTGGAGTTGCTTGACGAAAGTAGAGTCGATATAGCATTTCACCCAAATTCGGATGGGGGAGTTATGTACGCGGTTTGTACATCCTCCACTGAAGAAAAACTTCCAAGAGGCCGTGTCCCTTACACCAGACTTGATGGCACTGTTAACTAAATGGTGGCTGAAAACGCTTTTCTATCCCATTAACACAATACAAAATGGCATTTAGGCACTAAAATGCTCGAATGATTAAAAAAAAGATCACATCCAAAATGTCCGAAATGTTTAGATAATTCAGAGGTGAAAAGAAATCAAAAAAGAGGGATGTCCATACAATACTTGTGCCGGCAATGTTCAAGTAGTTTTACTGTTAATTACTCGCATAACAAAATTTCATCAAAAGATTTTACAAACCTACATCTAGATGGAGTTTCATTTAGGAAAGTTGGTAAACGGATTGGTAGTAGTGGTGTAGCCATATTTAAACGAACACAAGAATATTTTCGTAAACTAACCACAAACATGGAATTAACGATTAAATATGCGGATATGTACAAATACAGCGGATATTTAGTAGTAGATGGGACATACATAGCGGTTAAAGGGCATCCACGGAAATTGGTGTTAATCTGGGGGATAGATTACTTAACACATGACGTCCCACATTATATTATTGGCGGAGCAGAGAACTATCAAACAATGTTAGCCTACTTCAAGCGGTTAGAACTACTAGAGTACAACTTAAGATACCTGGTCTGTGATGATAATGAAGCCATAAAGATGGTGGCGATAAAGATCTATCCAAGAGTTATTATCCAAACATGTTTAAAGCACTACAGAGAGTCAATTAGACGGGATCTGGGGTTAAAGACAAGCAACTGTTACTTAGGATTTTATTTAGAAATCGACAAATTATTCACAAAGAGATTATGTAATGTTGAGGTTGCGTGGGCGGTACAGAAACTATATCCAAGGTTTAAGAATGACCCACGATGCGTCAACTGGTTAACAGACATTATGCAAAGGAAAGATGAATTAACAAACTATCATATGTTTGAAAATACACCAAACACAACAAATTTAATCGAAGCATACAACTCACATTTAAAAGGTAGGTTGAAAACGATAAAAGGATTCAAGTCGCTGACATCAATGAAGCTGTGGGTCAATGCATACATCGTAAAACGAAGACTAAGTGATTTTACAAGTTGTGATACAAAGTTCAAACATTTAAACGGAATGTGTTCATTAAAAAAGGTATTAAAATCTGATCAAAAACTACCTCAATTATTTTAAAAACAGCCACCATTTAGTTAACAGTGCCGACTTGATTGGCATACGGCTTTTGTGGCGAACTCAAGACGCTCCTGGAACCGAAGCTACGCTGTTCTTTACAAACTTCGTGTCACTTTTGATCAAGTTGTAAATCAATTGAAAGAGTATTTTGAAGTTGAGGTAGTAGAAAAAGAATAATATCACACGCCGAGGTTCGCCTAAAAAACAACCTCGGTTTTTAATTTGCATATAATTGCTATAAGGTGTATAATGACCTAAGAACCTACCCCCCAACCCGCAGACAAAAAGAAAGGATGGAGATGATGAGGGAAGTAAAGCAATTAATTTTTCTATTAGTTTTGTTCGCTTTGGTCGGTTTTGGAATTATAGGCGCAAACGAAATGGGGTGGATCCCAAAAGAACAAGACATTCCCCACCCACCGGGAGTTTTGAAAGTTCTAGTGAATCCAAAAGGATCTGAGATTTTCTTAAATGGATCCCCATTAGAACATGATGAAACAGAGTTACCGGCGGGAGAATATCAGATAGATGTTATTCAACCCGGTTATAATGCAAAAACAATTCACGTTTCTATGGAGGAAGGAAAAACTACTGTTATTACGGCAACGCTTGTGAAAAGATCGAATCATAAATATCTAGGTTTCGTTGCTGCCGGGGTTTTGGTTTTTTTCACTTTCGTGCCGGTCTTTGCAATATATAATTTGGAGCGAAAGCTCTAGATCCTTTCGAAATTCCAATCCAAGGGCGAGTGTGATATCGACACAAATCCCTTGGGTTTTTTTTCAAAATTTTTGTGAACAATAATGCTTTATAGAAGTTTAACGAAATCCGCCACAGAAAGGTTAATGGGTTTTATGCATCGGAATTATTACTATCTGTTTTTGATTATTAATCATTCGAGTTAATTTTATATGACTACCCTTTTGTTGACTCACTTCAAATCCAATCTTTTGTAATGCTTTTATAGTTTCCTTACCAAAGACCTAAGGTATTTTACTCATTAGCCTTAACTTTTATTGAAACCATAAACTGGCTACGAACATCCTCTACATCTTCTGGAACACCCTCTTGGTCTTCTAAATATAAAATTATTGCCTCCTTTACATTTTCCAATGCCTCCTCAAAGGTATCTCCTTGAGAAGTGCATCCAAGTAAAGAAGGTACCCAAACAGAAAATCCGCCATCTTTCTCTCTTTGAAATATACAGTTATATTCAAGAACTCTTTGTTTCATGGGTGTATTCTACCATTTCGGGTTTCTTTAACATTCTTGGTGGGTGCTCCTGGGCTCGAACCAGGGACCAGTCGTGTATAAGACGACCGCTCTACCAACTGAGCTAAGCACCCATATTAAAGATTCTAGTCAAACTTATTAACTGTACAAAGCAAGCGCTCATTAGTTTGAGCGAATGCGAAAATCAAAAGCTTACCAACTGAGCTAAGCACCCTTATATCCTATATGGCCGATTTTATCATATTTAAATTTATTCTATTTATTCAGTGGAAAATCTTTTAAGGTCACGTTGTTTATCCCAATTTTCTCTTTTTGATTTTTCTTTAATGTACTGTCTCTGAACATCTTCCAGCGCAACAATTAACGCGGTTTCTAAAGTAAAATCGCTAGATTCTCCAAAAAACTTCGTACCTCCTACAAGTACTTCAGCCTTTACATCAAAAAAATCGTTTGGGGCTTTGTTTAAAACAAGTCTAATATTTTTAAGTTCATCGGGAACATCTTTAAGTTTTGCTAAGAGCCTTGCTGCTTTTTTTTTCGCTAACTCTGTCATGCTTGGGGTTATTTCTATATTGTCCGAGGTGATTTGAAGAGACATCTGCTTTTATTTTATCACATTAAACTAGTTTTGGAAAAATCTGCTTACCGTCATCATTATATAAAATAATTGCGGAAGTTGGACAAGATTGTGCCGCAATTAATAATGTATCGTCACCTAAACTCATGGCATTTGAACGCACAATAGCTATATTTTCCAAGTCAAGTTCAAAGGCATCGGGGGCGACGATTATACAGGTTGCTGCGCCGATACAGGCTTTTCTGTCAATTGATATTTTATAAATTTTTCTTTTTTTATTCTCCATATTCAATAAATTCGTTTACCCTGCCCATCATTTCATCAATTTCACTATCAGACATCCCGTGCATTTTAGCACCAATTCCCAAGGTATCAAACCCGCTTGCAATACAGCTCACACAATGAAGTCCGTAATCTAAGAGTACTTCAGCAACATCAGGATACTTAAAAACTAAGTCAGCTAAATTCACATCTTTTGTAATTTTCACAAAAGGTTTTTTTTTCATTATTTTAATGCCTCCATTAAAGCGATTAAAGATAATTCAGCACACTTTACTCTGCTAGTTGTTAACTCAACACCAATTAGTTCAAGTAGATCTTTTTTTGACATTTTTTTAACTTCAAAGACACTCTTTCCGATTACTTCATGTGCCAATATATCCGCGGAAGCCAAACAAATTGCACACGACTCACCGTTATATTTAACATCTTCAACAACATTTCCCTTTACAATAACTTGAAGTCTTATAATATCCCCACACATTGGATTTTTTTTCTCAACTTCACGGGTTGGGTTTTTTATTACTCCTCTATGCAAAGGATTTTTGTAATGCTCCATTAATTCTTCCCGATACATGTTCATAAAATTTTTAAGGCCTCCTTTAAGCCAAAGATTAGTTTATCAATATCGTTTTTGGTATTGTACACATTTAAGCTCGCTCTTACAGACGCCGGAATTTTTAGAGATGTATGAAGTGGCATTGTGCAGTGATGTCCCGATCTAACTGCAATTCCATAAGTACTAAGCACCGAGGCTACATCATGCGCGTGAGCTCCATGTACAATAAAAGAAACAAGCCCGGCTCTATTTTCTAGATCAATCGGCCCCAAGATTCTAATCCTATCAAATTTTTTCAAACTTTCACTCAAATACTTCAGTAAATTAACCTCATGCTCTCTTATGCTTTCAAAGCTAAGTTTATTTATATAATCGACTGCGGCCAAGAGTCCTATAACTCCCGAAACATTCGGCGTGCCTGCCTCAAACTTATCAGGAGTTTCAGCCCAAGTTGAATTAAGAATACTAACCGCATCTATCATCCCACCGCCATATTCAAAAGGCGGTATGGTATTTAGAATTTCTTGTCTTGCCCACAGTACCCCAACCCCCATTGGTCCAAACATTTTATGCGAAGAAAAAGAATAAAAGTCACAGTCTATACTCTGAACATTTACAGGAATATGACCAACGGCCTGCGCCCCGTCAACCGATACTAACGCACCTACTTCATGTGCTAACTTACAAATTCCCTTCACGGGAAATATGGTTCCAAGAACGTTTGAGACATGAGAAATCGCCACAATTTTAACTTTTTTGCTCAAATGTTTTCTAAACAAGTCCAAATCTAACTCTCCGTTTTTATCCAATTCAATTACGGTAAATTTGGCTCCGGTTTTTTTAGCAACTTGCTGCCACGGAATAAAATTACTATGATGTTCGGATACTAAAGTTAAAATTTCGTCTTTTGATGTTAAATTTTTCTCTCCCCAAATACGCGCAACAAAATTAATAGATTCGGTTGTTCCGCTTGTGAATATAACCTCACCTGAACTTACCGCTCCAATAAATTTCGCAATATTTTTTCTGGCTTTTTCAAACATGTCGGTTGCCTCTTCACTTAATGTGTGAACTCCTCTATGAACGTTTGCGTTGTGTAAAGAATAAAAATCAGAAATTGTATTTATTACTTGTTTTGGTTTTTGAGAAGTTGCTGCGTTGTCTAAATAAACTAATTCCTTCCCATTTACCTTTCTTGAAAAAATAGGGAAGTCATTTCTAATTGTGTCTGGATCAAATTTTCGCATTTGTTATTTTGTTCCTAATTTTATTTTTAATTTTATCATCGGTTATCTTTGAAAGAAGGGATTCGAAAAAACCTTCAACAATTAAATTCTGTGACTCAACTTCACTTAAACCCCGACTTTCTAAGTAGTATAGCTGATCCTCATTTACCCTGCCGGTTGTAGCCCCGTGCGACGCCTTTACATCATCTGCTTCAATTTCAAGAATTGGCTTAGAATTATTCTTTGTATTTTCTCCAACTACTAATATATTATCGTTTAAATACGAATTTGTTTGTTGGGCTTTTTTTTCAATGATTATTTTTCCTGTATAACTTGAATTTCCTCCATCAAATAAGACTCCTTTTATATAAGTAACGCAGGAAGTAAATGGAGCTTTATGAATTGTTGAGGTAGTTAAAACCACCGACTCATTAACTCCAAGAGAATACATGCAAATAATTTCCGCGGTGACTCCAGATTTATTAAATATTAAAGTTAAAGAAACGTCATCAACTTTTTTGGAAAGATCAACAACAAATTGGGTGTCCTCCAATACTTCCAAACTAATTTCACCGGAGACTAATTCTAAAAGCTTAGTTAACATAAATTAACCAACACTCCCTTCCATTTCAAGTTCAATAAGCCTGTTTAATTCAACCGCGTATTCAAGAGGAAGTTCTTTTACAATTGGCTCAATAAATCCCGATACAATTAAACTCATTGCTTCCGTTTCAGTTAGGCCTCTACTCATTAAATAAAATAACTTTTCCTCGCCAATTTTACTTACAGTTGCTTCATGTTCAATGTTCGCGGAACTTTCGTCAATTTTCATTGTTGGAAAAGTATCTGATCGTGACTCGGCATCTAGAATTAAGGCATCGCATTCAACCCTGCTTTTTGCATTTTTTGCCGATGGAGATACGTAAATTAAACCTCTATAGCTTGTTCTACCGCCAAAAGCGCTTACTGATTTTGAAATAATTGACGATGTGGTATTTGGCGAAATGTGAAATATTTTTCCCCCGGCGTCCTGATGCTGACCTTTTCCTCCGTACGCAATCGATAGTACTTCGCCGTGCGCTCGTTCGCCAACTAAATAACAACTGGGATATTTTTGTGTTAACCTAGAGCCCAAATTTCCGTCAACCCATTCCATTACCCCATCTTCTTCAACTTTTGCTCTTTTTGTAACTAAATTGTAAACATCGTTTGACCAGTTTTGAATTGTTGTGTATTTAAATCTTGCTCCCTTTTTTACAAAAACCTCAACGACCGCGGAATGCAGCGAATCGGCTGAATAAATGGGCGCGGAACAACCCTCTACATAGGAAGCGTAACTCCCTTCGTCAGCAATTATTAAAGTCCGTTCAAATTGACCCATGTTCTGAGCGTTAATTCTAAAATATGCTTGCAAAGGTCTTTTAACGTGCGCGCCTTTTGGGATGTAAACAAAAGATCCTCCCGACCACACAGCGCTATTTAACGCGGAAAATTTATTGTCAGATGGTGGAACTAATTTCCCAAAATATTCTTCAAAAATCTCAGGATATTTCTTAAGCGCTTCGTCAGTTCCTAAAAATATTATTCCTTCGTCTTCTAGTTCTTTTAACAACGAGCCGTAAATTACTTCTGAATCAAATTGAGCTTTTACGCCGGCCAAATGCTGTCTTTCAGCTTGCGGGATTCCTAATTTTTCAAAGGTTTCTTTCATTTCAATTGGCACGTCTTCCCAATCTCTTTTTTGATTGTCTGTGGGTTTTAGGTAATAAAAAATGTTATCAAAATCAATTTTACTTAAATCCCCGCCCCAAGTTGGCATAGGTTTTTCTTTAAAAATTTTGTAGGCTCGTAATCTAAAGTCTCTCATCCATTTTGGCTCATCTTTCATTTCAGAAATCTTTTTTACAACTTCTTCATTTAACCCCTTTTCGGTTTTATAAACGTAATTTTCGGCTACATTAAATCCATATTTTGTTTTGTAATTCGCATTTATGTTAATTTTTTGCTTTTGATTAGTCATATTATTCTTCAAAAGCGGTGTAGCCTTTTTTCTCAAGCTCGTTCGCAAGTTCGTGACCTCCGGATTTAACAATTTTTCCATTTCTCATTACGTGAACTTTATCTGGTTTAATATGGTTTAAAAGTCTAGTGTAATGCGTGATTAAAAGTACACCCGTTTTCGCAGTTTTGTTTAACAATGTAACACCCTTCGAAACTATTTTTAACGCGTCAATATCAAGACCGCTATCTGTTTCGTCAAGTATTGCTATTTTTGGCTTAAGAATAAGCATTTGTAAAATTTCCATTCTCTTTTTTTCACCACCAGAAAATCCTTCGTTTAAATATCTGTCCATAAACTCTTCTTTCATATCCAAAATCTCCATTTTTTCCTTAAGTAGTTTTCTAAAAGCTGCCGGGTATAAAGTTTTTTTAACGCGCTTGTTATAAACTAAACGCAAAAAATTAGCTATATTTACTCCCAAAACTTCACTTGGATATTGAAACGACAAAAACAAACCCGCCAACGATCTTTCCGAGGGATTCATTTTTAATAAGTTTTTGCCGTTAAAAGTAACTTTTCCTTTTGTAATCTCGTAAGTAGGATGCCCCATCAGAGCCTGCGTTAAAGCGTGAATTTCTCCGCTAGCGATTTCTAAGTTAATTCCTTTTACTATTTCTTTGCCTTCGATATTAATATGCAAATCTTCAATTTTTAACATTTATACTTTTACCGTGACGGGAAATTTAATATCGTCTAAAATACACCTAGAATCATAATGCGGGCATAGGTGTGTAACTTTATAAATAACCTCTTTTCCATGTTTTTCACAGCTTAATAAACCTTGCTCTTTCATTTCCTTCAAATGATACGAGATGGTTGGTTGGCGCAGTTTTATTCTTTTAGTTATTTGCATTACCGTTGCTTTTCCATTGCCTTCCAAGAAATTGTATATGCTCATTCTCGAAGATACGCCAAGGGATTTGAAGCAATTTGTGCATTTTAGTTTATTCATTTCGTTCCTAAACGAATCTTTTCCATATTTAATTTTAACGTATAGATAATAGTCTATATGAGACGAGGTGTCAAAAGGTTCTTATTGGTGTTCAAAATGGGGAGGGTCTCCTGCGCCAAGAGGGTGGTTGAACTTATTACTTTTGGCTGCTTGTATTATTTCATCCGCATCTGTGCTACTTCCTTCTATTATGGGTATCGCGTGCCCATCCGCATCAAGCCAATAAATATCCACCGCACGACCTGTCCTGTGATTGCTTATCGCAGCAGGAGCAACAAGACATGTTCCACCGGCAGCCTTTTTTGCTTCACAATCTTCACACAGCGCTAACTGCTCTGCATACGATCTGTATCCATCCGAAGCAACAAGATGGCGTAATTTAGCGTTTTTCTCAAAATTTATAAATCTCGTTAGATCCGTTACAACATTGCTTAGCGCCTTAATTTTAGTTGGTATCGTCAACCCATCATCATTTGAAACATCATTAACATTTGTGTATGTACTCAAGTCGCCGGAATCCAAGTCTTCAGTTGGACCGTAAGGACCGGGTTTTAAACAATAACCTCCGGCAACAGACTTGCACGTTAAATCCCACCTGTTTTTGGGAAGTGTACACGATTCGTTTAAGGACGCTCCGTCATCTCTTGCGATTTTGTAAAACTCTTTTATTTGGTTTCTGTAATTCGGATTTGTGTCAAATTCTCCATCAAGACAGCCGGTTTCACCCTCAGAAAAAATAAGAAGGTATTCTAATACCTGCAACGCATCGGAGCCTGTGCTTTCTCTACATCCCTCGTGATTTGAATTATTAGCGTATGCCGATTGAAGCTGTCTGAAACAATTTATTTGAGAATTAAAGTCAAGAGGAGTTCCCACCTTGCACCCAAATTGTGCGGCGTTCTTACTAAACCCTGCTCCAGATTCCTCTATCCAAGTTGCCATCATGAACGCCGGGTCGTTTCCACTTGAAATTGCTGTTTGTACAACCGTGTTATAACATTTTCTAATATGATCGTAGTCTACCTGATCACGATATCCGGTTGTCTTTATTGCATCTATTAACTGCCCGACGGGCTTTACATTGTGTTCGCCGGAAATTGTAGCAACGGGAGTACAGTCCCCCTGAGATCCTCCTCCCCCAAACTTAGGCTTGTTTAAATCAGTATTTTCAGGAATATAAACTCTATTCACACTTCTTAACTTATCCGAATGATATAAAGGTCCGTCAACACACGGAGTATCGTGCCCAACTAAAGGTTGGTCAACTTGAAATTTCGCGTCGGAAACTGCAGCATCAAAACCACATAGCGGAGGTACTTCATTTTCTGATCCCGGGTCAAATGGGGATTTTAATAATAGTGAAATCTCTTTAACGGCAGCTAATTCACCGCCCGGCATATTGACAGCTTGCATAGTGCCCTTGTAAGGAGTTTCAACATCTCCCGAGCAAGTATAACCTCCATCCACTAAATTGTAATAAGTACAAATTACGTTACTATCTGGAAATTCCGGCGGCTCGTTCGTATCACAATAATATGTTACGGAACAATCCTCTTCACTTCCGTCATATGGATCCTTTTTGATACACGTCGCGTCACAATTACTGTCTCCAATCCAGCAAGTCCCTCCTATCGGGCTTCTCTCCGTAGGAATACACGTTCCCTTCGCATCCGAATCATAATTCCCAATCCACACAAAAAACTTGGTGATCAAATTTACCAATCCGGCAAAAAACCCTCCCGTTACCGTCTTTCCATAATACGTTTCAGGCGGAAGATTCCCTAAAAACTTCTGTGATTCCTCAGATGCGTAAGTGTAACCGCCCGCAGCCCAAAAATCAGCCTGTCCAATATATGTATTCATTTTAGGTCTATTGTCTCCTTCATTCCCAGTACATCCAGAATCCATACTAGAACACGTGCACAAACTTTCCATTAAACCCATCCTATAGATACCCCGACCATTCTTTTTTAACGTAAGGTCGGGATCTAAACCATTTTCATTACCTTTATTTATGTCAAATCCACAAATAGTACCGGGAGTATTAAAAGTACACACGGGAGAATCCAAGCCACCGTTTTTTGTATCATATCCAAAGCAGGTATTACTTAACATACAGGTAATATTCGGCAACGACCATTCGCGAGTTTTATCTGTTGGAAAAACTGACGTAACTCTATTTTTGTAAGGCTTGTCCGCTTTGCCCCCCTCCGTTTGAAGATTTTGATCTCTCCACAACTCATCCGGGTTATCCGGATTACCGCCAGAAACATTCGCCCCGGAATCATTTATTGTGTTCATTGCAAGATCTACACCAATAGTTTTGTTTTCATTACTAAATAAGGCGTCGTAAGGAAAGTACTCGCTGCCTAATTTAAATGGACCACAAGTAGGTTCTGATTTCCAGGGTGTGGTAATTTCGCATAATTTAATTTCGGAGCTTCCTTGTTTGCACACAGCAAGATTTTTATCTACAACAGCATACCTATTTTCGTAGGAACCTGGAGTTGAAAAGGCCAAAGGTAAGCTTGAATTCATCTGAGAATTTCTTCCGGTTCCCGTTTTGGAATTTGCGAGAGGGTTATTGCATTCTTTCACTAGTTCGCAATTAATTAGTTCCGGATCATCGGCTCTCCCTCGTCTTGGGGGAGCCAAAGCGCCATAACAGCTCCCAACTAAAGTATATTTAGCGTCTCTTAACACATCGGGAGAAAAAGTAATTTCACTAGGACTTGCGGTACCGTCCAACTGCCTTCTCGATTGAGGATTGGCCTCGGGTGGAATGTTGTCGGGATTTGGATCCGGACCGGTATATCTTTTTCCTAAATAAGTATCATCCAAACCCCCCCTTTCAAGAATGGTTTTGGGAGCAACATCCGGTTGGCTTACCTTCCCGCTCATTCCCGGCGTGTCGCTAAGTTTACACGAAAGCCAACCATCTCTGTTCACATACTGCAAATCGGCAGGCGGTTTAACCGGATTTTCTTTCCTATCACAATCAATAGTTACACTAAAACCGTTAATATCCCTTGTGGCATCCATTTTATATAAATCCTTTATTTTATCTCCACAAAAAAATGCTATATAATTGCTGTCCTCAAATTCCCAAACCTTTACAGGCAAAGAAAATCTTCCATCCGAATTTGTAGTAACAGAGGCAAAGAGGGTTTTTATCTGGCCTCTTTGCTTTCCGGTTTGATTCTCGTCATTAAACAGCCCTTGATAAGAAGCTACAAGCGCTCCTTCAACCGGAAGTCCGGAGGAAACTGTTTTATTTAAACCAGCACCTTTTTTAGAACCCGAAACTCCATATCCGGTAAGTAGTCTACTGCTTAGTACTTGTCCGTTTAGGTGGAATATTTTTTTAGTCCCCCCACCTCCACCTCCCCCAGCTTTACAATCAGAAGGATCCGCGCCAGGACCCATCCACCCAGCATCTCTACCTGTTGGATCGCTAAACCCAACTAAACCGTAATCTTTCATGTACAAAAATGTGTCGCCAGCTCCAAAGCCACCGATAACTTCTATTTTTATGAGCGGATTGGGATTATTTATCTTAGTGCAAAAAGTAAAACTATTAGAATCGTAGTAAGTAAGCTTCATTTGCTGAGATGCTCCAATTGCGGGATATTCCGGTAAAGAAGGTACTCTGCAAAACGGTCTTGTGGAACCATTGGTTCCATAAACCGGAGCCGAATCAAGTGGAATAATATTTAATACATCCGAATTTGCAGTTGCCGTAGACGCTGAGAAATTGATACTGCTATTCAACCAACCCGCCGATCCATTTACCTGGTCGCCTTCATTAGACGGAACAGCGTCTGTAGTAAGTGTGTATATAGCTCTACTTCCATTTGTGCAATAAACATCTCCGTTGGGAGCCCAGCTTGTATCTTCTCTTCTCCTTATTTTACTTCCATCATTAACAAACTGTTCCCAGTTGGCATTTTTATACATTCTCACTGTCCCGCCTACATCCCCAGGATCAGTGGTATATCTGATGGATTCACCGGTACTTATGGTATGCCCCGCCCCTGAGGTTGGAATTACAAATTCAGACATGTTAACCGAACCATCAAACGCATATGTATTTCCTATACCTACAAAGAAAAGCCCAAACAATGTGGCCAAAAAGAAAACTGCACATAAATACTTACGCAAAAAACTTGTCATATTATTCAAATTATACATCAGCATGTTAAAATAAATCAGTGAGTAAATTAAACAAAGTTTTTCTTCGAATAAAAGCATTTTTCTATTCATTTTATAAAAGCGTTTCGTCACTAAATTATTACAGAGATGTTGTTCTGGCGCCTTTATCCTTTTCCGTAAAGTATTTTTTCATGCTAACAATTCTTTTATCTATTGGGATTTCTAGTGTTACAACAATTTTAACCTTTCCAAAAATACAAAAGGAATTAAACACTTTTATAAATACCGCCTCAAGCTACTATCCAAATGATTTAATTATCACAAGTAAAGGTGGGCAGGTAAGCATAAACAAACCGGAACCTTTTATTGTTCCGTTTCCAAAAGGCAGTTTGGAACTAACATCGCAAACTAAAAAAGAACTCGAGAATCTAATTGTATTTGATTCAAATGGAACTTTAGACGACATGGAAAAATATAAAACACTAATACTGTTAAACAAATCAAATCTCTTAATTCAATCTCAAGATAAAATTGAAGCTCGTTCATTTAAAGATTATCCGGACGGACAATTAACAAAAAAAAATGTTATTAAAACAATTAATTCTGTAAAACCATTCCTTTCGTTCATACCTATAATTATGTTCCTCGCAATTTTATTCGGAACGCTTTTATACTACGCGGGAGTTAAATTCGTTCTTGTTTTACCTGTAGCTCTTGGGTTAATGCTTGTCGGAAATATTAAAAAACTTCAAATGCCTTTCTCAAAATACCTTCAAATCGCACTCCATACTTTTACGTTGCCTTTAATAGTTGAAATAGTTTCAATGGTAGTAAAATTTCCAATCCATGTGCCTTTATGGTTTTTCGTATTGAATTTATTGTTTGGAGTTCTTGTTGTCTCAAAATTACCAGAAAAACAAACGCCCGCAACTCAAAGCTAATTCCCGATCTCATTGATGATAAAACCACGTCGTGTTAGCATACCCGTGTACTATTCCCCCGTAGCTCAATGGTAGAGCAGGAAGCTGTTAACTTCAAGGTTCGTGGTTCGAGTCCACGCGGGGGAGCCAAATTTGCACTTACTATTTAAATTTTGCTATGATTAAAGTGCATTTATGAAAAAAGCATTCAAATTATTTGTTGTGGTAATTCTTGTTAGCACGGCAATTGTTTTGTTGTTTATTGGGAGATACTCCTTAATAAAAAAGGAACCTTCTCAAACGCAAAATGCGCACTTGTTATGCGGTTCTGGTAGAAAGATGTACGCATGTGGTGAATTGTTGGTAACATTCAACATCAGTCTTAGCGAGAATGACATTTCTGATTTTGTGAAAAGTTTGGGTTTAACATCTGAAAAACATGCAGGCTTCTATCTTATTAACGTGGAGCCAGGTAAGGAGCTTGAGTGGAGATCTAAATTATTGGAATATACTACTCAATTGAAAAGTGTGGAGCTTAATTCTGTTGCAACTATTAACTAATTACTATTGAGAACTCTTCGTTTACAACGGCGCATTGTCGGTTTGGAGAAATATAAATCGGATTGTAAAGTTTACAGAATATACAGACAGCGCTTCAAAAATATAGTAAAATGACACAATGGGACAAGAAGAAATAATAAAATCATGGGAAGAAAGTGCTGAAAGAAATCTATGTACAGCCAAAGACTTAATTAAAACAAACCACTATGATTGGGCGCTATTTCTTGGCGAGTTAGCTCTGGAAAAATTACTAAAAGGAGCTGTAACCAAAGCTCAAAATGACTCTCCGCCATTTACACATAATTTAGTAAAACTCGCGGAGCTCACAAAAATAAAATTCACGGATGAGGATTTGCAGGACTTAAGTATTATTACAAAATACAACGTACAGGCAAGATACGATGATATAAAATAGCAACTAAAGAATATACAACTGAATGGTTTGGAAAAGTAGAAAGGATTTACGCATGGATAAAAAAACACTACTAAGAGATGCTCCACAAAATTTGATAGAAGCTTTTTATGAGTCTTTACAGGCAAGCGGTATTGCTGTGGACGAAATTATCATGTTTGGTTCTTACGCAAAAAAAACATTTAGGCCAGATAGCGATCTAGACCTTTGTGTGATTTCAAATAAATTTGGTAATAATTCTTTTGAGGAAATGATGGCTTTAACAAAAATATCTTCGAAGATAGATCCTATGATTGAGGCACACCCATATAACAGACGGGATCTTAATAACAAATTTGACCCGTTAGCTAAAGAGATTACAAACTTTGGAATAAAAGTTATTTAACTTCTTAAACAAACACCAACTCCCTCACAATTCGCATAAGTTCCAATACGGGGATCAAATTGTATTTATTACTAGATGCGTTCAAACAATGGACTTAAATTATTCCAAACTAATAATCTGGTGTTATCAAAATCTCCAGTCTCAACACCTGTATATACTATAAACTTATCTTTTGTTCTTGTATCCAACGATACAAAACGAGTAATACCGTTTAGGAAATCGTTAGAAAAGGTTCCTGCGGATTTTATTTCAACAGGTATTTTACCAACTCCAGTGTCTATAACTAAATCTACTTCATTGCCATTACTATCTCTATAAAAGTAAAGAGTAGCTGATTTTGAAGAGTTATTTATATATTTTTGTATCTCAGAAATGACAAGATTTTCAAATAAACTACCAATAGACGGATGGGTCTTTAATTCTTCTTCGGAAGATATGTTCAACAACCTACAGGCAAGGCCAACATCATAAAAGTATATTTTCGGTGATTTAATAAGTCGTTTACCAAAATTCCCAAAATAAGGCGGTAATCGATAAACAATATAACTGGCCTCAAGTAATGAAATCCATCCCTCTATCGTATTGTGAGAAACACCCACATCATTTGCTAAAGAAGAGAGATTTAGTAACTGACCAATCCTACCCGCGAGCAAACCCAAAAATTTCCGAAATTGAGACAAATCAGAGATGTTTATAAGCTGCCTAACATCTCTTTCAACATAGGTGATTAGATATTCATTAAAATAATCTGTTGGATTTATATCTCTATCATAAATAGCGGGGTAAAAACCTGTTAATATTTGTTCGTACACAGAGCTTTTTTGTAAATCTTTCGATTTGAGTTCCTCATGAGAAAACGGTAATAAAGTAATGTAAGCCGCTCGTCCTGCCAAAGATTGGCTAATATTTTGAGATAAAAGTAAGTTTTGAGAACCGCTAATAACATAATCCCCCATAATCTTTTTTTCATCTACATTAACCTGTATATATGACAAAAGATTTGGCATTTTTTGTACTTCATCAATTATTATTCTTGAATTATCCTTTACGAACCCGGCGGGATTCTTTTCGACAAGATTTAGAAACTCGAGATTTTCAAGATTATAATACTTGTATTCCTTATACAGATCTAATATTAGTGTTGTTTTTCCTGATTGACGCGGTCCCGTAATTGCAACGACAGGGAATTTTGTTGATAATAATTTTATTTTTTTTCCTAAAGATCTGATTAGTAGCATAAAAATACATTACACGATTCCATGCACATTGTCAACTGTATTTACATATTGCATACAAGTTACTTTATCGCTTCAAAACTAAACAAACACCAACTCCCTAACGGTTCGTATAAGCTCCAATATGGGGAGCCATGAAACGGACAATTTGTCAATCGTATTTACATATTGTCCGAGCATGTTATATTTGCTTTCATGATAGCAAGAACAGCTCGTCCAAGGTTACTGGAAATTCTACCAAAACTTCCCTTTAAAGCTGTATTTATACAAACGGATAATGGACTTGAGTTTCAAGATAGATTCTTGGAATACTTAAAGGATATAGGACTAACACACCACTTCATACATAAAAACACTCCAAATGAGAACGCTGTAATAGAGAGATCGTTTAGAACAGATGAGGAAGAGTTCTTTTTCATGATGAAGAAATCTCCCAAACATTATGACGAGTTACGTGAATGGTTTGCTAAGTACCTAAACAAATACAACACATGGAGACCACACCTTGGTATTAACTTAAAAACACCCATGGAAGTTGTTGCAGATGTCATGAGACATTAAGTACAGGTGACTAATACCGGTGCTTACTTTATAATCCTCATACACTAACAATTGAAAAGGAGATCAACCATGGATACTTACGATTTAAAGACACGGTTGGCAAAGAAAGCCGGCGGACGGTTCGCATACAAAGATTTGAGCAGTCTTACTCAAGAAAAGTTTCCAAACGGTGCAAATGTTTCCACCTTGCCTGTAGGCAAATGGGTGAAAGTTGGCGACTACTGGCTTCTCAACAAAGGTGTGAACGGTGATTTGGACGATGCTTGGGTACTGCTTGTCGTACGACGCAACCGGCCTCTTCTCAATTGGCTCGTACTTACCGTTGCAGAAGTTCGCGACGCGGGAAAATTGGTTCTGTGGTGGGAAAGAGTTCCTGGTACCGGGATTGTTATTGATATTTGGTTTGTTGGGGATGGGAGTGAAGGTGTAGCTCTTGCCGCCCTAAGCAAATAGGCGAGATGATTAGGCACAATCAAAAGGAGAATGGCTATGGCCAACAGAGGTACGCTGACTGTTCGTTTGGCGATGAATATGTGTTCAGTTGATCTTGATGAGATGCCAGACGACGGAATGGTTGTTGTTCC
>MEVN01000042.1:0-4984 GCA_001772985.1 candidate division WWE3 bacterium RIFCSPLOWO2_12_FULL_36_10 | reverse complement strand
TCCCGAACGCCCAATGGAAGAATTTAGTGTATGCCACTTTCAGGCAGGGGAAGATAGCACCGGCTTACAACTCAGGGCGGTTCTTGAAAGAATTGGTTTTGACGTAAATTTTGCCAATACCCCTCCGTGGTTGGAGACAACGCAGTAACGCGGATTTGAATTTTACAACGAGCTCTGAGAAGAAATTCACAGGGCTTGTTTTTTAAACAAACACCAACTCCCCAACGGTTCGCATTAAAAAATGATATAATCACAATATAAATGTTCTCTCAAACTATTAACTCCAACGACGCTTCGTTGGGTACTACAAGCGGTTAGTGATTTTTTAGGTGTTATGGTAGGATTTCTAAGGACCGTCCCTGCTCTACTTGACAAAATCGTTTCAATATGATACGATAACATGTATGGCTGAGACGATGCTAACTACGAGGCAAAAGTACATTCTTAATGTAATCAACCAATCGGAAGGACTTCTTAGGGAAAAAATTCAAGAAAAAACTTCTAAACTTTATCCCGTTTCAAAACCAACCGTTATAAGAGATCTTAATGTCTTGTTGATTAAAAAACTGGTTAGTGTAACGGGGAGAGCCAGAGCTACGATGTACTTCCCCAAAGCTCAAAGCCCACTTCTTCGCGAGTTTGATCTTGAAAGTTATTTCTCCGATGACCCAGATAACAGAATTGGTGCCAGAGAATCATTCGATTTTGAGATATTTAGGAATTTGCATGATTTATTGACACAGGAAGAAGTAAATATCTTAGAGAGAGCGGCGTTAAGTTTTGGAGAAAAGACAACTAGACTAAGTCCCGATCTTTTGAAAAGAGAACTGGAAAGATTTGTTATTGAATTGTCTTGGAAATCATCCAAAATTGAGGGGAACACTTATACGTTGTTGGAAACAGAATCCTTAATTAAGGAACAAAAAGAAGCGGCCGGCAAAAGTAGAGATGAGGCAGTGATGATTCTTAATCACAAGACAGCTTTTGAAGAAATACTAAAAGCAAAAAATGATTTTAAAACTATTTCTGTTTCAGTAATTAATCAGTTGCACAATATCTTAACTAAGGGGTTGGGCGTTTCTTCCGGTATCAGAAAACAAGCAGTGGGAATTACCGGAACAACTTATCATCCTCTTGATAATGAATATCAGACAAAAGAGGTTCTTGAAAAAATGATTAGTGTAGTAAACAGGAGTAAAAGTCCTTTTGAAAAAGCGCTGATTGTTCATTTTATGATCCCTTATATCCAACCGTACGCAGATGGAAATAAAAGAACCGCCAGAATGTTGACTAATGCGATTTTATTAGCGTACGATTTATACCCACTCTCATATCGCAACGTTGATGAAGATAAATTTAAAAAGGTTTTAATTTTGTTTTACGAGCGGGAAAGTATTTATGAAATCAAGAAGTTGTTCATAGAACAAGTCAAGTTTGCCAATGAGACTTATTTTAGATAATTTTAAACCGCGGGTATGTATTACTAAGTGTGAGTCACGAAAACGACACCTCCCCCCGAAGCTATTTTGAAATTAAGAGCAATGGGAACAGTAACAAACTTGACTATTGGGGACAGTATTGCGAGAATGTCTAAAGATCAAAGGAGAAGGATGAAGGAATACGTGAACGAGTTTAGAAATCTGGATAAGAAAATATAACAGCTAAGAAATGGATATAAAAAAAATACAAACTAATTCGATAATAATTCTAAGAGTTGGGCTGGCTTTGGTTTTTTTAGCCCACTTTTATATCGCGGTTTTTAATCCCGACGAGTTTGTCAATTTAATTAACGGCTCATTCTTACCCCACACATTCATTAACGACCCGGACTTGCTAGTCAAACTTATTGCAATAAGTGATGTGGCAGTTGCTGTTTTATTATTGTTTGGGTTTGGGCTTAAATACATTTCGGCTTACGCGTCGCTTTGGATACTTGGTGTCATAGTTGTTAGTGGAATTGAAGATCCTCCGGACTTTTTTGAACATCTAGGGTTTTTATCTATAGCCGTTTTCTTGTTTTTAAACTACAACAATAAAACCTAATAACAGGTCTTGACCAAAGACCCAATGTATTAATGTATTATAGTGTCCCGCTGTAACCGTTTTATCTATATCAAAATTAAAAGGTTACACCAAAGATCTTAAGAGAAGTCTTGGACGATAAAATGATCGTTTTGCATATATTGACCCTATAGCTTGACTAGTGAGGGTGGTTTGGACTATAATACTACAAATCCATATTTCCCAGACAAGGAGAGAAAAATGAGCGACCTGGTGCTTCAAATAATTACTTACGGAATTGTTGTCCTTTTTGTGTTCACAACGATTGTCCTAATAAGACTTGGGCTTTTAGCACATTTTCAGCTTGGGAAACTGCTGAGGGAAAGGGCAATGCTAGAAACATTAAGGGAAGCCAGAAAAACCCATCCTCATTTTAGTTTCGACCATGTAAAAGGAATTATTGAGGGATATTTATCCACAGGAGACAGAAAAAGGGACGAGGAGCTTAGGCAATCTTACAAAGACTCATTAGGAAGGAAAAGGAAGTAATCTCCAAAAAAGCGTACAAGTTTGGTGAAATACATACCAACTCGGACGCTTTTTTTATAAATCGGCCCTACTTTTCCAAAAGGAGAGAGTAGAAAATCAAGAAGCCACTTGATTATCATTATTCCCTCCTATGATCCCATCGGCTGATTGCTTGGTAGTATAACGAAAAATTAATAGAAGTCAAAATAGACTTCACACGCTACAGGGTATATAATACGCACACAAATATAGGAGGCTGAGAGGGAAAAATGGAAGAAAGGAGCCTGGCACAGCTGGCAATGGAGGAAGGAATTTGTGTTTCACCTTTGTTTGGTCGACCTGCGTTTTGTATTATCCATACCGAAGATGTGTTTTACACCGAACAAACGAAAGAAGCGCTTAAAAAACTTGTAGAATTTTTTAGGAAACATAACGCGCTGGGAGAAATGCTTAGCTATGTTGCTAAAACAAGAGATCTTGCAGAACCGAGCGGGGAAAGAAGGATCCCGTGGGGGTCGGCGAACTTGATAACGGCTTGGAAGCTTAGGCACTTAGGATACGTTACAATGGGACAATGGCTTTCGATGCGGGGAGTCGGCTAAGGAGGATTCATGGGCACAAAAACGACGCAAAAGAAGAAAGCGCCGAACTTTAGCGAGTCGTCTTTACTTTTCGGTGGGTCGATTATGTGTTTTCTTATTGGAACAAGCTCATATCTCTACAAGGTGGATATAAGCACAAAGCCGTTGTTTCTTATCAGCGCATTTCTCTTTGCAGCATTGTTGGTTTCAAGAAAACCTTTTCTGATTGGAATGTTTATCGCAGCGATAAGTTCATGGATTGGGTCGGTGTTAGGGGAAAGAATATTCTCTGACAATGAATTGTGGTACTCGGTATATTTAGCTTTTGCGTCTTTTGTCTGGTTTATAGGTACTCTAATTATTTCAAGACGGAAGCCGAAGAAACCAAATACCCCGGACAAGGAGAAAACAAAATGAACGGAATCCTTTCAGAATGTAGCACGTTTTGGCAAGTTATCGCAGGCATTGTGTTTTTTGCGCCTGTAATTACCGGATGGATTTTTTTAGGCTTAATGGACATTTTTGTAAGCGCGGGCGGAAATCCAATTTCTGCGGCAGTGTCAAGTTCTAATCAACCAATGATACAGCCAACACAAACCCCGTAATCAGTAGCGCCCCTTCTTTAGATGATTTCAAAACCTACGGAAGGGGCTTTTTTAAAATTTAAGCATATACCTATAGTGTTACTATTTTCCTAATTTTTTGTTATAATTCCCATACCTATCCCCCAATATAAGGCGGGACAAAGAAAGGGAAAAGGAAATGAAGCTACAAGAAAAGGTTGGTAGATCCTAGAAAAGGAGAAAAGAGATGGACATTCAGAACCTGCTTCCGTATCTTGTTTTTCTTTCCTTAGCGGTTGTTTGGATTATTGCAATTGTTTTTGGAAATAGAACGCCAGAAGGAAAGGTTTCTAATGGCACCATTATATTCCTTCTCGTAGCGACGATTGTTTCTGGGGGCACTAGTGCGTATGCGCGTTTCAATTTGCATGTTTCAAATCCCATACAGTCCGTAGTGGAAATGATTTATTTTGCGGTAATTGCTGGAATGTTTACAAGTGCGATTCTACAAAAAATAAGAATCCTTGTAATAATCTGGGCGATTGACTTACTAGTAATAGGGTTGCCGTTGCTAAGATTCGTAATCAGGTAGAGCAAAAGGAGAATGACATGGCCGGCAATATGAACGATGGGAAAGAGATCGACCGAAAGGTGTCGAGGAGGTTTAAACACCTATTGCCATTTTTGATCAGTTCGGTTTTGATTCTAATAGCAGGCTGGATTTATACTAAAGTGCTATTTTCATCTGGACCGGCTATTGTGGCTTTAGCTATATTGATTATTGGATTTTGGGTTTATCCTGGCGACTACGACGAACCTCCGGGAACAATTATGTAATTAGTCTCGTACAAGGCGTTTGGATTGCAATCTTTCGAAATCCAGACGCCTGTTCTTTTTAATTCCATTTGACCTTATTGATATACTAAACAACATGTCAACACTTTCGTCGGTAATTTTAGCTTCAACTATAGTAAGTTTAATTTCACTAACCGGAAGTGTTTTCCTAATAAAAAAGGACTTTTTAACAAAATATGCTTTTTATCTAGTTAGTTTTGCGGCAGGAGTACTTCTTTCAACCGCTCTTCTTGATTTGTTGCCGGAGTCCGTGAGAACCGAGCATACTATAGAAATTCAATATCCGATTCTTTTTGGAATAGTATTTCTATTTCTTTTGGAACGTTTCTTAATCTGGTTCCATCATCACGACAATACCCATAACACAAAACCTTCTGTTTATCTTATTCTCTTCGGCGACGGAATTCATAATTTTTTTGACGGAATTGCTATTGCCACAACCTTTTTGGCAAATCC
>MEVN01000041.1:18922-20506 GCA_001772985.1 candidate division WWE3 bacterium RIFCSPLOWO2_12_FULL_36_10 | reverse complement strand
ATGTTCAATAGGGATAGGACCAAATAAACTCATGGCAAAGCTGGTTTCTGACTTTAACAAGCCAAACGGGCTGTTTAGAGTTACCAAAAACAACATGAATGAAGTTTTAAGATCGGTTAAGTTAACAGACTTTTGCGGAATTGGGCCAAGAATAAACGCTCGATTAAATTCAATCGGAATATTAAATACCGCACAACTTCAGGATATTGACATGGAAACTTTATATAAGGAGTTTGGAAACTTAGAAAGCAGATTTCTTAAGAACGTAAGCTTTGGAATTGGAGATATTGAGATAAACAAAGTTTCTCTTCGAGTAAAAAATATTGAGTATAATCCGGAAGCAAAATCCATTGGCCATCAACATACGTTATCAAAAAATACCAGTGATATTGGCGAAATAAAAAGTAATTTATACAGACTGTCTGATATGGTTGGGAGAAGATTGAGAAACCAAAAACTAATGGGCAAGACTATATCAATTTATTTAAGAGACTCGGATTTTAAAGGATTTTTGCAAAGAACCACAGTTAAAGAACATACGGATAATAGCTGGAAAATATTTAGAACAGCCGTAAAACTCTTAAACGAAATGGGGTGGAATAGGAATACTAGGCTTGTTGGCGTAAGTATTTCAAATCTAATGCAAAAGTATAACGCAACAATTCCAATTTTTGGAAAAGAGCAAAGGGTTAATGACCTTATTTCGGCAGCAGATAAAATAAACGACAAATTTGGTGAATTTACCCTCTTTCCTGCTGACACAATTTCGGCAGATCAAACAAAGGGTCTGCCTGTCTACCTGCGCAGACAGGCGCAGTCAGGAAAGATTAGTAGCTTTTTAAGACATTAAACGGTATCAAAGATGGTTGGGGATCTAATTTCAGAATTAAGAATAAATGAAATATAGGTTTTTAAAATTCTGTCAGATTCTAAAATATCTTTAAGCAAATAATCAATGCTAGATTTTCCACTTTTAACCCCATTTAAAACGTACGAACAACCCTTAGAAATCACAAAACCACCGTCGCACCTATCACAAACAAGTCCACCAAGTCCGTAGTTAAACTTATCTACCTCCCAATTATCAACATATTCTCTACCACAAATTTTACACTTATCGAATGTAAGTCCGTATCCCAATAAAATAAGAAGTGAGATTTCATAAGACAAAATCCAAAAATCTATATTCTTGTCGTCATTTTCCATTTTTTCAAGCGAAAAAATTAGTAAATTGAAAATTTTGATCTCCTCGTGATCTTCTTCTAAAAACTTATGCACAAGTTCTAACATAAAATAGGCCTTTGAGGCTTTTGAAATTGATGACTTTAATTTTCTAAAAGAATTTAGGGTTTTTACTTCAGTAATTGTTTTGTAACCGGAAGATCCTTCGGAAATCCCTATTACAACGTGATTTAGTGTATCCAAATTTCCCGCTCTTCTTGATGAAATTTTTCTCACACCTTTAGCGCTTGCCGAAATCTTACCTTTATTTTTTGTGAGAATAGTATAAATTTTATCCGAATCCTTATAGTTTATATTCTTAATAACTATACCTTCAACCAAGTAGCGAGCCATTTTTAAAGA
>MEVN01000041.1:8591-18908 GCA_001772985.1 candidate division WWE3 bacterium RIFCSPLOWO2_12_FULL_36_10 | reverse complement strand
CTTATCTTTTTTAAGCTCAAATTCCTGTGTTTTTCCATTAACCGTAACAGTATGTTTCTCTGTATCTATGCCGGGTTGTTTTTCGATATACAAATTATACACATTGTCTCTTAATGCGGTTCCAGGGATTGAATACTTAAATGTTACTTCTTTTGTTTCATAAGGAGCAAGAGTTATAAATCCCGAAAAATATATCTTCCCTCTCTCATCTCCACCGGCTAATGATGTGTCTTGAGAACCGGTAAGGCTAATTAACTTTGATCCTGCCGGAGCATAAACCCTAATCCAATCTCTGTAAACTTTTATCAGCTGGGCATAATCTTCGGAAGCTTTATTATAAGTGTATTTTAACTTAACGGTATCAACTAAACTGCCGTTCTCTTTTGCAAAATTATGAGATACTACCTTTGAAACAAATAAATTAGTTTTATCACCTCCAAGATTTGTTGAAACTACATAAGAAAAGTCTCCGGCTACAGGATCAATAATTCTGCCTGCAAAATTGTATTTCTCAAGAAGTGCTTGGCCATCTGCATCAAACAAATACCCAACGATATGCTTTCTATCCATTAAATCAACTCCTTTATCAATAAGTTTTGACCAAAGGTTTTTATCCGATTTAAAAACATTTTGCAACATTCCACCCATCAAATCACCAAGTACTTTTTTTCTTCCAGACTGTTCTTGAAGTGACAGGCTCGCAATCTTTTCAAGTTCGAGTACAACGTTGTCAGAGGTATAAGTTACACCGTTAACAGTAACCGATCCCGTAACCTGCAACAGTTCCTTAATTACATCTGTATCGATTGCAAAAAATCCATCAACCTGCTTAACTTCCCACGGCGCTTGCCTGTTTGCCAAATTGTAGTAGTACAAAAATCTTTGTATAGCGGTTGGGTAATCGGGCGAAACGTTTGCGTCTCGAGCGAACATTCTTTCTACTTTCAAATATTTTCCATACGCTGGCGGAACATCTGGAAAGTCTATTACAGCGTCAAGGGGTTGAAGTATAAAATCAATGCTATACATATCTTTTGATGTAAAATCCGATGACAAAAGCCCGTTATTCAGTTTAAAAGTAGCGTAATTTGTCCAAAATCCACCCGTAGCGCGTATTTCGGCATTGTTTTGCATAATTATGGCATATCTTTTTTCGGTAGTACCTACTCCCAATAAGGTTGGGATTAAAGTTAAGGCTTTTTTAATGTCAGGAGCGTATTCATTTAATTTAGTTAAAGTTTTTTGAGCTGTTTCAATAGTTGATCTAACTTCAAATCCC
This sequence comes from candidate division WWE3 bacterium RIFCSPLOWO2_12_FULL_36_10, assembly GCA_001772985.1. Classification (GTDB taxonomy): domain Bacteria; phylum Patescibacteriota; class WWE3; order UBA101185; family UBA10185; genus MEVN01. Next base: position 17,629 of record MEVN01000041.1, on the reverse strand, counting down.
TTTATTTCTTTTGGATACTTGCTTGCGTCAATATACGATAGCTCTTTTCCAACTTCCCCAAGCTCTAAAATCACCCCATCAAGGTTATCGGCAACAACGGGCATCACCGAAATCCAACTCTGAAATGCTTCCATTAAACCTTCTTGCTTAACAATTTTTTCCTCTTTTGAAACCCTTAAGCCAACGGCATCGGCAAAAGGCTCAATTACTTTTGAAAGTTCCCTTCCGGCTTTAACTCCGTGAAGTCCTGCATTTATGAAATGATCAGAATCGCTATAGTAAACTTTAGTTAATGGGAAGTTTTTCGCCCACGCAAAATTTGACTCACGAGATTTTCTCAAATTATTTAAGTCCTTTTCAGTTTTATTCAGATTCTCATTCAAAGAAACCAGATCTCGGTTTTTCATTGATTCTTTAAGAGAACTGGCGTCGGATTTTAATGTGTTTATACCAGCAATTAGCGCATATGACGGTTTAATTACGAAAATAAAAAGTAAAAGAGCTACAATGCCAAGCAGAACAAAAACTATTCCGCCTCCAACTCCTAAACCTTTAAAGAGACTCTTTATATTAAATTTTGGATTTACCTTAACACTCATATTTGTATCTGATATGCTACCATCTTTTTTTCCAGATGCAAATTTGAACCCAGAAGCAGATCCGAAGTTAGATGGTTTCCAAAATTTAGTTTCAATCATAATTATACTGCGCCTTTCCCAGTTATCACCACAAATGGTGTTTTTAGAATAATCATTAAATCATACAACAAAGATCTCCTCTTTGCATATTTTGCATCCATTTCCACTCTTCCCAAAAAATCCACTTTTGATCTTCCGCTTATTTGCCAAATTCCGGTTAAACCTGGTTTTACACTTAAAGCGGATTTTAACGCATCCTTTGCCTTTGGAAATCTTTCAACCTGCTCATTTAGCTCAAACGGAAAATATGCTCTTGGACCAACTATACTCATATCTCCTAATAATATATTAAAAAACTGAGGAAGTTCATCTATACTATATTTTCTAATAAACGCCCCGCCTTTTATGATTCTTGGATCCGGATCTAATTTATAACTATTCTCCTGGTATTTCTTATACAATTCAGGGCGGCTCTTTAGCCAATCCTGCGCGTTTGGTATCATAGATCTAAATTTATACATTCTAAATTTTTTCCCATCCTTACCAACACGCTCAACAATATCAGCAAATACAGCTCCATTCGGAGAAACAATCTTAATAAAAATCGCGGTTATGGCCATGATTGGAAAAAACAGAATGATAAAAAATACAGAACCTAAAATATCTATAAATCTCTGGCTAAAAGGATAGATCATTTCCCTATTCCTTTTTCATCAGTATATTTTTTATCAACAAACGCCTTAATACTCTTCACAAATGTTATTTTATCAAATTTTTCAACGCTTGATCTGCAAATCAACGGGTTATAGTTTTTAGGATTAAAATTTTTTAAAACTTTTTCTAATTCACCAACCTCTTGCTTATTAAAAAAAACACCTGTAGTACCTGGGATTACCGTTTCCAAAACCCCTCCTTTCCCATAAGCTATAACTGGTTTTCCGCATGCCAGAGCCTCAAGGGGGGATATTCCGAAATCTTCATATTGAGTATTTATAAAAGCTGTACAGTTTTCAAGTAACTTTTTTTTCTCTTCGTCACTAACAAATCCTAAAAACTCTACACTCAAACCTGCATCTTTTTTTAACTCAATTAAAGCTGGACCTTCTCCTACAACTTTTAATTTTAGGTTAAGATTGCCACAGGCTTTCACCGCTATGTCTATTCTTTTCCACGATTGAAGTCTTGAAACAATTAAAAAATATTCTTTGTCGCTAGTGCTTAAATTAAACTTTTTAATATCAACGTATGGATATATTATTTCAGAATTCCTGTTGTAATATTTTTTTACGCGTTCTTTTGGTGTTTTAGAATTGGTTATAAACTGATCTATTCTTTGTGCGCACGTGTAATCCCATATCCTAAGGTGAGTAAGTATTGGTTTAACTAGCTCACGTAATATTAAATTTGTACTCATAAAATAGGTAATTGGTTCCCAAAACATTCTTCCCGGTGAGTTCATATAACATATGTGAATTGTTTCCGGCTTAATTGTAACCGCATGCGCGTACCTTGAAGATAGTGAAAGAACAACATCAAACGCACTAAAATCAAAACTCTCAAATGCCAAAGCGTGAAAAAGTAAAACTGAATATTCTCTGTTTAACCTTTCAACGAAAGGAAGGTATTGCATAAAAGATGTTATGAGTTTTATATTTTTATGTTTGCAAATTCTTTTCCATCTTTTAGAAACTACAGACGTATATATCGGAGCTTCGGGCCAAATTTCATGAAAAGTCATTAAAAGCTTTTCTGCCCCGCCAAATTGTATTAAATCATCGTGTACTAACGCTATTTTCATAATTACATACATTATAGTGTATTATCTTGATATGTTTAAAAAATCACTATTTAACATTTCGTTTGTTGGGGCAGGTAATGTAATTGGATCTATTTTTGGTCTAATTCTACTTACTGCAGTAGCAAAATCTTTACCGTTAAACGAGTTTGGTAAATATGCTTTATTAACAAGCCTACTTGTATCCATATCAAAAATTATCGATTTTGGAAGCAATAATATTTTTGTTGCCGAGTCGATAATGGGGAAATCTATGACTAAGAGTTCGGACACAAAATCACAATTTATTTCACTAAAAATCATTTTGTTCGCGATCTCATTTATTATCTCATTATTACTTCTTATATTTTTTAAATTGTACACATCTAAACTTTTAGTACTTTTTATATTTGGCTTAATAGGATATTTAATCAATTACACCATGTTTCCGCTTTTTCAAAAGGACGAACGATATCATTATGCTGTTGGGTTAAATTTTTTACCTGCAATTATAAAAGGTTTATTTGGAACTTTAATTTTGTTAAAATTTATTCGTTTAGACCTTAATGTAGCTTTTAGCATTTTTTCCCTTTCACTTTTGAGCAGTTCTTTTCTATTTTTATTTATGAGAGATGAATTTAATAACGTGAAAATATCATTTAAGGGTTTATTTAGTAACTTGAAACTTATTTACCCGGCAGGAATTTCTCAAATAATAGGCGAAAGCTGGTTGGCTATTAGTAACGGTATTATCAAACTTTCTAAAACATTTTCGGACGTTGGAACATTTTCCTTGGCAAACAAGATTTCTAATGTATTTAGTTTAATTTCGTTATCTATTTTTACCGTTCTTTTACCAAAAAACTCATTAAGGAAAAAACATAATCTTAAATATGACCTAACAGAAACTGCCATTCTTTCTTGTCTAATTTTTTTGTTAAGTCTGGCAGCGGTTGCTTCAACTAGGTATCTTTTTCCGTTAATTTTTGGCAGTAAATTTTCTCAATCGGTCCTACTTCTTGACATTATGATACTAGCAAGCGCTTTTACCGCCATTCACACTTTTATGGAAAATTACTTTTTTGTAGAAAATCAAACCAAGCTTTTACTTGTTGTATCAACACTAAAATTAAGTATTTTTCTTGTAACTTCTGCTCTTCTTATTCCAATTTTTTCTCTACGAGGTGCTGCATATTCTCAATTAATCTCGGCTTGTGCTGCATTATTAATAACGACGACAATAATTAGAAAACAGGTATATTTATAAGAGGTAATTATGATGGAATCATAATTAGAAGGCTTAAAGGTCTGATTTCAATCCAATATCTATTTTTTTACTTATTCTTAAATTTTCATCCCTTAAATAAAATAGCCTTTCAACAATTTTAGCTTTTGTTACTTTTCCATCCTTTGCATCAGTTTTTATTTTATCTTCAATTCCCGCAATTTCTCCCTGAACCCCCGAAAGAGCTTTGGTATCAAGCTCGTATACAGAAGGCAAAATAGCGAGGACCCATTCCTTATCCTGCTCAACTAGCGATAGTCTAGGATAAACTTTTAGAAACCCATTAAATCTGCTTTCTTTTGTTATAAATATTAATCTACCCTTATATCCGGCGTTGGCTAATTTTCTTTTTAAGGGGCCAAAATCTACAATTTCAAACGGACCATTCTGATAATATAAGATCAAAGGAAGTTCAATTCTATCCGCGTACAACTTCTCAACGTAACCAAATTCCTTTTCCTTTCTTTGAAGAAGATTTGCTTGAGACCCTGTAAGATCGGCGGGATAAGCTAAGCCACGAACTAAAAACAAATAAAATAGACCAAAATCTATCAATAGAAAATACAGTAAAAATTTCAAAATAACTCTACCCACTTTAATCTTACTCAAAACTATATTAATAGCGTCATCTATAAAATGCCCTGTTAACAACGCTAAAGCCGGATAAATTGGAATAATATACCAAACAAGCTTAGATTTTGAAATTGAGAATAAAACAAAAACAAGAAGTATCCAAATGAAAAGGAATATATAATTTTTGCTTTTTTCCTTAAATATTCTATACAATCCATATGGGATCGCGCCAAGAAGAGCTATAAACCAAATGCGCATACTCACCTTTAGAACAGTTAAATACCAAAAGAATGGGAGCCCTTTGTCTTCAATGCCGGTTGTTGCTCTCGTTAGAACATGATAACCAAGATAATTTTGTATAAAATCGTTTCCAAATTTTTGGAACATGTAAATATGCCAAGGCATAAAAATTAAAAGTCCGCCTACTAAATATAAAAAGTAATTAACAAAAGTTCCTGCACTTAATTTCTTATTTTTTGAAATTAAAAGATAAAACTCAAAACTAAATATAATAGCCGGAGATAAAAGCCCAATCATATTCTTTGTCATTACAGCTAAACCAAATGAAATTCCGGACAAGATCCAATAAACCGGACTTCTTTTTTGCCACGAAATCAAGTAAAAATATAAAGATAAAGTAATAAAAAAACTTAAAGTAACATCAAGCATCCCTAAACGAGAATAATAAAGAAATTGAGAAGTTGTTATTAGAATGAATGCTGAGACAAAGCCCACTCTTTTGTTAAACATTTTTTTGCCAATCAGATAAACCAATAAAACTGTAAAAAAGCCGGAAACTGCGGAAAGCAAACGAGAGCCTAACTCAGTTATTCCAACTAGTTTCATAAAAAGAGTTGAAATCCAAAAATACAATGGGGGCTTTTCAAACCAAGGATCATTACCAAACCATTTCAAAACTCCATATTCATTTGTTGTAAGAATATTTTTTGAAACTTTTGCGTAAATTGCCTCATCCCACGGTATAAAATGGTTTTTCCCAAGAGCAGTAAACAACAGAACTAAAGATAGTAAAAGAACTAAAGTTAAAGATAAGCTCTCTGAGCCTAAGAATTTAGATAAAAGTTCATTTAAATTAATTTTCCCACCATATCTTCCTAAAGCGTATAGAAAGTAAAAGAATAAAATTAGCCAGAAAAATTCAGAATTATACGAATAAAAAATACCGGCAACAGCAAAGCCAACTACCGAAGACGCCATAGACATAATTAACAGCTTTTCTCTTTTATCGGAAACTTTAAACGATATATATATCATTGAAAAAATTATAAAAAGGAAAAAAAGTAAAAATAACGAAAATCCAATAATTCCTGTTTCGGCAAAAACTTCGCCCCAAATAGTATGTGCCGGGACTCTAACATTTAAACCCGCCGGATCCCTTCCAAAATATTCCGGAGCTACCTTTGTTTTACTAAATTGTTCAAAGAAACTTCCATAACCGCCTCCTATATAAGGATATTTTTCAAAAACCTGTAAAGCCCCGCGCAACAATAAAAAATGAGAATCAAACGAGTCAATCCTGTAATGCAGGTACTGCCTGACACTTGCGCGAAATGGACTCGATTTTATGTGGTATTCATAAATCAAAGGAGAAACCACTAAAGTCAAACCAAAAAGAGCAAGAAGAAGACCTTTTTTACCTATATTTTGAACAAGAAATAGCACGACAAATACAAAAAACGAAACAAACGCCAAAATCCATGCGCTTCTAGAATTAGTCAAAGCTAAAGTTGCAAGCATTGGAATAAACATAAAAAAATACGTAATTTTATGAGAAAACTTTTTTGATACAAGTATAAGGATGCCTAATATAGGTAAAATTGAAGCAAGAAGACCGGCAAAATGATTGACGTCCCAAAATGTAGCCCCGAGCCTTGGCAAATGACCGGGAACATTCCACAAAGCGCCGAATATAAATCCAAATTTCAAATAAACAAATAACTGCGCAAAAGCAAACAAACACAATCCAAATACCAAAAAGATATAAAACTTAATGTGGCTAAGAATTTTGTCAGGCTCATTTGAAAATTTTTTATACAAAAAGATTCCAAAAATTACCGCTGTGCCAAAAAAACCAAGAAGTGAGATGCTCGAAAAAAGATTTTTTGAATTAATCAAGGAAATACTTCTAAAAAGTAAAAGGCCTAATAGAAGAAATATAAAAGGATCTGATATAAAATTTTTAATTTGCTGAAAAAAGACTTTACGCTTAATAGACTTGATAGCAAAAAATAAAATGTATAAAGAAAACGCAAGCATAAAAATTCTAACGGGAAGCACATCCCACTTGTATATACTAAAAAATTCCTTATGCAATGAGACTGAAAGTAAAATTAAAACAAAAATAGAAAGTTTGGTATTACTAAAAATTAATATTAAAGACGCGATGAACAAAACTATTAATATCATGATTTCCAAATTAATCATTCTATTTTCAAAACCTCCTTGTATACTTCAAATGTCTCTTTGGCCGCATTACTCCAAGTATATTTTTCTCTCATATCAGAAGGAATTGACGGCCTTTGGGCAAAATATTCTTTTTCTATTGCTCTAAATATAGAATCAATATCATTAGGGTCGCAATATGAAGCGTAACTTCCTAAATACTCCTTTGCTCTTGGGCCCGAAGCCACAGCATTTGTATTGCAAAAAAGTGCTTCCAACAAAGTAAGTCCTGTGGTTTCAAACCAGCTAGCAGATACACATACCTTAGCAAACTTATAAATTGACGGCATATTTTCGTACGAAACCTTTTCAATATGCTTTATCCATTTATATCGGGATACAAGTTTATTAAACACACTTACAAACTCAAAATGCTTTAGAGAACTTTTATGACCTACAAAAACTAATTGAACATCGTTTTTATACTTTAGTCTAAACTTCTCAACAGCTTCAATTATTTTTATTTGATTTTTTCTTGCTTCAATTCTTCCAACACATAGAATATAATCTTTTAGACCAAGTGAGTTTTCATATTTAGTATCGTGTAAAAAAACTTCCCCAACCCCGTTTGGAACTTTTTTCCATTTTATATCTACCTGATAGGTTTTTATTATATCTTTTGCCTCAAGTTCGGTTTGAACCAAAACTTTATCAGACATTGCCAAAACCCTTCTATGCATTTCCTTCAAACCCAATATCAAACTAAACGACGTTGGTTTTATTTTTTTATGGTCAAACACGGAGCGATGCAGATTCTTAAATATATCTCGTTTAAACTGATCCTTAAATAAAAATTTAGACAGTCGTCTTAAATCAAACGCGTAATCATCGTCAAATCTTTTTACTTCGTTAATATTATGATGAATAGGCGATAAAACGATAGGCTTTCCAAACTTATAAGCTTCTTTTGCATAAAAATAATTTTCCGCTATCCAATCAAGTTGAAAAATATGTACTAAATCGTACTTTCTTATATCGTCATCAATGTTAGTGCTTATGTCAACTTCTACTCCGAGCTTGCGTAACTCCAATGCTGTATTTTCGATTTGTACTTTATCTCCACCGCCTTCGTTTAGTAAACCTATTCTTCCCTGCATTACAACTTTCACATTCCTCCTTTTCCCAAAAGGTTTATATATAAATTTTCGTAATTATTGACAAATCTATCCATAGAATAAAGCTCTCTCACACGCTCTTTGGCCGATATACCTAAGTTTTGTAATTTATCTCTTCTTATATACAAATCATACATTTTTTCAGCTAAATCATCCGAATTTCCGGCTTCAAAAAATAAAATCGTACCATCACCCACTTCTTGTAAAACTTCAAGATCCGAACTTATTATAGGAAGTCCTACCGCCATAGCTTCGATTAAAACTATACCAAAACCTTCTGCCAAAGTTGGAAAAATAAACGCATCAAGAAGTGAGTAATAATAATACTTATCTTTTTCTTCAAATACGCCGGACACGTATACTTTGTTTGATAAACCCAATGTTTCTATCTGCTCTTTTACGTCCCTTTCTAACTTCCCGCCTCCTGCTAAAACCAATAAAATATTTCCGTTAATGTTGTGGCGTAAAAATAACTTAGAAAAAGCCTCAACTAAAACCTTATGTCCTTTTTCTTCCGTCATTCTAGCTATAAAACCAAAAATAAAAGCCTCGTTTATATTAAACACTTTCTTTAATAACTCTTTTTTAGTATTGCTATTACTAGATAACTGGGCGCCAAATTTGTCTAAGTCAATGCCATTTCCTATTACACAAAGCTTTTTGCTATTTATACCTTCTTTAATTTTTACATTTTTTCTGGATTCGGTTAAACAGATTTCTACCGACGATAACAAATTTACGATTATACTGTACCCAAATAAATTTATTTTTTGCTTTAGTGCGTTAATTTTCCATTCGGAAATTGGGGTGTGGGTATGCGTAACTCTAACTTTTACGCCGGATAAAAATCCAGCTAAAAGTGTATTAGTTACTGCTTTAAGTTCGTGCGCGTGCAGGATTTGTATTTTATGTTGTTTTATAAATTTTACAAGTGAAATAATATAACCTAAGTCTATATCCGATTTTATATCCATATTTACAACATATGCACCGGCTTCTTTATACCATTCAGAAACAGCTCCGGACTTACACCAAACAAAAACATCATTTCCTCTTTGTTTCATACCTTTCACCAAATCCAACACGTGTACTTCCATCCCACCTGGTTCTCCTGAATTTAACACATACAAAATATTCATTTCTTCTCCACGCGCATGAAATTGTTTAAAACCTTAATCATTTCAACAACC
>MEVN01000041.1:0-8582 GCA_001772985.1 candidate division WWE3 bacterium RIFCSPLOWO2_12_FULL_36_10 | reverse complement strand
CAACTGTTAACTTTGGCTATATCCTGTCTTTGTTTAATTTTTAAAGGAGAATCTTCTTCTAAAGCTATCTTCACATTGTCTGAAAATTCATCAAAACTTTTTGAAATATAACAAACCGATTCAAAGGGCGCGTAGGACGGTAAATCCGTTACGACTGTTGGAAGACCGGCAGCCAGAGCATCGTGAAACTTAATTGGAAAGCAACCGCCGACAGTATAATCATTAAGTTTGTAAGGGATGATATATACATCAAATCCGGCAAAATAATCTTGAATAATAGAAAATGGCCTCGCGCCCAAAAAATAAACGTTCTTTAAATTATTAATGCCTATTTTCTCAATAGAACCCTCTTTATCTCTCAGGGCCATTGGTCCAATTAGAACAAAAGAGTAATTAGGGTGATCTGACGCCAGTTTATTAAATAGCTCTACATCAAATTTATACTCATCGTGAGCTCCGGTAAATGCAACTACCGGTCTTGGTATGTCTCTTAAGTCACTAGGTAAATTAAATTTGTTCTTTTTTGAATTTTTAAACTTCTCATAATCCCCGACATTTGGAGCAAAAAACACATTTTGGTTATATTTTCTAAGTTTCTCAACCAAACCGGGCGCGGAAGCAAAAACAATGTCAGCGGATTCTGAAATAAATTTCTCCTGTCCCTCAACATCATCTGTATAAACAGATACAACCCTTCCTTGCTTTGGAAATGCAGAATAATTGTCTACACAATCGTACACAAGAATATCGTACTTTAAATTTCTAATATACGATTCAAGATTCTGAATCTGTACATGATAAACCCATAAAATTGTCTTGCAATTGGAATCGAAAAAAACTCTATACAAAATTTTAATTCTCAAAACATGAAGAAATGTAGTAATTTTCGGAAAGGGAACAAGATTAAGAGGTGAATAAACTAAAGCTCCAAATTCTTCTGATTTAGTTTGAGTAAGAATTCGCCAAAAGTTCCAATATTTTCTATATAACTGCCTTATAAAAACGAATCCTATATTTATCGGCGGATCAACAAACAATACCTTATGCCCTAGTCCTGCCAATCTGCTCATAACATGCTTTTTGTTGGTCCAAAACGGAAAGTCCCAAAGCTGATTTGATAAGCATATTATGTTGTATTTTGGTTCATTTGTTGACATATACTAAGAGGGCATACATTTTGGGCAAGCTTTGTTTAGCAAGCCTAATTTTACCAATATTCTCCTTATATTAAAAACCGCCTCAGAGTCTTTTATCGACCATAACCACGAAGTATTTTTAAATCCTTTATCATATGCTGCATGCCAAATCCCATCAAAAAATACAATACCGAAGGCTTGAATCAAGGTAGAAATAACAATTGACAAGTAAAATAGCTTTTTAGTCTTTAAAAAGAGTTCCGAATTCAGATACGGCACTAAAAGCAATACTAAAAAAGGAATAATATCTGAACTCATTCTGTAGCCAAAAGACCATCCTCCGTACCAGTGTTTCCATCTCCCTAAAACCAAAGTATGCACAATCACAATACATCCAAATATTAAAAACTGCAGATCCTCTTGCCATTTTTTTCTTTTTAAAACAACTATTAAACCTAATATTGAAAATATAAATACTGGAGAATATATTAAAATTCCTTTGCTTGGCGAAAGCCAAGTTCCCAAAAAACCTTCCGGAAATTTAGATAGCCACCCGGAAAAAAACTGACTCGCATAACCTTGATTTTCAATACTTTTGTAAAAAACATTGTTGTACCAAATAAAAAATACGGCGGGAGGAACAAAACCTAAAATATAAGTAAGAAGTTTGTAAAATACTAATTTATAATCCTTTGTAAATTTGCTCACAATTAGAAGAAATAGAAATGGTAAATAAAGGACTGCTGTTGGACGGGATAAAACCGCAAAACCAAAAAATAAAGATGAAAGAAAAATATTTATATAAGTAGATTTATTATTATCGTTAGAACTTTTTAAGAAATTAAGTAAAAACAATAGTCCTAGAATTAAAAATAACTGTAAAGATCCCTGTTGCCATAGAGCCTGGGATATTAAAGAAAAATTAACCGAAGAAAACAAAAATATAAAAGTTAAAAGTAACCTATGTTTTTGTAACAAAAGGTAAAAAAAACCTCCGGTAAAAGCCAAAATGAGAGAAGAAGAAATGTGCGAGAGAATTATTAAATTATTAAAAGTTACAGGCAAATTTAAAACAATTAAAGATAAATATACCGGAATAGCTAGAAACGGCGTAATAACAGGAAAAGCAGAAACATAGTTATTTCCAACTTTCTTAAAATAAAACGGTACCAAATCTTTATCAAAATTTTTATCTTCAGGATTGGGAAATCTGTGCAGAATTAAATCGTAATATGTATTTGCGTAAAATGTACCTTCTTTTAACAGGGTAACGGGTAAAAACATTGCGGGAACAGTATCTTCTGATTGTATTGCGAGCTTATTAATACCAAGTGAATAAACTACAAACCAGGATACAAAATAGACTAAAAAAGAAATAAGAACAACCGCAAAAAAGCGCTTCATAAGCCTATTCTATCAAAAAAAGCCGTATCGCATTTTGATTTCGCGGTACGGCGTGTAAATATTTGATTAAAGCGATAAGCAGCGAACCATTAACTCTCTTACACTAGACAAAACTTGCACTGTCCTTCCGGGTAATCTAACTGGGGGTCTGATCTCAAGTACTACCGGTACTCCTGCATTTCTCACAATTTTTAGAAATTCACCAAGGTGATCGGGCATTTTTCCAGCCAGAACTTCCGTGGATTCCTCCCCAACCGGATGGAAATGCACTAGTTTTACCTGCCTTGTTCTCACTAATCTTTCAGTAAATTCCAACCAATCACCACCTGCGACAATAGGCTCCCCATTTCTTCCAACTCGTCTAATATGTGCACAATCAACAACAACCCCAGGAACATACTGCATATAATCTCTCTGTGTCATTAAGGCTTCCGGGCTTGTTTCTACTGGATTTTTCTCGTCTCGACTATGCGCAACATACACCGCATTAGGGTATTGTTGACGCAACATCTTATACTTGGTCAAGGCTTGTCTTTTTGTACCAAACATCAACCAATCCCAAATAAGAGGATATTCGCCTCCCGCCAAGCGCAAATGTCTCAATATCGCACCATATAAAGACCCTGCGTTCCATTCTTTTTCAAGAGAAATAACTGCATCTCTCTCAAAATTAGCGCTAATCACGCGCATTGGAAGTACCTGAACTCCCACAAAACCAGCTCTTTGAATCATATTCCCCGCAAAATCAACTCCAAGCATTGTAAACGGGAACAATGAGGCCAAGTTAATTCCAATCTTAGGAACTATTTTCCCAGACATCACATTCGTCTCCTTTTCTCTTGTCTTATAGGATGTTAGGATGGCATAATACAATAAGAAATATTAAAATTCAAATGGAGAAAATAAAAACGTTATTATCTAAAAATTATCCTGTATTCGTAATTTTGTTATTTATTGCAATTGTATATTCAAAAAACCTAATGTTCTGGTCGAATAAACAAACTTTTGTATTTGGAGATACCGCAATATACTCACTAAACATTGCCGGGTTTGCAAAAAACATTGACACGATTTTTTCATTTAAAAACAACTACTTATTCTGGAATCCAAATTATTTGTCGGTTGGAATTCCTACACTCTCCGTTGTAGACTCAGGAGTTTTATACCCTCCTAATATTATAATCGCTACTTCGGCATACGTACTGAATAATGTTTTTTTAGCTTTTCCTCTTCATCTAATATCAATTCTTTTACATTTACTTTTTGGTGCTTACTTTGTATATAAGCTGTTAAATAAACATTGGAATATGGAAAAACCATACGCGCTAGTGGGTGCTTTACTTTGGACTTATATTGGATATAACACAGAGTTTATGGCAGCTTCCGCAATAATGGAATCCGCATCATACCTGCCTGTTTGCCTTTATTTTAAACTTGAAAACGTACACCGCGACACTAGAAAGTCATATTTTCTTTATTTTCTATTTCTAACGTTAAGTTTTTTGGTTGGATACCCAATGATACCTTTAATAATTATTGCTTTTTGCTTTTTCTTCATAATATTATTCAAAAAAAACAGTTTTAAATTAAATTTAAAAAAAGAACTAATTGGACTTTTTCTAATTGTTTTTCCTATCATTTCTCCTTTATATATAACTTCAGCCCTAAATGTTTCAAAATCAATACGAAGTAACAAATTAACTTTAGAATCATTTATGCAAAATCCGGCAAAGGTTTCAAACATAATAGAATCGTTTGTTTCAAGAAATACTCCTTTTAACACGGAGAGTAAAACTAATATTGTGTATCTGTCCTTTAGTTTAGTTGGTATTCTAATATTTATTCAAGCGGTAGATAAAAAAAGCGTTTTCAAAAACAGATATAACATAATAATTTTAATTTTAGGAATAATAGGATTACTTCTTTGTGTTGGAAAGTACGGAATTTTATCCTATGTATTGTATATAATCCCAGGTGCCAGTTTCTTTCGAAGACTTTCTGTATTTTCACTAATCCCGTTATTTGTTTTTTGTTTACTTATCCCACAATTTTTAATATTAAACATTAACACAAAGAAATTTAATCCTTTGTTAATAATCCTTACAACACTATCTATTGCTGTAATGATGCCAATTTTTATACAAGGGCTTATTCATAAGAATTTCCCAACCAGCTTTTGGGGCTTAGCAGTTTCAATATGTATATTATTACTTTTTGATTTGAGTTTAATTACGGGAAAAAAGAACACAAAAATTATGTTATATCTTATAATCCTAACTCTTTTATTTGAAGCAAAAGTAAATGTGGAATCAAAATTTTACTTGAATTCAAAAACTAATCCGGCAAATGTATTTAAACCAAACGAAGTTATAAATTATATTAAGAAAAACATCAGTCCAATGCAAAGAGTTGACCTTTTACAAACTCCATATAGCTATAGTACAAATTTTCTAAATATTGAGCAGACTCAAGGATATATTTCTCTGGCAAGCAGCTATGGCGCAGAGATAAATGAAAGATTAACGTCGGAATTGGGAAAACAGAAAAATATAAGAGATGTTGTTGGCTTAAAATATATTATAAAAAAAGGAAACGATTTAGAAGAAACTGAAGAGTCTATAGTCTTTAATGTCAAACAGATTTCGTACAACTATATATCCCTTGCATGGGAAAATGATTTAGTTGCTACTAAATATAATGTTTACATACGAAAGGATCCGTTGCCAAGATTATATATAGCGTCACAAATAGAATTTGAAAAACAAAATAAAGAACTGCTTTTTAAACTAACGGATGAAATAGACCCTAAAAAAGTTTTTGTGGACAGGAATTATAATAAAAATGCTAGTATTTCCAAGGAAGGCGACTTAAACATTTTGTCTTATTATCGAAACTATATTAAAGCAAGCGTTACATCAAAAGGTCGTGTTTTTATTGCCAACTCAACAGCTTTTTATTCCGGATGGTTAGTTAAAATAGACGGGAAGTTGCAAAAACCAGTACAAACTAACTGGTTCATGATGGGTACTTTTGTTCCAAAAGGAAATCATATTATTGAATTTATTTACATTCCATACGGAGTAATTTTTGGTTTAATTTATATTTTTATTTCTGCGCTAATCTGGATCTTTATTCTCCTTAATCAAAAAATACGCGTAGATAATCAAAAATAAATATGCCCAAATGGCCGACTTCTCCACTATATTTATAATGTTAAAAGCATGAAATAAGGCTATAAATATAAAGAGAATTGCTATAATTATTGCAATTTGCCTCTCTTTAAATTTATACAACATTATTATTGACAACCAAACAAAAAATATTAAAGACGAAACAATCAAATAGAAGATCTTAAGGAATAAAATGTCAACTAGAGTAAGAATTGAAACCAAAAAAACCAAATGTATTTCTTTGTCTGATAAATATTTTAATAGTTTAATTTTTAAGTTAATCTTTGTCATATTTCTTTAATCGTAAATAAAATATGTATAAAGTACTAAATGTTAATACAAAAGCAAACAAAATAAACAAGAGTATAAAAATTCTTTGAGGCCAAAAATCTAATATTAAATTATATTCTTGCTTTCCTCCTACATCACTAGGACTAATCAACCACGAATTTGCAAATCCATTTGCAATATAATGTTTATCTGAAACTATATCTTTTCTTCCCCAAGTTTCAAATGTATGTGAGTCTATAAAGACGTAATCACCTTTCTTTTCTAAAATATCTCCATTAAAATATGTACTAAGAGTAGTTTTTGGTGCAGTATCAAAGTTTTTCATCAGTTTACTAACAATATCCCCGAACCAACCAAAAAGCATATATTCCTTCATTTTAATGTTGCTTTTATCGTCTTTATACAATTTCCAACCAGAATTAAACGTTTCATTAAATACCAGAAAGTATGGGGTTTTTGCATTTGAAACGTGAACTAAATACTTCGTTGGATTGATCATAGTGAAATCAATTTTAGGAAAATTGTCTGAATTAGTATCAAAATTATGTATTTTCTCCTTTACCAGCCTTACATCAAGGATACCAACTTCATTAACATGAATATTCTTTATAGGAAAAGTGTTTGAATTAAACTCAAATAAAAATAACGCAGCTTGTGCTTTTTTACTTGCTTTCACGACTTTTTCATAGTGTGTGTAACAAAGCCCATTCTCAACAAACGAGCAATACTTTGTATTATTTATTATCTCTTTGTTCTTTTTATTTGTAATAAATGTATCTGGAAATACTTTTATTAAATTCTTTCTATCAATAGTGCTTGAATTAATGACACTTTTTAATTCTTCCACAACGACGAACGTCAATTTTCCATAATCTGTTTTGTAATCAAATGAAATCCGATATTGTTTATCTTCTTTCCAATCTTTAACTTGTGCAAATTTTCCAGTCTCGCCGAAATTTTGAATTTCACCAATATCCAAATTATTCATATATAAAGAGGTGTCAAGATTTGTTTTTATTGGATTCTCTTTCTGTAAATAAAGTTCCTTAATTAATTTTCCGTTAATAAACAAATTATATTTCCCATCCTCTGGGACTTGGAATCTGTAGCATAATTCTCCACAATCTAAACCATTTATCCTTAACATCTCCGAGGATAGCTTCTTTAATCTGTCTAAGGCTTTTGAATCCCTGACTAAAGATATATTCGTAGTCGACAATTCGCCAAATGTTCTATGAGCGTAGGAATTAAATTTGGATACAACTTCCCAGTAACGAGAATCCCTTTTATTTACGGGTGTCTTTTCAATAATATTTACTGCATAACTAATATCACTAAGTAAAATGTTTATTATTTTGAGTTTGGTTTTGCTTGATAATGGATATTTTTTAAGCTCTTCAACCCTTTTTGAAGAATACCACGCCAATAAATCAATCTTTTTCATATTATCAAACAAAGTAAATAAGTTAATTCTTTCTTGGAGAGTTACAAACGCGTATTCATAACTACTTGGACTTATATTTACTTCAGGCCACGACCAACCGATGTCCCATATATAGCTTTTTAGGTTCATTTTAGTGACTAGTATTTTTGGAAATAATACAAGACTGTCCGAATAGTTTAAAATATTCTCATTTATATATTTGTTAACATCGGATTTAAAAACATCTATAAAATAAACATTTCTTATATCAATTTTTTTAATACTTTCTTCATAATTTAATATGCTAGGTAAATTTTGAATTTTTCCAGTCGAATATACTATGTTTTTGGGAACATAGATTTTTGGTAGGACTTTGTCGGGATTAGACCTATACAAAACTAATGCCGGTTTATTCAAAAGTGATGGATACAGATTATCTCTTACAGAAACTTCAGGATCCTCATTGGCTATTTTAGACATGTAAGAATCCGTAAATCTACCGAATTCTGCTATTTTCAATAAATCCAAGTTCTCCATGAACTTTGTATTCTTATCTGGAGAGTATGTAAAAACAGGCGAATACCTCCAATCTAAATCATTCTCTTGTAAAACGTAATCAGCACCAAGTAATCCAACATAATCAGGATTGATATTTGCATCATTAAAGAAATTATCTAGTACAGCACCGGGCCTGCCACCAACCGACGGTAGAGGATTTCTAATTAGATTATTGTTATTTCCAATAAAATTAACTGCAATATCGTCTGCGGAAGATACACCTCTTGGCCAGTTCCAAGAAGCTCCATAAAATATTCTCGGTGTGGTCAATATTCTAGAATTATTTATATTTAATTTAACGTAATTTTCAAACTCCTTCCAATAATCCGGAACATCTACTCTAAAGGTTCTCATACTTCCATTCCATTTCGACCAAACGTGATCCCCTAAAAATGAAGGTTTAATTGCAACAAATACAATTCCGATAGTTAAAATAAAAAATACTGCCCGAACTAAAAATTTATTGAGAAAAACATTTCTTAAATGCTCTAAAGAGAAATAAAATAAAATACATAATGACAGAACGTAAATTTCACCAAATTTAGTAAATGGTTCTCTAAAAATCTTAAAACCAAAAGCGTAGTTGTAAAGAAAATTATA
>MEVN01000040.1:11472-24452 GCA_001772985.1 candidate division WWE3 bacterium RIFCSPLOWO2_12_FULL_36_10 | reverse complement strand
TATGAAATGGTGAGAAATGGAAAGCAACAAATTTAGGTAAAGCTATGAAAATGTTTCTTGGGGAATACAGTCCGAATATAACAGAAGGTTCGAGAATATCATTGCCCAAGAAAATCCGCGAACAGCTGGACAATGGAGTTGTATTGGCAAAAGGTTTTGAAAAGTGTATTTATATTTACGACAAAAAAGATTGGATAACAGAGGCAAAAAAACAAGTTGAGAATTCTGGAGAAAGCGCAAAGATTCGAGACCTTGAAAGATATTTATACACCTCCGCAGTTGAGGCGGAAATTGATTCTCAAGGAAGAATTGTAATTCCTGCAAATTTAAAAGAGTACGCTGGGATTAGTATTAAAACGGTAGTAGCCGGAGTTGGGGACAGAGTTGAAATTTGGGATGAAGGTAAGTGGAAAGAGCACATGGGTAAAATTTCTTCGGAGCTTTCTGCCTAAGATTCTGAGATGAATTATCACGAGCCGGTAATGGTTAAAGAGGTTCTGGATTTTTTTGATGTTGCGAAAGGCAAGAGATACATAGATTGTACTTTAGGTGATGGGGGGCATTCGATTGAGATTTTAAAAAGAGGCGGTTTGGTTTTGGGACTTGAAGTCAACGAAGCGCAGTTTGCAAAGGCTTTGGAAAGAATTAAAGGTGAAGGCCTGGAAGCAAATTTTATTGGTGAGATCGGTAATTTTAAGTACATTGAAAATTTGGCGTTAAAACATAACTTTTCAGAAATAGATGGGATTTTGTTTGATTTAGGATACAGCTCAAGCGAATTGGAAGATGGTAATTTAGGTTTGTCATTTTCAAGAGACAGCGTTTTGGATATGAGATTAGATAAAAGCCTTTCCGTAACCGCAGCCGATTTAGTAAACACGTTATCTCAAAAGTCACTTGAAAAACTATTCTTTGAATATGGGCAAGAGAAAATGTCCAGAAAGTTTGTTGAAGCCATAGTTAGCACTCGCAAGTTAAAGAAGATTCAGACAACCAAAGAACTTTCAGACCTTTTGGTTTCCGAGGCTCCTTTAAATTACGAGAATAAAAGAATGCACCCAGCAACTAGGGTATTTCAGGCATTGCGTATAGCGGTAAATACGGAGTTAGAGAATCTCTCACTTTCACTGCCCCGAGCCGCGCGTCTGCTAAAACGTTCACTGCCTGGCGGACGAATGATTGTAATAAGCTTTCATTCGCTCGAAGATAAAATAGCCAAAGATTTTGGCCGTAACGCGCGGCTCGTAGTGAGAGAGCTAACTAAGAAACCTCTAACACCTTTGCGTTCTGAAGTTGAAGAAAACAGAAGATCAAGAAGCGCAAAAATGAGGATTTTTGAAAAAATATGACAAGTATTTTTAATATTATTGATATAAAGTTTTGTAAAACCGTATTTAAACTGTCTCTTGTTTTTTTTCTAACAAGTTTAATACTTCAAGTTTATATTTCAAATAAAATTGCCGTAGAAAGTGTTGACATGGTAAAGCTTACAAAAGAAAAAGATGCAACAACATTAAGGATTGAAAAATTAAGACAGGAAACTTCGCAATTTTCTTCCTTATCTTATATTGAGAAACGAGCAGAAAGTTTAGGTTTAATTAGCTACGTAGGAAGTTTAAGGTCAATTGAGCCCGTTACTGTTGCCTCTCTTGTTAATGTCCAGAAAAACTCGCAGTAAAAATTTAAGAATAGTATTTTTACTTTATATGCATCTGTTTGTGTTGTTTTTGTTCGCGCTTAGATTATTATCAATTCAGGTTTTTCAAAACGATAAATATAAAACTCTAGCTAAACAACAACACACAGATTTACAAGATATTCCGGCAAAACGCGGTGATATATTAAGTAGCGACGGTTTCCCTTTAGCTACAACTAGAATGGCATATTTAATGTACGCCGAACCTAAAAAACTTTTGAATACAGATGAAACCATAGAAAAACTAATTCAGATTCTTAAATCATCGGATAGCACAATAGATACAGATAAGTTGGAAGATGACTTGCACAAACTTTTGACATTGGATTTATATTGGGTTTTAGTTAGACACAACGTTTCATTGCAAGTAAAGGAAAAAATTGAATCAGCCGGTTTGAAAGGTATAGGCTTTGAAGAAGAGCCGGTTAGATATTATCCTGAAGGTAGTTTAGCTTCTCATGTTCTTGGGTTTGTTGGTGGAGGTGAGGATTCTGGGCTGAAGGGATATTTTGGTATTGAAGGCTTTTTCGACGGAGATTTAAGAGGCAAGTCTGGCAGAGTTATAGAAGAAAAAGGTGCTCTTGGTAATCCTATATTGGTTGGAGGTTACAAAAAGGTTGATACTATAAATGGGCGAGACTTTGTTTTAACACTAAATAGGGCGGTTCAATATATAGTTGAAAAGCGTTTAAAGGAAGGAGTTATAAAATACGGAGCAGTATCAGGAAGTGTTATTGTGATGAATCCTGAAACGGGTGAGATTATAGCAATGGCAAATTATCCTACTTACGATCCAAAAGATTTTACAAAGGAAGTTAATATAGAAGATAAAGAAACTTTTGCAAAAATTGAGAGAAAAAACTTAGCTATAGCTGATACTTATGAACCCGGATCTGTTATTAAATCTTTAACTATTTCGTCTGCGGTTGATTTAAATATAGTTAATCCGCAAACAACATTTTCAGATGACGGTCCGGTATCTTACTCAGGACATGTAATAAATAATTGGGACGGCAAGCACTATGGAATACAAACAATAATTCAGTTATTACAAAAATCAAATAACATAGGCGCTGCATGGGTTGGGCATTTGGTGGGATCGGAAAGAATTCATAAGTATTTCTCAAATTTTGGACTAGGTTTTTCAACCGGAATTGAACTTGAAGGTGAAGATGCCGGTATTTTAAGAGATTCTGCCGAGTGGACTGATATAGATTTAGCAAACGCTGCGTTTGGACAAGGTCTTTTAACAACTTCTATTCAGATTTTAAATGCATTTAATGCTGTTGTTAATGGCGGAAATTTAATGAAGCCAAAAATAGTTTCTAAAATTATTGATAATGGAAAAGAGATAATTGTAAAGCCAAAAGTGGTAAGAAGGATAATTTCTGAAAAAACTTCCGAAACTATGATTTTTCTTCTTACAAAAGCGGTTGAGGGAGGAGAGTCTAAGTATTTTAATATAAAAAACTATCAAATTGCCGGAAAAACCGGTACTGCGCAGATTTTTGTTGACGGGAAGTATGATTCCCAAAAAACTAACGCGACTTTTATTGGCTATGTGCCGGTATCTAAGAAGTTTTCAATGATTGTACGTTTAGATCAACCAACATCTAGTGTTTTTGCTGCAGAAACAGCAGTTCCATTGTGGATGGATATAGCAAAGGATTTATTAGTGTTTTATAGCGTGACTCCTGACAAGTTCTAGTTGCACAAGACTATTTAACCTTGAGTTTTTTAATATTAATGTTAGGTTTTATAAGTGAATAAAAAAGCTACAGGACGTAAAGGTGAGGATATTGCTGCGACTTTTTTGATTGACAAAGGATATGATGTTTTATATAGAAACTGGACGTGTCGCTGGGGCGAGTTAGACCTTATTACAAAGTTTAAAGATGTATTAGTTTTTGTTGAAGTTAAATTTAGAAGCTCACTTGACTTTGGATATCCTTATGAGGCCGTAAATTACAAAAAGAAGACAATTTTGGCTAGGAGCATTAAGCGTTTCTTAACGATTAGCAACTTATGGGACTATAATTGGAGATTGGATTTAATAAGTATTTATGTAAGTGGCGGGAACACTAATATTAAGCATTTTGAAAGTATTGAAATGGATGGGATATTTTAAGGTGTTTTAGGGGTAACGAAAGTCCCGTTTAATTTGTCTGTTATATCTTGATGAAGTTGGGTAAAACTCTCGTCTCTTGGAATAAATACCCAGGCGTGGTATGGACTTGCCGGGTAAAGGCCGGGAAAATAAATATAATCGTCTCCGATTACGAAGGACTCAATTGAATATTTGTCCTTATCTTTATAAAAGTCCCAAAGGTAATATGCGTCATCTAAAGATATGGTTGTTGACATATGTGTTGTCGTGACTTTGTAAAAATTATCAACATCCATTGGCCAGAATATACTTTCTGGTTGTTTAACGGCCTCAAGCATTCCCTTTAAAATTATATGTTGTCTTTTCGCTCGTTTTAAGTCGCTTCCTTCGCCGTTGTCTCCATGCCTTGATCTTGCAAAAATTAGGGCTCTTTCTCCGCTCATTTTTTCGCTACCTTGTGTGAACGATGCGGTTATAACTCCGGTATCGGAATTATTCGGAAAAGTTGTATCAGTAAAGCTAGCTTCAATATTAATTGGCACACCGCTAAACGAATCGACAATCCACCTAAAATCTTCAAAGTCAGCTCTAATATAACCGTCAATCTTTTGACCGGTAATTTTTTCATACGCGTCTTTTAGTGTTTCCCACCCGTATACAGTGTATAAAGCATTTATTTTATTCCCGTTTATCCAAAGATCACGTGGAACTGAAGTTAACAGCACCTTATTTGTTTTAGGGTTAATAGAAAGCAGTATCATAGCATCTGTGTTAAAGCCTTCTTGGGATTTACTTCTTCTATCAATGCCCAAAAGCAGAACATTTAATGTTTCGTCTTCTTTAAATATCGTATTATATTTTGGGGTTCCTTTAATTTTTGAAAATAAGTTTGGTTTCTTAGCATTTTTTTCAATTGGTGTTAGGAAAATACCATTTAATTTTAAGTTTTTTAGATAAAAAAAGAGCCCACCTCCAACCATCAAACTTAAGAGGATAATTGATATAAGTATTCCGGTTATAAAAGAAATGATGGATTTTTTTTGCACAAATTTAAGAATAAGGTATGAATGAACTTTTGACAACTTTAATCAAAACTGTGTATGATTATTACTGATGAATAAAATATTGATAGTAGAAGATGACGAGGCGCTCGCTACTTTGTACAAGGCTGAGTTGGAGTTGAAGAATTACGAAGTTTCTGTTGTATCTAACGGTTCTTTGGTACTGTCTGAAGTAAGAAAACTAATGCCGGACTTAGTTCTTCTCGATATTATGCTTCCGGGAAAGAATGGTTTGGAGATACTTCAGGAAATAAGAGCGGATGAGAAATTAAAAGATGTGAAAGTAATTATGCTCACAAATTTTGGAAGTGAAGAAAATGTTAGTACAGCTTTAGAATTTGGGGCTGTGGATTACATTATGAAATATAAGATTGTTCCGTCTGAACTTACGGATAGAGTAGCGGTTGTTCTTGGTCACGAAAACAACCCGGTAGTAAAAGTTACTAATTAAGTTTGTGAAACTGCTCATATGAATGAAGATATTAAGAATACAATTGGCGAAGTTGTTAAAAAGCAAATTATTATTTTAGGTCCAGATATTGCAATATTAAAAGCCAGAGAAGTTATAGGACTTGAGATATTGGATAATGGGGAAGTAGCGAATATTTCCGGAGATCCTTTATTTGTTCTGCAGAGTTTAGTTGATAAATACGTTTCACTTTCGGGCATGATAGTAAGAAAAGCTATGGAGCCTCTCATCCAAAAACACTTAGATATTAATGGTTCTCAAAATTCAGGAAATGGAATTATTTCTAGCATTATTTAATATATGGAACAAGAATTCATAAGAGTATTTACAGGCCCAATGGTTGGAAGCACTTTTGTGTTTGTTCCAATAAATGTCACAGCAGCCCTTTTAACGTTAATATTGGTCATTAGGATAGGGAAAGGAAGGTTAAATATTCCGGTTATCTTAATAGGCTTAGGCTTTCTAGTTTCTGCAGCAATTCCTATTGTTTTTGGTATTGAGTATCTGTGGATTGTTCCTTTACTGCAAACAATTTTCGGCGCTTTAGCAATACTTGCTTTAATGAAGGTTTTTGGTGTTTTTTCGCTAATATTTAAGTCCAAAAGGCCAAGTCTTTTTGTTAACAGCGCGACAATAGTAAAACACGATGATAATCAGATAACACCTTTAGGACAATAATGGTTTATGCCTCGTTTATTTTAGTAATACTCACCCTTGCCGGCGCATTTTTGTATCTGTATTCAAGAAATAAAAAAATTAAATCAGAATATTTTGATAATGAAAAACAACTTAAAAGAAAACTTTACGAAAGTAATGTATTAAATGAGCTTAACGAAAGATTTGGTTATTCTCTTGATGTTGAAAGGGTTATTGATGTAGTTTCTGGTTCACTAAATAGTCTTGTTTCGTATTCAGCGGTTTCATATATTTTATTAAATGGAAATAGATTAGTTTTTAAGATCATATTGGTTGAAAAGGTCTCCAATGAATACATCAACATCATACAGGATAGAGTAAAAGAAAGTTTAGAGGCATTATTATCGGCAAATTTAAAGAATACAAAAGTTGAGAAGTTTGTAACCGGTGAAGTTTTAACAGGTGCAGATACAAAAACACCTGTTGCTTCTTTTTTTAATATACCTCTTGTTGTAAATAATCAGGTTGTGGGAATTTTTAATGTTTCATCCACGCTGTTAAATCACTTTAATGAACCGGAAGTTAGCCTGCTATATAAAGTGATTGAGAAAGCAACTCATACAGTGACAAATTTGTATGAAGTGCTAAAAAGAGAACAAACTAAACTTGATGTAATGGTGAAAAATATGTCAACCGGTGTGTTGATGATGGATACCAATTTTAGAATATTAGTTGTAAATGATGCTTTTTTGTCTATGCTACCTCTTAAAAAGAATAAAAACACAAATATTTTTGATATTGTTAGTGCGTTTGGCGCAGAGTTTCCGTTTGAAGAAACTGTGGCAAAGGTTTTAGAGTCTCAATCTCCCAGAGTCTTATCTGAAGTTAAGATTAACAGTAGATATTTTGAAGTTAATATCCAACCCGTAAAAAATGCAGACGAAGTTATTGGGGTTGGAGTTATACTAAACGATCAATCAAAAGAGCACGAAATTCAAAGTTTAAGAGAAGATTTTACTACCATGATGATACACGAGCTAAGGTCCCCATTAACTGTAATAAGAGGCATATCTGATTTTTTGATGAAGGAGAAGGACAAGTTAAAAATAGAACAGTACGATAATTTAATGAATCAGGTAAAAAAATCTTCCACAAACCTTTTGACTATAGTAAACGATCTTTTAGATGCTGCTAAGGTTGAGTCCGGAAAATTTGAAGTAATTAAAAAGACTAATGATATTAATGAACTCTTACATGAAGAGGTTAAGTATTATTCCGGACTTGCGAGCGAGAAAGATAATAGAATTACTGTAGAAACTGATAAATCAATTGAGAAATTTGCCTTTGATTATCAGAAATTGGGTAAAATTTTGAATAATTTATTATCTAATGCTATTAAATTTACTAAAGGAGGAGAGGTAAAAGTGGTTTCCAGAAATCTTGGTAGGGAAGTTGAAGTATCGATTTCTGATACCGGAGAAGGAATTTCTGATGAAATGAAACCAAAATTATTTAATAAATTTGTTCAATTTAGAAATTCAGCAGTTTCAAACGTGGATGGAACAGGTTTAGGACTTGTTATTGCAAAAGGAATCGTTGAGGCGCACGGCGGAAAAATTTGGATAGTGGATAATGTGCCACATGGTTCAAGGTTCTTATTTACTCTCCCGTATGCTTGAGAGGAAATTATGGAGTTAAATGAAAATATATTTAAAACTTATGATATTCGTGGAGTTGTAGGTAAAGAATTAGATCCAAATATATCTGAATTGATTGGGAAAGCCCTAGGAACACTACTTATCCGACAAAATCTAAAGAAGTGCGTAGTTGGTTGCGATAACAGATTGTCTTCTCCTGAGTTGAGTAAAGCACTTATTGATGGTCTTTTAAGCACGGGCTGTGATGTTGTAGATGTTGGTTTAAGTATTACCCCGATTATTCATTTTTTAACTTGTATTTCTAAGTTTGACGCAGGGGTAGTTGTTACTGCTAGCCACAATCCAAAAGAATACAATGGATTTAGAATAGATTATGCAAACGCTGTGTCTTTTTATGGAAAAGAAATACAGAAACTTAGAGATATGATTATTACTGCTGATTTTATTACTGGTGTGGGAAAATATGAACAAAAAGATCTATCCCCGTTATACCAAGAATACATAAAGAAAAAATTTAACATAGAAAAAAAGTTTAGGGTAGTTGTAGATTGCGGTAACGGTACTAGTAGTTTTTTTGCACCGGTTGCGTTAAGAAATATTGGGTGCGAAGTTGTCGATGTTTATTGCAGGTCTGATGGAAATTATCCACATGGCATACCTGATCCTGAAGATAGGGTTTTTATGAGTGAAATTTCTAAGCTGGTTGTTGAAAATAATGCTGATATTGGTTTTGCGTTTGACACGGACGGTGATAGATTTGGTGTTGTTGACAACAAGGGTGTGATATATGAAAACGATAAGTTGTTATTATTTTTCGCTAAGGAAATTTTAAAGGAAAATAAAAATAAAGAAGTTGTTTACGATGTTAAAAGTAGTGGAATTTTGGAGCAAGAAATAAAATCATATGGAGGGAGGCCTAAAATGATTAGAACAGGTCACCCTTTTTTTATTAAGGAAATGGTTGAAGGAGCACTACTTGGGGGTGAATATTCAGGACACATGTTTTTTGGTAAAGATTATTTTGGTTATGATGACGGTATTTATGCTGCCTGCATGCTCCTTACGATTTTAGATGGAACTGGAAAAAGTTTAAATGATTTAATGTTGGCTTTTCCAAAATTGTGTCATACCTCTGAAGTAAAAATACCTTGTTTAGATGGTGAGAAAGAAATTATTATGACTAATTTTGCAAAGGAATCAAAAAAATTTAAAGACGTTTCGTATATAGATGGAGTAAGAATTAAATTTTCCCAAACAGGTTGGTTTTTACTTAGAGCCTCAAATACCTCGCCGTACCTTTCATTTAGGGTTGAGGGTAAGGATCAAGATGAAGTTTCGGTATTAATTTCTGAAGCATGCAGTTTACTTGGTCAATATAAGTCGCTAAATTTAGACCTAATTAAGAACGCTCAAGTGTATGTTTCATAAGTTTGATATACTTTAACTATGAACAAGTCTGCCCAATTAGTTCTTTGGTTTGATCAAATAGGTAAAGAAGATATACCGTTTGCAGGTGGAAAAGGTGCTAATTTAGGTGAAATGTATTCGAACGGAATTCCGGTTCCAAACGGTTTTGTTGTTGCATCAAAGTCCTACTATGAATTCTTAGAAAAGACATCGCTGAAAAATAAAATACTTTCTGAACTATCGGGTTTAGATACAAATGACTCAAAAGGTCTGATTCACGCCTCGAAGAGTATAAAGACGGCAATAATGGCGGCCCAAATGCCATTAAAGATTCAGAAAGAAATAAAAGACGGCTATCATAAGCTATGTGGAGAATTTGATAAAAATGTCGCTGTGAGATCGTCCGCGACAGCCGAAGACCTGCCTGACGCTTCGTTTGCCGGACAGCAGGAATCGTATTTGAACGTAAAAGGCTTTCATGAAGTTATTGAATCTGTTCAAAAGTGTTGGGCATCTTTGTTTGAATCAAGAGCAATATTTTATAGAACTGATAAAGGCTACAATCATCTAAAGGTAGGAATTGCGGTTCCGGTGCAGTTAATGGTACAGTCCGAGGTTTCGGGAATAATGTTTACGGTAAATCCGTTAAGTAATAACAGGAAAGAAGTTTCAATTGAGGCAGCTTTTGGTTTAGGTCAGCCAATAGTTTCGGGAGAAATCACGCCGGATCAGTACATTATTGATAAGAAGAGTTTAGATATTACGTACAAATATATTGCAAAACAAACTTGGCAGTTAACCTTGGCAGGTAAGACTGAAGTATCTAAGAAATTTCAAGAAGCACAAAAGCTTGCAAACCCTTTGATTAAAGAATTAGCAGAAATTGGAATTAAAGTTGAGAATCATTATGGAAAACCTCAAGATATTGAATGGGGATTAGAGAACAAAGTTCTACATATTGTTCAATCCAGACCTGTAACCACACTTAATTCTACCGAAACGGTTAAGGTGCAGGCACAGGAGGCAAATGATCTTAAAGGCGCTAAGGTACTATTTGAAGGTTTGGGAGCTTCCCCGGGAGTTGCAAGCGGTAAGGTTGTAATTATTAGAAAACCATCGGAGATCTCTAAAGTTAAAGATGGGGATATTTTAGTTGCCGAAATGACAAATCCGGATTATGTACCGGCTATGAGAAGGGCTAGCGCTATTTTAACCGATAAGGGCGGAAGAACCTCCCACGCTGCTATTGTAAGTAGGGAATTAGGTATTCCGGCGGTAGTAGGGTCGCAAAATGCTACCAAGATGTTAAAAGACGGTGAGGAGATAACAATCGACGGTTCAAGCGGAAAAGTATATGAAGGGGTCATCTTGCTAAAAGTAAAAGAGGAAGTAACTTCAATAATTGATTCTGATACTATAAAAGTTAAGACGGCCACCAAGATTTATGTAAACCTCGCTGAACCGGATTTAGCTAATGATATTGCCAAAAGAAATGTAGATGGGGTTGGTTTATTAAGGGCAGAGTTTATGATCGCAAGTATTGGGACCCATCCACGTGAATTTATTGCCGAAAAACGTAAGGAGGAATTTATAAATAAATTGGCTGTTGGACTTGAGCAATTTGTGGAGGCGTTCCATCCAAGTCCCGTTATTTATAGAGCAACGGATTTTAGATCAAATGAATATAAGAATTTAAAAGGTGGTGCTAAATACGAAACTGATGAGTTTAATCCCATGATTGGGTTTAGAGGAGCCTCAAGATATATAGATGATCCGGAAGTATTTAACATGGAACTTGAAGCGATTAAATTAGTCAGGAACAAAAAAGGCTACAAAAACTTACATGTTATGATCCCGTTTGTTCGAACAGTCTCGCAGCTAAGGGATGTAAAGAAGTTAATGTCTTTGCAAGGATTAAAACGAGGCGGAAGCTTTAAAATTTGGATGATGGTGGAAATTCCTTCAAACGTTATTTTACTTGAAGAGTTTATTAAAGAGGGAATAGACGGAGTTTCAATTGGCACAAACGATTTAACAATGTTAGTTTTAGGCGTTGATCGCGATAATGAAAAAGTTGCAAATGTTTATAGCGAGCTTGATCCGGCTGTTATGTGGTGTTTGGAAAAAATAGTAACAGTTTCTAAGAAACATGGAGTAACTTGTTCAGTATGCGGTCAAGCGCCTTCTATGTATCCTGATCTTGTAGAAAAACTTGTAGGTTGGGGAGTTACATCGGTTTCGGTAAGCCCAGATGTAATTGAAAAAACCAGAGATATTGTATACGAAGTTGAAAAAAAGATATTAAAAAAGAAGAAGTGAAAGGCCTGCCGGCGCCTGCCTGCGCAGGTAGGCAGGCAGGTTTTCAAAAGTGCCAAAAATTTCAAAAATTACCTGCCATAAGACTCTTAACTCCAGAGGCGATTGGACAATAGAGACAAAAGTTCTTTTAAGTGATGGTTCAGAAGCCGTTTACGACGTTCCGGAAGGTGCGTCTAAGGGCGAAAACGAGGCTGTATATATTCCTGTTGAAAAAGCCATTGATGTTGTTTCTAGCGTAATAAATGAGGCCTTAAATGGTGAGGATGCTTATGATCAATCCAAAATCGATCATATATTAATAGAAATGGACGGCACAGAAAATAAAGGTCATTTGGGGGGAAATAGCATTTTATCGGTTTCTTTAGCGTGCGCGAAAGCCTCTGCAGTTTCAAATAAAATTCCACTCTACAAATATTTAGGAAATATATTTGGCAATGACACTTTTTCATTTCCCACACCGCTTTTTAATATAATAAACGGTGGGAAGCACGCAACAAACAACTTAAGTTTTCAGGAATTTATGGTGATTCCTGCAAAAAAATATAATTTTAATGACGCCTACGAAGCGGGAGTTAAAATTTATCACGCACTTGAAAAAGTTTTAAGGAAAAAAGGATACGAAACAGAAGTTGGAGACGAAGGCGGGTTTGCTCCGGAAAATATTACTATACCAATTGCCTTTAGTTTAATTAAAGAAGCTATATTATCTTGCAAATTAGAAATAGGTGAGGATATTTTTTTAGGAAACGACGCTGCAGCGGGATCATTTAGAAAGCCTGGGAGCTACTTTATTAAAGAAGAAAATTTAAATCTAAGTACAAAAGGTCTTATTAGCTATTATGAAGTTTTATTAGAAAAAAATGAACTAATTTATCTGGAAGATCCGTTTTATGAGAATGATTTTGAAGGATGGGCTGAGTTTATGAAGTTAAAATCTGATAAATTATTAATCGTTGGCGATGATTTAGTTGTAACAAACACTAAAATTCTAAAAAGAGCAATTGAGAAAAAGTTGTTAAACGCTGTAATAGTAAAACCAAATCAAGTTGGAACTTTAACAGAGACACTAGAATTTATTAAACTTGCGAAAAGTTTTGGGTTAAGTGTAATAATTTCCCACAGGAGCGGAGACAATGCTTCTGATACTTTTATTTCAGATTTGTCAGTAGCTGTTAATGCTGATTTTTTAAAATCCGGCGCACCGTCAAGAGGAGAAAGAGTTGCTAAATATAATAGGTTATATGAGATTTTCTTGGAAATGAAATGAATAGGGAGCTCGTTTAAATTTTGCTACACGAGCTCCCGTTTTTCGATAATTTTTCTTGTACCGTAAAACTTAGACTTGCCTAACGAATACTTCTCTCTCCATGAGATCCCGCAATTCCTACAGTAGCCCCTTCTCTTCCCTCCAAAAAATTTCTGACCAAAAACAACCTTTTTCCCACATTCTGTACACCTTATACTGTGTTGGTGCATAGCAGGCGGGTATGGATGTTCAAAGTACTCTTCTACGCTTCCGTCTTTGAGATGTCTGGTTTGAGATACCACACCCCTGCCTCCTCTCTATAGGTCTGTCACATTATACACTATTGAACAATATACGACGCATAATCTTGACCTAAAGGAG
>MEVN01000040.1:0-11459 GCA_001772985.1 candidate division WWE3 bacterium RIFCSPLOWO2_12_FULL_36_10 | reverse complement strand
GAGTTTCTATGTCGCAAGTCTGCTCAATACTCAAACCTTCAAAATACTTTCTAAATCCCCTCATAGAATTTCCATGACACGACACCGCTACATTCATTTTACCATTCTTCATCTGTTTAACTAAGTCTTTGCAAAATAAATTTACTCTTTTTACCACATCTTCAAGACTTTCTCCATTTTGTGCTCTTTTTGTATATGATCTTCTGTATTCGTTTAATAATTCCGGATTTTTTAAGAACAATTCAAGTTTACTTGTTCCCTGTAGTTCCCCATACGATCTTTCTTTTATTCTTTCATCCAAATGTATTTCTAATTTTTTTGTATCTTTATTTTTTGAAATGGCAATTTTCATAGTTTCAATTGCTCTTATTTGTGGGGAAGAAATTAAAAAGTCTATTTTTTTATCTTTTAGCTTTTCAGCCAAAATCTCTGCTTGTTTTATTCCGGTTTCGGTAAGTTTACTTTCGCGCCATCCGCTAAATATAAAATCTGCGTTGTCTTGCGACTGCCCGTGTCTAAAAACATACAAAACCGGAAAGGCATTAGACTCGTTTTTGGGAAGTAGATTAGCTTTTTTATATGATAGAGTTTTCTTTGCTTCTTCAACTGTGGGCATATTCAAAGAATATCATACTGTGATATGATTTACAGCATGCTTGAATCGTTTAAGACTCTGTTAATCCAACACGACTTGCGTTTATTTATTGAGCAAATTGGTTACATAGGAGTTTACTTAACTATTTTTGTCGAATCGGGGCTTTTGGTTGGGTTCTTTCTCCCTGGGGACAGCCTTTTGTTTACAGCTGGATTTTTAGCTTCTCCGGCCGTTGGGTTTTTTAACGTATGGATTTTGTTAGCCGGGGCTTGGGTTGCCGCGGTTGTTGGTGATAATGTTGGATATCATATTGGTTCTAAGTTTGGACGAGGCTTATTTAA
Organism: candidate division WWE3 bacterium RIFCSPLOWO2_12_FULL_36_10; assembly: GCA_001772985.1. GTDB lineage: Bacteria > Patescibacteriota > WWE3 > UBA101185 > UBA10185 > MEVN01. The sequence continues at coordinate 10,523 of MEVN01000040.1, read as the reverse complement.
AAGAGAGAATTCGTTATTTTTTAAACAGGAAAATTTAGTAAGAGCTCAAGAGTTTTATGAGAAACACGGCGGGAAAACAATTGTTATAGCCCGTTTTATACCGTTTATAAGGACATTCGCTCCGGTTGTCGCGGGAATCGGGAAAATGAATATAAAAAAGTTTATGTTTTTTAACTTTTTGGGCGGTACTTTGTGGGTTTGGGGAGTTGGGCTTCTTGGTTACTTTTTAGGTAGCCTCATTCCGGATGTTGATAAATACCTTTTACCAATTGTAGTTGTAATCGTTGCTGTTTCTGTATTACCCCCGCTACTTCACTTATACAAAGAACATAGAAAAAGTATTTTTGCAAAAATAATGTTGAAACTTGGACGTTTTATTAAGTACAAAGTTTAGTTATATTTTCTTATTACTCCGGTCACTTTGCCTTGAATTTTTAGTTCGGAAGGGAGTACATATATTGGATCCATCGAATCATTTGCCGGTTGTAGTCTTATTCTATTGTTTTCTTTATAAAACGACTTTAATGTCGCAAAACCGTTATCAAGAAGAGCAACAACTATATCGCCGTTTTCTGCCGTTTCCTGCTGTTGAATAACCACATAATCACCGTCAAAAATGCCTTCTTTTATCATAGAATCGCCTTTAACCTGTAACACATAACATCTTTTTGTTTTTGAGACCAAGTCCGGCGAAACAACAATAGTTTCTGTAGGGTTTTGTATGGCTTCAATCGGCCTTCCGGCAGCAATGTATCCGACTAATGACAGTTCAATACCGGAGAGGTTAGCGGATATTTTTTCATCAAGAATCTCAATTCCTCTAACAGCTCCTTCAAACCGCCTTATAACACCTTTTTTTACAAGAGCCTGAAGGTGTTCGTGTACAGTTGCGAGGGAAGATAGGTTCATGGCATCCGCTATTTCAGTTAGTGTTGGTGAAGTTCCACTTTTTTGTATGTATTGCGAGATATATTCTACAATTTCTTTTTGTCGTTTATATAATGTTACTGGACTCATGAATACATAATACCGAAGACTTACCGAAGTTGTCAATGGGTTAGTTTAGGCAGATATAATCTCATTTTGTATATGTTGCATCCTGTAATAATTTATGTTAGCATGGAATCCTAACTCCCCCCGGTTCTTTACGACCCGGGGGCTTTCTTAGTATATGAGTCAAGTTCATTGTTATGAGTAAGAAAATTTTAGTTCAATTTGATGGTAGTAATTTCTACAATAAGGTTAAAAAGAGTGTACTTGGTATCCACTTAACAAATTTTAATTATGCAGGTTTAGTTCAATCAATAACACAGGAAAAGTCTTCCAAAACTATTTATTATGTTGGTGAAATTAAAAAATATCTAGGAAATAAGAAATCAGAAATTCTTTATGCAAACCAACAATCTCTTTTTTCTCACTTAAGAAAACAGAATATAAAAGTAAAGCTTGGGTATCTTTTAATGTCTGATGGTAAGTATCATGAGAAGGGCGTTGATGTGCAAATTGCGGTAGATATTGTCCGAGGTGCTATTAAAGACGAATACGACATTTGTTACCTAATTTCTTCCGATACAGATCTTCTTCCAGCTATTCAAACCGCCAAAGATGAAAAGAAAAAGATTGTCTACGTAGGTTTTGAAAAATTCACCAGCAGGGCTTTATCCAAAAATTGCTCTTCATACTTGATCCTTAAGAAAAGCCAAATCTTGGCGTTTAATAAATAATTAAGCCGTTTACTTACTTTTTTGTAGAAATCTTTTTTATAGAAATAACGTAGGCACCTATTACAATAATCACAAAGCCCATTCCCAATACTTGCAGGTTTCTTTCTCCGCCACTAAAAACTTGCACAATAATAACAAAAACGCCAGCTACAATTGCAAAGATACCCACCAACTTTTTCTTATCCATACAATAATAGTATATTTGGTAGTTCAATAAGTCAATTGCCGTAGAAAACCCAAATACTATGTTAGAATATTTAAATGTTTAAATTAAAATCGCCGTTTAAACCAACTGGAGATCAGCCAGCAGCAATAAAACAGCTAATAGATGGAATAAATTCAGGAATTAAAAATCAGGTTTTACTGGGAGTTACCGGAAGCGGAAAAACCTTTACTCTTGCCAACGTTATTCAAAGTACCAACAGACCGGCACTTGTTGTTTCACACAATAAAACTTTAGCAGCTCAGCTTTACCAGGAATTTAGAGACTTTTTTCCAGAAAATGCAGTTGAGTATTTTGTAAGTTACTATGACTATTTTCAACCAGAAAGCTATATTCCTCAAACCGACACATATATAGAAAAAGACGCTGATATTAATGAAGAAATTGATAAACTTCGTCTTTCCACAACCACATCTTTAATGACAAGAAAAGACGTTATTGTTGTGGCATCAGTTTCTTGTATTTATAACTTAGGTTCACCTGCGGAATATTCAAGCCACGCACTTGAATTAAAGAAAGGTATGAAAATAAGAATCGTAGATTTACTAAAAAGGCTTTCACAGATTCATTACGATAGAAATGATATGGATTTTGCAAGAGGGAATTACAGAGTACGTGGAGATATAATAGATATTTTTCCGGCATATCAAGACTACGCAGTTAGACTAGAAGTTTTTAACGGTTTATTAGTCAATATATTTTATTTTTATCCTTTGACCGGTGAAAGTCTTAATAGGGACAATAACTCTGTGTTAATCTATCCGGCCAAGCATTATATAACAGCAGAAGAGAGGCGTGACGAAGCGATGGAAAAAATCAACCAAGATCTTAAAATCGCCCTTAAAGTACTTAAAAATGAAAATAAAACTATTCAAGCGTATAGACTTGAGCAAAGAACAAATTATGATCTGGAAATGATTAAAGAAATTGGATATTGCAAAGGAATAGAGAATTATTCAAGATATTTTGACGGAAGAAAAGAAGGAGAATCCCCTTACACTTTGCTTGATTTTTTTCCAAAAGATTTTGTTGTTTTTATAGATGAGTCACACATAACTATCCCGCAAATTCGAGGAATGTATAACGGAGATTTTGCCAGAAAAAGTACATTAATAGAACATGGATTTAGACTCCCTTCCGCTCTAGACAACAGGCCGTTAAGGTTTGAAGAGTTTATGTCAAAAATAGGACAGACAATTTACAATAGCGCCACCCCTTCGGAATGGGAAATGAGCTTAAGTTTAGGGAATATTGCCCAGCAATTAATACGACCAACCGGAATAATAGATCCGAAGATTACAATTTTACCCTCACAAAATCAGATTCTTGATTTAATGGAAAGAATTAAAGATAAAACAAGTAAAGGCCAACGAGTTCTAGTAACAACTTTAACAAAAAGAATGGCAGAGGAATTATCATCATTTTTGCTTGAAAAAGGGGTAAAAGTAACTTATCTACACTCAGATATTCTAACTCTTGAAAGAACAAATATATTGGATAATTTAAGGCGCGGTGAATATGATGTTCTGGTGGGAATAAATTTACTAAGAGAAGGCCTTGATTTACCGGAAGTTTCTTTAGTTGCAATATTGGATGCTGATAAAGAAGGATTCTTAAGGTCCGATACTTCTTTAATTCAAACTATGGGAAGAGCTTCGCGACATTTAGAAGGAGAAGTAGTAATGTATGCGGATAATATAACCAAAAGTATGCAACGGGCAATAGACGAAGTTGCAAGAAGAAGAAAGATTCAGGAGGATTATAATATTGAGCACGGGTTAACTCCAACCAAAATAGAACGGCCGTTTAGGGAAAAATTAATTGATGAAGTTATCGAAGAATCACTTAATCCTAAATCAAGGAAAAATAGAATAGATGAGATTGATTTTGCACAGCTTCCTCCTGACAAATTAAAATCTGAAATAAAAAAGTTAACCGAAATGATGAAATATGAAGCCGAAATGTTAAATTTTGAAAGAGCAGCAGTTTTTAGAGATAAGTTACGTGATCTAAAAGAAAACCCTTGACCTTCTGAATAACCTATACAATAATTAACTTTAGTATTTCCTGCTCATTTCAGTTAGTGTGATAAAGTGGGAAAAAATAAAGACAAAAGACAAAATATATTACGCGATTTCATTGTTAACTTTTTTGCGAAATCCGCCGGTCTGGTTTCGTTTTTAGGTTATTCCGCACTTTACCCGTTTGAAGTATTAAGAAATAAATTCTCTTCAATTTTTTATATTATTCTTAATTCTGTAAAAGCATTAATAAAAATTTGTGTAGAAGTAACTAGAAGGATTTACAATTTTAGTAAACGAATAGCCGAAAAATATCGTTCTCGAAGAAAACTTATCGAAGTACATAAAGTAAGCACAAAAAAGAAGAAAAGAAAGTTTACTTCGATTGCGCAATTAGGATTGAAAAAAGTTAGAGTACTGTTGAAAAAACGTCAAATTCATTTTGTAACCGGCATTATATTTTCTTTTATATTTGTTTATATACCTTTATCCGCATATAGTTGGTATAGGAATCTGCCTCAACCCATTCTTCTTTCTCAAATTACTAATAGATCAACAAAAATACTTGATAGAAAGGGAAGACTGCTATACGAAATTTACGTAGACAGAAAATATGATCCGGTTTTGTTAACGGATATTCCAAAAAACGTCATTGATTCAACATTAGCTATAGAAGATTCTGAATTTTATACCCACAAAGGAGTTAGACCTTTAAGCATTATTAGAGCAGCAAAAGCTACTTTCTTTGATTCAAGCGTGCAGGGCGGTTCAACTATAACTCAGCAGTTAGTAAAAAATGTTTTACTCTCCCCGGAAAGAACAGTTTCAAGGAAGGTTAAAGAAATTTTCTTAGCCCTTTTGGTTGAAACACAATATTCCAAAAATGAAATTCTTGAACTTTATTTAAACAATATTGCGTATGGAGGAACATCGTGGGGGATTCAATCGGCATCAAAAAAATATTTTGATAAGGATGTACGTGATTTAAATTTAGCCGAAGCAAGCTTTTTAGCAGGACTTCCTTCATCTCCTAGCGTTAATTCTCCTTTTAGTGGAAATTTAGAGATTTCAAAACAAAGACAACGGTTAGTTTTGGATCGTATGGTTAAACTTGGTTACATAACAAGATTAGATGCGGATGAGGCATCAAATGCGGAGTTAACCTTTGCATCTCAGAAGAGCTATATTAGAGCTCCACATTTTGTAAATTATGTAAAAACTCAACTATACGAAAAATATGGCCAACATTTAGTTGATTTTGGAGGGTTAACTGTAACTACAACTTTGGATCTTGATGTACAAGAAAAAGCGCAGGAAATAGTTACGAACGGGGTCAAAGAAAGTGCTGATTTAAATATTTCAAATGGAGCCTCCGCAATAATTGACGTAAGAAGTGGGGGGATTTTGGGATATGTGGGATCTGTAGATTATTTTTCAGAAAATGGAGGCGCGTTTGATGTTGTAACAGCTAGTAGACAAGCAGGATCGGCTGCAAAACCAATAACATATGCATTGGCTTTTGAAAAAGGTCTTACTCCCGCCTCATTTATTGACGATTCTCCAATTACTTTTCAATCATACGGCCAAACTTACACACCTGTAAATTATGATGGAAAATTTCATGGAGTTGTAAGTTTAAGGCAGGCGTTAGCAAATTCTTATAACATTCCGGCAGTTAAACTTGTAAAGAATTTAGGTGTTGAGAATATGGTTGCGCTAGCCAATAAAATGGGTTTAAAAAACTGGAAGTTCGATAGTTCTTACGGTTTATCTGTAACCCTAGGTGGTAAAGAGGTTAGGCTTTTGGATTTAACGAATGTATACGCAACATTAGCCAGAAGTGGTGTATATAGGGACGTAACGTCTTTTATATCAATTAAAGATGCAAATGGTTTTGAAATTTATAACAAAAATGATCAAAAAGAAGAAAGGGCAATTTCTGACGGTATTTCGTATCTAGTGACCAACATTCTATCAGATAATTATGCAAGATCCGGGGCGTTTGGGTTTAATAACTCGTTGAATATACCTAAGCACACTGTAGCAGTAAAGACAGGAACTACTGACGCAAAAAGAGATAATTATACTTTTGGTTATACTCCATCGTATGTGGTTGGAGTATGGGTTGGCAATAACGATAACACTCCTATGAACCCCCAGCTAGCGTCAGGTCTTTCGGGTGCCGCGCCAATTTGGAATAAAATCATGCTAAGTCTTCTGAATGGTTTTGAAAATGAAACTTTTTTGCCACCTCCAAGCGTTGTGTTTAGAAACTATCCTGAATGCAAAAACAGATCTGAAGTGTTTATAAGAGGGACTGAACTTAAAAGTATTTGCAGTGTTCCAAATGATAAAAGTAAGGAGAAGAATAAAAAAAATGATAGGAGGTGATCTTAATGAAATTTAGAGAAACATTAAACAAAGTAATGGATAAAATAAAAGAAGATAATCCAAAAGCGAACTGGGGAAATCTTATAACAGGTATAGGAATACTTGTTCTCATCGCATTTTTTAGCGTTTGGTATTTTGGTAAAACATCAAATAATACCGGATTAAACCAAATCATAAATTCAGTGAAGAACGGTAACATAAAAACCGAAGTGCAAGGGACAACAGACACATCACAAGCTATTAAGGTAGAAGTACTTTCAGGCGAAGGTTTGTGGCAGGTTGCCGAAAGAGTATGCGGTGATGGTGAAAAATATAATTATATGGCATTGGCAAACAATTTAAATTTGTGGTCTGAAATAAAGTCAGGACAATCTTTAGTTGTTGACTGTGGTCCGTCTAATTAGTTTTTATTCTGCCCTAAAGTAAATGATAAAAAACGTACATGATAATGATGCTTCTGTAGGTTTAGTGAAGTATGGATATTTAAGTATTGGTGTTAATGCGGTTGATATTAAAGAATACTTGCACAAGCACGTTTTAAATAAATCCGAGCTTCCACTGCACAATAAAGTTGAACTCGAAGAACTTTTTAGAAATTTTAGTTCATTTGAGGGTAAAAGAAAGTTAATTAGATATATTTCAAGTATTCTAGATTGTCCTGTGTTTATGTTAGATGAGGATTTAAGCCTTTTTATTGCCGTTGGATTTTCGACATATATTAAACGAAACGAAATGTTTGGTGATGAATTACACTCACTATTAACATTTTTAGATAATCCTGAATTTATACAAAAGACTTTGGCAGATAATTTTACTTTGTATCCAATTTGCTTTTGTTTTGATTTTGTACTAGAAGATAAGATTGTTACATCTTTGTGTGCTGTGTCTACGACGTTAATTGATAATATGGTTCTTGGTGTAGTTGGTAAAACGGATATAAATTTTGATCTAGTAGTTCCTCTTCTTAACTATATTTCAAGAAAAGCAATTTAAGGTTTCACAAACCCGAAGTTTTACCGTATACTAACTTTTATGTTAAAACCATTAGAAGAGATCAAGATTTACGGTGCGCGTGAGCATAATCTAAAAAACGTTGATTTAACGGTTCCAAAAAATAAAATTGTAGTGTTTACAGGTGTTTCAGGATCCGGAAAATCATCTTTGGCGATGGATACGATTTATGCGGAGGGGCAAAGAAGATATGTTGAAAGCCTTTCATCGTACGCAAGACAGTTCTTAGGTGTAATGGACAAGCCGGATGTAGACAGAATAGATGGTTTATCTCCCGCAATTGCAATTGATCAAAAAACTACTACTAAAAATCCTAGATCAACGGTTGGAACTGTAACTGAGGTGTACGATTTTTTAAGACTTTTGTTTGCGAGAATAGGCCACCCACATTGTCCGTCATGTGGAAGGGAGATAAGCCGACAAAGCATAGAACAAATAGTTGACAACATTTTTAATCTTATTAAGGATAGTCCTGAATATAAATCTATAAGAGGTGTTAGATTAATGATTATGTCGCCAGTTGTTAAAGATAGAAAGGGCGAGTACTCTTCTTTGTTTGGAAATTTGAAAAAACAAGGAATTATTAGAGCTAGAATAGACGGTAAAATAAGAGATTTAAATGAAGATTTTGACTTAATAAAAACAAATAAACATACCATAGAAGCCGTTCTTAGCAGATTTATCATTTCGAAAAGTAAGTTTGCGGTTTTAGCTGACAGAAAGACTTTTGAAGCGCAAATTACTCAATCTATTGAAACAGCTTTAAGGCTTGCAGGCGGTAGTGTAATTGTTTCTGTAGTTTTGGATAAAGAGTTTGATTTTTCAAATTCACCGTTGGTTTTTGAAGATCATCTATATTCCGAAAATTTTGCTTGTCCTTTTTGTAATATATCTTTGCCAGAAATAGAACCAAGAAGTTTTTCATTTAACTCTCCTCATGGCGCTTGTCCTAAATGTGACGGATTAGGAACTCAGCTTGAAGTTGATGAAAAAGTTGTAGTAAATCCACGATTGACAATAAAAGAAGGTGGTATTTTTCCTTGGGCTAGGCTTTTTGAGCATAACTCGTGGACCGCAATGGTAATCGATGCTGTAGCTAAAGAATATAACTTTTCTCTTAATATTCCGATTGAGCAGTTAGGTTCGGATGTGTATAAATTATTAATGTACGGAGCCCCGCATGGCAAAAAATTTAGAGTACATTACAAAACAAGAGATGGAAACGAGGGTGATTTTAACGCAAATTTTGAAGGTGTAATACCTAATTTAAAAAGGAGATTTGCCGAAACAAAGTCCGATTTTATTCGAAATGAAATAGAAAAATACATGGTGAACGAGCCTTGCATTTTATGTTCGGGAGCTAGGTTAAAAAAGGAAGCATTGTCTGTAACTGTTGATGAAAAAAATATTTTTAAAGTAACAGAGTTTTCAATTGATAAATTAACTGATTGGATTTCAAATCTCAATTTAATTTTGTCTGAAAGAGAGAAGACTATTTCTACGCCTGTTTTTAAAGAAATAAAATATAGACTTGAATTTTTAGTTGATGTTGGATTATCTTATTTGACTTTAGGTAGAAGCGCATCTCATTTATCCGGAGGAGAATCGCAAAGAATAAGATTAGCATCGCAGATAGGATCGGGACTGTCGGGAGTTTTATATGTTCTTGATGAACCGTCAATTGGTTTACATCAGAGGGATCAATCAAAACTTATTACCACTTTAAAACATCTTAGAGATTTAGGAAATACTGTTCTTGTTGTTGAACATGACGCAGAAACAATGCTTGAAAGTGACTACATTTTTGATGTTGGCCCCTATGCGGGAGAATTAGGTGGGCAGATTATTGCACATGGTACGCCAGATGAGATTAAGAAGAATCCTAAATCTTTAACCGGACTTTATTTATCTGGCAAAAGGCAAGTAGGCAAAGAAGTTGGGAAAGCTTTTGATTCAATTGAACTTGACGAAATTGGTAAGTTTTATAGAAAAGGTGTGTACAAAGAAGGGGACGTTTTGTCATTAACCAAAGCGTCAGGAAGAAATCTTAAAAATGTTGATTTAACGCTACCTTTAGGCAAGCTTATTTGTATTACGGGAGTATCCGGATCCGGAAAGTCAACGCTAATTATGGATACCTTTTTAAAAGCGTTAAGACAAGAATTTGGTTTAAAAAATGAAGAAAAACCCGAGCCATACGAAGTACTTACCGGAGTTGAAAATATAGATAAAGTAGTATCAATAGACCAGTCTCCAATTGGAAGAACACCAAAATCAAATCCTGCAACTTACACAAAAACTTTTGATTTTATACGTGATTTGTACTCGCAAACCCAAGAGGCAAGAGTACGAGGCTATAAAACCGGAAGGTTTAGTTTTAACGTAAAAGGCGGAAGATGTGAAGCCTGTGCGGGGGAAGGCCAAATAAGAATTGAGATGCAGTTTATGCCCGATGTTTATATTAATTGCGAAGTTTGCGGAGGTAAACGGTACAACCGTGAGGCGTTAGAGATTCACTACAAAGATAAAAATATAAGTGAAGTACTAGATATGACTGTTGACGAAGCGCTGAATTTTTTTGACAACATCCCGTACATAAAAAGAAAGCTAAAAACAATTGCGGATGTAGGTTTGGGATATATTAAGCTTGGCCAGCCGGCACCAACATTATCGGGGGGAGAGGCGCAAAGAGTAAAACTGTCCCTTGAGCTTTCGAAAAAGTCAACAGGAAGGACCTTGTATATTCTGGATGAGCCTACCACCGGCCTTCATTTTTATGATTTAGAGAAATTAATTTTTGTGTTAAAACGACTTACTTCAAAAGGTAATACCGTTGTAATAATAGAACACAATTTAGATGTTATTTCTAATGTCGATTGGATTGTGGATTTAGGTCCTGAAGGTGGCGATAAAGGCGGGAATATAGTTTTTTCAGGTACTTTGGCCGACTTATTAAAAGATAAAAAGTCATATACAGCGCAAGCGCTAAGAAAATTAAAACCAACACTTTAGTTGTGGAAACTTCTCTATAGATTTTTGGTTTTCCTTTTGTTGCTTCTGTATTTAGAAATCTTTCTTCTTTATTGAATATTTCATACCTTATTATTTTATCTGATTTTTTTATGTAAATTTCTTTAACGGCAAGAGGAGGTA
>MEVN01000039.1:16117-30850 GCA_001772985.1 candidate division WWE3 bacterium RIFCSPLOWO2_12_FULL_36_10 | reverse complement strand
TCTGGATTAGATAGAAAGTCAATTGACCATGGCGGAAATTTGAATATTGGTATAAGCGAGCATACTCTATTTCCTGAGGTAGATCAGAACAATGTGAAGAATATTAGAGGTTTTGAAATTAGTATTGTTACGAATTCAGGTAATAAAGAGGATAGTGAAAAATTATTTGATGCATTAAATGTACCTTTTCAAAAGGTTGCAAAGTCAAGATAAGAATATGGCAAAAAAAAGCTTGATAGCAAAACATAAAAGACCGAAAAAATACACAGTTAGAGAATATAACAGGTGTAGTATTTGCAAAAGACCCAGAGGTTATATGGGTAGATTTAAGATTTGTAGAATTTGTTTTAGGGAGCTGGCACATAAAGGTGAGCTTCCGGGGATTAAGAAATCCAGTTGGTAAAAATATGAGTGTAGATAGAATTTCAAACATGTTAAGTTCCATAAAAAACGCCTCAATGACAGGTAACCCTTTTGTTGAGATACCACATTCAAACGTTTGTGAGCAGATTGCAGAGATCTTAAAAAAGAAGAAATTTCTTGAAAACGTAAAAGTATTTAAAGAAAAAGGAGACTCTTTTAAAAGACTCAGGTTGGATATAGTTTATGATAACGGTGTTTCAAGAATAACAGACGTTAAAAGAATATCAAAACCGGGACGAAGGATTTACAAAAGTTCAGCAAGTTTTAGGAAAATTGCAGGAGGCTTTGGGATATCGGTTGTTTCTACCTCAAGAGGTATTTTATCTTCGGATGAAGCCAAAAAAAGAAAACTTGGTGGAGAGGTTATTTGTATTGTTTGGTAAAGATATGTCAAGAATAGGAAAAAAATTAATTTTAATACCGGAAAATGTCAAAGCCGAGTTAAAAGAGGGCGAAATTTTTGTGCACGGACCTAAGGGAGATTTGTCACTTAAATTGCGCCCTGAAGTAAGAATAGAAATATTGGGTACTGAACTTAGAATAGTTGAAGTTGAGGTTGGGACAAAGGAATCAGGTGCATATGCAGGAATGACACGGGCACTGATTGCGAATATGATTACGGGGGTGCTTAGTGGGTTTGAAAAGAGGCTTGAAATGATAGGAGTTGGTTATAGAGCAAAAGAAAGTGCTACAGGTGTAACTTTATCATTAGGTTTTTCTCACCCGATAGAATTTATATCTCCTGCCGGAATAAAAATAGGAGTTGAAGAAAACACAAAGATTTTAATACAGGGAGTGGATAAACATTTGGTTGGACAAGTAGCTGAAAAAATTAGACAGTATAGAAAACCAGAACCTTACAAAGGAAAAGGTATACGTTATGTTGGCGAAGTAGTTAGAAGAAAACCGGGAAAGGCAGGTAAAACGCAATGAAAAAAATTAGATTAAGATCCAATAAATTAAGAAGAATATTACGGGTAAGAGGAAAAATTTTCGGGACTAAAGAGCGCCCAAGGTTGTGTGTGTTTAGATCGAATAAGTATACTTATGGTCAGCTTGTTGACGACAAAACCGCCAAGACATTAGTTGATGTATCAGATAAAGTTCGTGAGGTGCATATTGGGAAAAATAAAACCCAAGCTGCCTTTGAACTTGGGAAACTGCTTGCTAAACGAGCTAAGGTGGCCAAGATTACTAATGTAGTTTTTGATAAAAGATGGTACAAGTATCACGGAAGGGTAAAAAGTTTTGCGGATGGTGCAAGAAGTTTAAAGTTAGTATTTTAAGGAAAATATGAAAGTTGTTGATAAAGAATTTGAAGAAAGAGTAATACAGATTAAAAGAGTTTCAAAAAAGACCAAGGGCGGGAGTAAAATGAGTTTTACCGCGCTCGTTGTTATTGGGAATAGAAATGGCAGAGTTGGATTTGGATTTGGCAAGGCCGGAGATGTTCCAACTGCTGTTCAAAAAGCTGTATCCTCCGCTAAAAAAGCTATGGTTGAAGTTGTGGTTCATAATGGCACAATTCCATACGAACTAGTTTCAAAATACGGTGCTTCGATTATTAAAATGAAACCGGCTCCCGAAGGTTCCGGTGTTATAGCGGGAGGGGCAATAAGACAGGTTATGGAATTAGCCGGTATTAAGGATATTTCTGCAAAAATGCTCGGATCAACAAATAAAGGTACAAGTGTAAAAGGTGCAATTGAAGCCCTTTCTAAGTTTAGAAAAGAGGTAAAGGAATAAATGGAACTACATACACTAACAAGATTAAAAGGAAATAAAAAACCGGCCAAACGAATTGGTAGGGGTATAGGTAGTGGGGTTGGCGGGCACACAGTTGGACGGGGACAAAAAGGACAAAAGTCGAGAACCGGAAAAAGTATTCCAAGAGGATTTGAAGGAGGCCAAGTTCCTTTATATAAAAAACTTCCGCAAATGGGTGGCTTTAAAAATAAGAACTCGAAAAGAATTTTTGCAATTCCACTATCATTTTTTAATACTTTTAAAGATGGAAGTGAAGTGACACCAAAAGATGTTATTTCAGGTAAAAAACTTTCTTTTAATAAAGTTAAAGAAGTTGCAAGAGACGGATTTAAAATACTCTCAAGCGATAAGTTTACAAAGAAACTCACCTTTAAAGGCTTTATGTTTTCTGCGACCGCTACGAAAATGATAGAAAAGGCCGGTGGAAATGTTCAATGAATATATTAGAAATTTTTAAAACAGCGACTTTAAGAAAAAAGATTTTATTCACATTACTTGTTATTTTTATATTCCGTCTATTGGCACACATACCTGTTCCCGGAGTAGATGTTACAGCGGTTAGGGAATTCCTAAAAAGCAGCGTTCTTTTTGGTTTTTTTGATTTATTCAGCGGAGGCGGATTGCAAAATTTTTCAATTGTAACTTTGGGCGTTGGTCCGTATATTAACGCCTCGATTATAATGCAGTTATTAACCATAATGATTCCAAAGCTTGAGGAATTGTCAAAAGAAGGTGAAACAGGGAGAGAGCAGATAAATACATATACAAGATATATAACTTTTCCTTTAGCTTTGTTACAGTCTTATGGGGTGTATTTTTTTCTAAGTAAACAGAACGTACTTCAGTCTCTCCCAACATTAAAACTCATAATTTTAATACTTACGTTAACTTGTGGTACTTTATTTTTAATGTGGGTAGGCGAGCTCGTAACAGAATATGGTGTAGGAAACGGCATTTCGCTATTAATTTTTGTAGGTATAATTTCAAGTCTTCCTTCATCTTTTGTTAAATTTGTTTCAACCGTAAATAGTGATAATTTTCTTAATATCCTTTTATTCGCCGGAATTTCTCTGCTTGTAATTGCAGGGGTTGTTTTGGTAAATGAGGGGACGCGTAATATTCCGCTCGAATATGGAAGGAGAAGCGCCGGTCCTCAAAGGGTGTCAAGTTATCTTCCTGTAAAAATAAATCAAGCGGGAGTTATTCCAATCATTTTTGCTATTGCGGTTGTATTAATTCCGTCCTCAGCAGCAGGGCCCTTGCAGGCGTCTTCCGTTGCGATATTACAAAAAATAGGATTTTTCATTTCTTCAAATTTTATGCCAAGTACAGTTTCATATAATGTTTTATATTTTCTCTTAGTTGTTGGGTTTACATATTTTTATACATCGGTTCAGTTTCCGCCTGAAAAAATATCTGAAGACATTAAAAAGCGCGGAGGTTTTGTACCCGGAATAAGGCCGGGAAAGTCTACCACACAATATCTAAGAGCCGTTATGAACAGAATCACCTTAGTTGGTGCGGTCTTTTTGGGTTTGGTTGCAATACTGCCGTTTTTAGTTCAAACAGGAGTTGGTGTTACAACCGTAACAATAGGAGGAACCGGGCTTTTAATTGTAGTCTCTGTAGTTCTTGAAACAATTAGGCAAATGGAATCTCTTGTAGTAACAAAAAATTATGAAGGGTTTCTAAATTAAAATGCCAGATCTGAGAAAAATATTTAAATACAAAAAGACTCAGTCTCAATTAAATAAAGAGGTTGAGCAAATTACCGCGCTAAAAGAAGAAGGTAACGTGTCGGTAGTAGTAAGGGGAGATAAAAGAATAGTAAGTATAATTGTTGACGGAGTTGAAAATAAGAGATTACGAGATTTAATAAATGACACTATGAAAATTCTGGATAAGAAAATAGAAAAGCAGTTACGAGGAAGAAGTGAAGAGTTAATGGATATGTTTAAATAATGCTATGAAGATTTTACTCATAGGACCTCCCGCATCCGGAAAAGGAACGATTGGGAGTTTGTTAAGTGAAAGATTAAAAATTCCGGTTATTTCTGTTGGCAAATTATTAAGAAGCATTGATCCCAGAAGCCCCTATTATGAGGGTATTAAAGGGTCTATGGATCGTGGAGATTTAGCGCCGAATAATATTGTAGGAAAAATATTGGAAAAACGTGTTCAAGAAAAAGATTGTATCAGAGGATTTATATTGGATGGTTGGGCGCGCCAGTTAAGTGATCTTGACTTTTTTAATCCGGGATTTGATTTGGTATTACTGCTTAAGATTTCAGCAGAAATCTCCATAAGAAGAATTGCAGGAAGAAGAGAGTGTAAGGTGGATGGATCTATTTTTAATATATACTCAAATCCACCGAAAAAGCCGGGAATTTGTGATTTATGTGGAGCAACTCTAATTCAGAGAGATGATGATAGAGAGGAAATTGTTACAAAAAGACTACAAAACTATGAGGAGAAGACAGTTCCGTCATTAGATCTTTTTAGGAAAATGGGCATTTTGACAGAGGTAAATGGTGATAAGCCACCTGAAGATGTTTTTACCGATACAGTTTCTGCTCTTGGGATAGGGAATGATTAAACTTAAAACCCAAAACGAAATTAATTTAATGGCCGAAGGTGGAAAAATTTCTGCCCTTGCATTATCTGAAGTTTTAAAAAGTATTAAGGTTGGTGCCACAACATTAAGCTTGGATAGAATAGCCGAGGATGTAATTAAGAATCAAAATGCCCTGCCGTCTTTTAAGACTGTAGAAGATTATAAATACACAACTTGTATAAACATAAATGAAGGATTAGTTCACGGAATTCCAAATACTTACAAAATAAAAAAGGGAGACATTGTAAGTGTTGACTTAGGAGTGCTGTATAAGGGTTTTCATACAGATTTGTCTTATTCGGTTGAAGTAGAAACCAATAATCATACAGCGTTTTTGGAAACAGGCATTCAGGCTTTAGAGCAGGGCATATTTAATTGTGTAAAAGGAAACAAGGTTGGCGACATATCGAATTCCATGCAGAGGGTAGTTGAAAGAGCGGGATATTCTGTTTCCAGAGATTTAGTTGGCCATGGGATTGGAGTTGATTTACATGAAGATCCGTATGTTCCAGGTTATGGAGGCAAAAACTCAGGCTCAGAACTAAAGGTTGGTATGGTGTTTGCGATTGAGATTATTTACCAAAAAGGTAAGCCTAAACTCAGAGTAGCCAACGATGGATGGACAATCGAAACGCTGGACAGGAGCTTGGGGGCGTTATTTGAGCATACTGTCGCGGTTACGGTGGATCGACCGCTGGTTTTGACTCGGTAGTTACTAAAAGGGGTTTTTGTTGACTCCTGTCACTTATTTTGATAGAATCCGATGTGGGAATAGAGAAAAAGTGAAAATCTAAAGTAGTTTCATGTCCCGCCGGAAAGAGGCGGTTTGTATTTCTTGATGGGTAATAAACAGGTAATAATTAAAAATGGAAAAGTATTAGAAGCTCATATGGGCGGTATGTTTACGATTGTGCTCGAAGATGAGTCAGTGGTTATGGCAGTACTGTCGGGTAAGTTAAGGAAGTTTAGAATTAGAATATTACCGGGCGATAGGGTTAAGGTTGAGTTTTCTCCGCACGACTTAACCAGAGGGCGTATTTCTTATAGATATGCGGAGAAAGAGGAAAACACACAAGATGAAAGTTAGAGCGTCAGTTAAAACAATATGTAAGGAATGTAAAGTTGTACGTAGAAGGGGCGTTGTGTATGTTATATGCAACAGAAATCCTAAACACAAACAAAGACAAGGTTAAATTATGGCAAGATTGTTGGGAGTTGAAATCCCGAATGAAAAAAGAATAGAAGCATCTTTAGTTTACATATACGGAATAGGGCCGTCTCTTGCTAAACGAATAATAATTGAAAGCGGTGTTGATGCTAACCTTAGGGTAAAGGACTTAACTGAAGGAGATCTTTCGAAAATTTTAAAAGCCGTAAATGACATGAGGTTTCCGGTTGAAGGAGAATTACGAAGAATTGTGACTCAGAATGTTAGAAGGCTTGTAGACATTCAATCTTACAGGGGAATCAGACATAAAAAAGGTTTGCCGGTACGAGGACAAAGAACAAGAAGTAATGCAAGAACCAGAAAAGGTAAAAGAAAGACAGTTGGAGGTTTGAAGGTTAAATTAACAAAGACTTAAAATGACAGATATTAAAAGTACAAAAAAAGTTAAAACAAAAATTATATCTACTTCCGGTAAGGCTTTTGTATCAGCCGGATTTAATAATACACTCATTACAATAACAGATTTAGATGGTAATACTTTATTTTCAGGAAGTTCTGGAGCCTCTGGTTTTAAAGGATCCCGAAAGTCAACCCCGTACGCTGCGGCCAAAGCAGCTGAAGATGTTGGACACAAAGCAAGCATTGCCGGAATGCAGGAAGTATCGGTTTTTGTAAAAGGTCCAGGAACCGGCAGGAACTCATCTATAAAGGCATTAAAAAACGCAGGGTTAAGAATAACCGCAATCTCAGACATTACACCGATTCCGCACAACGGTTGTCGACCGCGAAAAAGGAGAAGAGTTTAAAAATGGCTAGATATATTGGACCAAAATGCAGATTGTGTAGAAGAGAGGGTGAAAAGCTTTATCTAAAAGGCGCAAGATGTGAAAGTGAGAAATGTGCTGTAACGAAGAAACGCCAATCACCGGGGATGCACGGAAATTCCAGATCGCGAAACAGAATTTCGCCTTACGGGCTTCAATTTAGAGAAAAACAAAAAGCCAAAAGAATTTACGGGTTATTGGAAAAACAATTTGGTAGTTATGTAAATGTTGCTATGAAGTCAAAAGGAGTAACAGGCCAGCAATTAATGCAGAAACTTGAAACTAGGTTCGATAATATGGTATATAGAAGCGGATTCGCAGTATCAAGAGGCCAAGCGAGACAGTTAATTCGTATTGGTAGATTTATGGTGAATAATAAGGTTTATAATTCGCCCTCCATGGAGTTAAGGGCTGGAGATATTATAAAACCTGTTGAGTTTGACAAGCTTCAGTTAAGAGAAGGCTTTTTATTACCTGACTGGCTTTCAGCTAATATTAAAGACAAATTCGTTAAATTTGAAAGATTACCAAAGATCGACGACTTATCTGAGAATATTAATTTACAGTTAATTGTGGAGTTTTATACAAGATAATTTAAAGGAGGTTTATGCAGTTGAATCCATCAGAAGTAAAAATTTTAAAAGTATCTGAAAAAGGTAATGTAGGTGTGTTTTCATTTGATCCGTTGCCTACAGGATTTGGTAATACTTTAGGGAATACCTTAAGAAGAGTTGCATTAACATCATTAAGAGGCGGTGCGATAACTCAAATTAAGATAGAAGGAGTTTCTCATCAATTTTCAACAATTCCCGGAGTGAAAGAAGACGTAATTGAGATTGGTCTTAACTTTAAAAAAGTAAGAATTAAAGTTCATGGGGACAATCCTGTTGTGGGTAGAATAAAAATGACAGGTCCGTGCGAAGTATTTGCTTCAGATATTGACCTTTCTTCAGAGGCTGAAATATTAAACAAAGACTTACTTATCACTACACTGTCTGACAAAAATGCAAAATTTGAAGCTGAACTTGTTGTTGAACCAGGTTATGGATACTCTCCTGTTGAAGATAGAGAAACATCAAAATTGGGAGTTATACTTTTGGATGCCACTTTTTCTCCTGTTGTTTCTGCATCTTATTCAGTTGAACCAACTAGAATGGGTAGAGTAATAGGGTTGGATAAACTTATTTTTACAGTAGAAACAGATGGAAGTATTACACCCTCTGAAGCTGTTGAGATGAGCTCAGGTATTTTAAGAAGCTTCTTTGCAAGATTTTCACAGGGAGAAGACGAAATAGTTGTTACTACCCCAACCGAAGTAGTCGCTTCAAGTGTGAAAAAGAAAGCAGTTGAAGACGCTTCAGTTGACGATCTTCCATTGCCTACAAGAACAATTAATGCTTTAAGAAAACATGGTATCAAGAGTTTAAGTCAGTTAATGGACAAGACTCAGGAAGAATTAGCCGACATTAAAAACTTAGGCGAAAAATCTGTTGAAGAAATTAATAAATTATTATCTAAGGAAAGCTAAAAAGGGGTACTAGATATGATGCATCGAGTTTTAGGTCAAAGACTAAAGAGGGATGGCGATCACAGAGATGCGCTTTTGCGTAATCTTGCCGGATCTTTGGTACAGTACGGGAAAATTGAGTCTACCGAAACCAAAATTAAATTTGTTAAACCCTTTGTTGAAAAGCTAGTTACCAGAGCCAAAAAAGCTGATTTTAATGCTGTAAAGTACATTAAGGGTGTTTTGCCTACAACAGAACAAGGAAAGAAATTGTTTTCTGAAGTGGTTCCTAGGTTTTTAGAAACACCGGGGGGATATACAAGAATAGTTAAACTTGGACGCAGGGTTGGGGATAGCGCTCCTATGGCTAGATTAGAATGGTCGAAAGAAATTGAGGTTGTGAAAAAAGCGGAGAAAAAAGATGAATAAAACATTTGCTCCAAAAAAATCAGAAAATATAAATAAAGATTGGTACCTTATTGATGCTAAAAACAAGATACTTGGAAAAGTTGCTGTTGATGTTGCTAAAAAGTTAATGGGAAAAGACAAAAGCACTTACACTAGAAATATGAATGTAGGCGATTGTGTTGTTGTTGTAAATGCGGAAAAAGTTGCTGTTACAGGAAAAAAGTTAGAGGATAAAATATATTATAGGCATACCGGTTATCCCGGAGGTTTGAGAAGCGCTACTTTAGGCGAGGTAATGGCAAAATATCCGGACAGGGCGATTAGGCAAGCAGTAAAAGGTATGTTGCCAAAAAATAAACTTCAAAAAGTCAGATTGGCTAATTTGTATATTTATAAAGGTATAGAGCATCCTCACATGGGGCAGGTTAAATAAGATATGGTTAAGATAAAAAGCGATACACCAATAGAAAAAACAGTAATCAAGGGATTTATTTCGGGCACCGGGAGAAGAAAAACCGCTGTTGCAAGTGTCTTTTTGTATCAAGACAAGGGAGATTTTGTAGTGAACGGTATTCCGATAGATAGCTACTTCTCAACTGAGAAGGAGAAAATAAAGTGGATGCGTCCCTTTCATTTAGTGGGAGTTTCTCATCCAGGTTCTAAATTTAGTGCAAGCATTAAGGTTTCAGGTTCGGGTAAAACCGGCCAGCTTGATGCTGTAGCACACGGTATTTCAAGAGCCTTATCTGCTATTAGTGAGGATTTTTCAAAAATCTTAAGAAAACAAGGACTTTTAACTAGAGATTCCAGAATGGTTGAGAGAAAAAAGTACTTCCTTAAAAAAGCTAGAAAAGCACCTCAATACTCTAAGAGATAAGACAATTTTTCGGTTATATCTCTTACTATTTCTTTTACTTCCTTTAAATTTTCCTTTATGTCCTCAAGTTTTTTTGGATATGGGATTGTAAATTCAGTTTCGTAAACTTCAGATATAGTTTTAAGAACTTTTAGTGATGGCATACACTTTCCGGTTTCATAGGAAGATACCGCTTTTGATGAAACACCTATTTTATTTCCAAATCTTTTTTGAGATAAACCAGATTCGCATCTAATACTTTTAATCTGTGTTCCAAGGAATGAATTTCTTTTATCCATTGTAAATAGAATTTACCATATTGCAATATACATTGCAATAATGTATTTTAGTATTTATGTACAAAAATACATTAAAAGATTTAGATATTAAGGAGAGGCCTAGGGAAAGATTCAATTTAATCGGACAGGAAAATTTATTAGATATTGAGCTTTTAGCAATAATACTTGGATCAGGTGGAAAAGGCGTTACTGCAATTGATTTAGCCCGTCAAATGCTAAATAAGTTTGGTAATTTTTATAATTTACTTTCCGCAGATATAGAACAATTAATTAAATTTCAGAATGTTGGATATGTTAAGGCAATAACAATTAAAGCTGTAAATGAAATTTGTTTAAGAGCAAATATTAAAGAAGTTCACGAAAACCAGAGTATAAAAAACCCAAAAGATATATTTGAGTACACAAAAAAGGAATTTTATAAGTTAAAAAAAGAAAAACTCTACTTACTTTGTTTAAATTCAAGAAATAAAATAATTTCAAAGGATTTAATTTCTATTGGAGGTATTAGTGAGACAACATTTGATCCTCGAGAAATTTTTAGACAAGCGCTTTTAAAATTTGCTACATCAATTGTAATTGTACATAACCATCCTTCAGGCGATACAAATCCCAGCACTGATGACATTTTATTAACCGGAAAGATAGCGGAAGTTGGTAGTTGGCTTGGCATAAGTCTTGTTGATCACATAATTGTTAGCGATGAATCTTTTACCAGTATGAAAGCTTTAAGCTTGTTTGTTACAAACAAGCTAGAGGAGAAAGGGGGTGATTAAATGAAAAAATACAGTCTTACTTATTTTTCAGTTATAACTTTAATTGCTTTAACAACGGGAGTTACTCTTTCCGCGTTTACCGATCAGACGTCTATACTTGGAGCTTCTTTTTCTGTTGGCGGGTCGGAGATTAAGCTATTGAAAGATGTTGCTGTTGGAACTGATTCCGAAAACTTAGCAGATCAGATTCCGGGACCAATTTTTACTAAGATATCGTCAAATTGGACCAAGGACTATACAGTAAAGATTTATAACGGGTCGGATGGAAACGTAATGTTAACATCAAACGCCAACTATCTTACCGCAAACGATACAGCGGAGCTTAGATCAATTATAAATGTCGAACCTATTGAGTGGAATGATGCTAATTCAAATGGAGTAGTTGACGAGGCGGAGTTAGGAAATTCTTTGGGTAAAAAAACGATTATAAAATGGAAAACGGAAGGATTTGATTTAGGTGTGGTAAGTGGGGGTGGTGTAAAGGGCTTAGTCCTAAGATTCTCAACTGATAGCGTGAGTAGTACAAAACAGGGCCAAAGTGCAACTTACGATTTTGATTTTAACTCGATAACTCTTTAAGTAAAAAAGAGCTGCTTTCACCCGGGGGAAGCAGATTGAGATATGAAGAAAATGTTAAAAAATAAGAAAATAGACAAGAAAAGAATACCTAAACAAGTGTTAACTGCAGGATTTTTTACAACGGTTTATATTTTGTATCTAACGTTTAGAATAAAACCGATTTTGGTAATATCAAACTCCATGGCGCGGTATGCGCCTCAAGGATCGATTGTATTTATTATGAAAAGCACTACGTATAGAATAGGAGATGTAATAACTTTTAAATTTAAGAATGTGTCTAGTAATCTAATAACTCACAGGGTAAAGAACATTAAAGAAATTGGAGATGTTAAGTTACTTTACACAAAAGGAGATAGCAACAGTTTTAATGATCCTATTCCGGTTTCTGAAGACGAAATAATTGGAAAGGTTTTTTTGGTTGTTCCGTATGTTGGAAAAATTGTTTCACTAATTTTTATACCATGGGTTTTATATATCCTTTACTACGTACCTGCCGGGTTTTGTTTTGGGAGTTTATTTTCTGCAAAGAAAAGAGGAGACTCCGGGCTTTAGACCGGAGTCCATCATTATATTCGTTGAGAGAATGATGTCCTAACACTATTTTTTTGGTATCCTTTAGTAATGATTACTAAACTGCCTAGTGATTTGATTGACTTTTTGTATTGGTGGGCGATTCGCGCGCCAAAGAGGATTCTTTCTGTTTCAAAAAGAATATTTATATTAGTTAACTACGACCTGTCTCTGACTCTTCATATAAGGCTTATTTTTGTTCCTTTGTTTAACGACTTCACAAAAGTTGGTAGAGTTATAGGGTTTTTTATGCGACTTTTGCTAATTCTCACAGGCATCGTAGTATTTGCACTTCTTTCTGTACTTTTTATATTTGTTCCAATAACTTGGTATGTAGCGCCTTTGCTTTTGATTTATTTTCTTAAGCTTTGGTCGATACCTATTTTTGTTTCACTTTTTATTTTACATCAGTTGGTTATTTCGGGAACTCCGAAAAAACGAGTAACCTTAGTGGGCAAAGGCGACATTATAAAATCATTTAGACCGGAAGCTGAAAAATTTTTAAATTTGCTTTTTAAACTTAAAGGGAGCGCTGTGCCAATGTTTTTAAAATTTCCTAGAGTTTACTATATATTGAAAAAAGCAGAGTTGTTAAATCCTGAAGTTGAAGAAAAAATTTCAGGTCCATTTGTGCCAACAGACTTAAACGCTTTTGCAAAGCTTGCTTTTGATTTTGCAGTAAAACACGGTGTTCGATACGTTGAAACTGAGCACGTATTTTTAGCAGTATTAGCAACCATTCCTAAGGTTGATTCATTACTTTCTTATTTTTCATCTTCGGAGGCTGATATTGAAGAGGCGGTAAAATGGGTAGTTTCAAATAGAGAAGCCCTGTCTAGGATATTTTTATGGCAGGAGGATTTTGTGATGCCGAAAATGGGCGGTGTTAATAAAGGACTGACAGGAAGAGTTACTCCAAATCTAGACGCAGTTTCAGAAGATTTCACGGAAAATGCCAGGAAAGGATATTTCAATAAGATTGTGGGAAGAGAAAAGGAGATAAAAGAGATATCACAAACTTTAAGTAGTTCTTCGAGCGAAAACGTAATGATTATTGGAGAACCGGGAAGCGGAAAAACCTCGTTAGTTAAGGCAATGGCATTTATGATTATAAAAGGAACTGAATTTAAGTCCCTCACTTTTAAACGAATTATTAGTATTGAGGCCGGAAGTTTACTTGCCGGGACAAAAAGTGCCGGTGACATTGCAGGAAAAATTAAATTAGTGTTTGACGAAGCAGTTGGTTCCGGCGATGTCATAATTTTTATAGATGAAATACATGAGTTATTTGCCGGTTCGTCTGATCAGGGAGAATCGTATTCAGCATTTTCAATTCTTCAGTCATATTTGTCTTCTGAAAAGCTTCAATTTATTGGCGCCACGAATGTTAAAAATTATAGAAAATATATTGAGCCAAATGGCGCTTTCGCACGCCTTTTTCAGGTAATTGAAATTCCGGAAGCTTCAAAAGAAGATACAGTACAAATACTTAAAGTAGTAGCTGATAAGTTTGAGAAAGATTATTCTGTTGTAATTTCATACCCCTCACTTCTTAAAGCAGTTGCGCTGTCGGAAAAATTAATTCACGAAAGAGTTCTTCCCGATAAGGCAATAGATATTTTAGGACGCGCTGCAACCTCGGCTCGAGATGCAGACAAGTACATTGTTGCAGAAGGAGTAGCGATTGTAGTTTCCGAAATGACAAATGTTCCGGTTACAAGTATTACCGACGATGAGTCCCAGAAACTATTAAAAATAGAAGATGAAATGAAGAAAAAAGTTATTGGCCAAGATCAAGCAATAGTTCAAATTGGAAACGCGTTAAGGAGAGCAAGGGTTGGAATACGAAATGAGGATAAACCAATCGCAAGTTTTTTGTTTGTTGGAACAACCGGAGTTGGAAAAACCGAAACAGCCAAAACTTTGGCAGATGTATATTTTGGTGATAAAAAGGCAATGATCCGTATAGATATGAGTGAATATCAACAGCAAGACAGTATTGATCGTCTTGTTGGGGCGCCTGATGGAAGTACTAAAGGAATTTTAACCGAAGCAGTAAGATTACGACCTTTTTCATTGATTTTACTTGACGAAATAGAAAAAGCTTATTCAAATATTTTACTCACTTTTCTTCAGGTTTTGGATGACGGAAGATTAACGGATTCTTCCGGTATGGTGATTGATTTTACAAATACAATAATTATTGCAACAAGTAATGTTGGAACTCGCGCAATTCAGGATGTTTTTAGTAAAGGTAGCTTGTTTCAGGAAATGGAAGAAGTTGCGAACAAGGAAGTAAGAGATCATTTTGCTCCTGAATTTTTAAATAGATTTAGCGGTATTATTGTATTTAAGCCCTTAGACATGGATTCTGTTAAAAAAATTACGGACTTGATGCTTAATAAAATAAGAAACATGGCAATTGAAAAGGATGTAAAGATAAACTTTAAACCAGAACTTATTGATGAACTTGCTAAAAGAGGATTTAGTCCTGAATGGGGTGCTAGACCTTTGGCACGCGTTATAGAGGATAGTGTTGAGAATTATCTCGCTAAAAAATTGCTGTCAAACGAAATAAATAAGGGAGATGAAGTTACTTTGGGTCTTGAGGTTTTTGATATAATCCCCCAATGAATGACCTAAAAACTAGGTTTTCCGAACTTGGGGAAAACCTTAATATTAACGGAAAAATAGCAAAAATAAACGAATTAAAAAAAACGCTGTCAAATGAGAGTGTGTGGAAGGATTGGGAAGAAGGCCAAAAGTTATCAAAGACATTAGCAGAACTTGAAAGAGAGGTAGATGAGTACACTATTCTTGAAATGTTGATGGAAGGCGGAGATGAAGTTGAATTTGAAAGCGAGTTTAGAAAGTTGGAATTGAAAGTTTATCTTTCAGGCAAGCACGACTTAATGGACTGTATTTTATCTGTTCACGCGGGACAA
>MEVN01000039.1:14611-15849 GCA_001772985.1 candidate division WWE3 bacterium RIFCSPLOWO2_12_FULL_36_10 | reverse complement strand
TAACCTTAGACAAACATCATTTGCTTTGGTTGAAGTAATTCCATTGATTGACGATTCCATTGAAGTTGAAATAAAAGATGATGATATAGAGTTTGAAGCTTTTAGAGCAGGCGGACATGGTGGACAAAATGTAAACAAGGTTTCAACAGCAGTAAGAATTAAACATAAGCCAACAGGAATTGTAGTTGAAAGTCAGGAGGAGCGTTTTCAAGGCAAAAACCGCGAAAAAGCCATGAAAGTTTTAAAAGCCAAGTTATATATGATAAAACTTACAGAAATGGAAGCAGAGAAAAGAAAATTAAAAGGCGGGTATAAAGTTCCGGGATGGGGAAACCAAATTAGAAATTATGTACTACATCCCTACAAATTAGTTAAAGATTTAAGAACTAATGTTGAAAGTACAAGCCCAGATTCGGTTTTAAATGGGAATCTAGACGATTTTATAGAAGCCGAAATTAAAATTTAAGAAGTTTTGTAAATAAGTCAAAAGCACCAAAGTAATTAAGTCCGGCTAATAAAACAAATGAGGATACGGAAAATACAAAAGTTTTAGTTAGAGCTCTTCTTATCTCTTTATCGTTTAATTCCGGTGTTTTTGTATTCGATTCAATTCTTTCAATTCTTACAGGCGAGGTTACAGTATGTTGAGTTTTAACTTGAGCTTTTAAAATTTCAATCTTTCGTCTTAAGTTTTTTTCCTTGTTTTTCTTTGACATACGCAAAAGATACCACATAATTTCGGTCTAGACAAAGTTTGTACTCAATTATACAATGAAGCTAATGACAAGCAGTCAACTCATAATATTTGGTGTAGTACAAGTTTTAGTACTTGCGTGGTTGGTGTATTTATCTTATCAATATTATATTGTTATTAGGCAGTATAAAAAGTTGAAGATAGGTGAGGAAAAGTCTCTTATTGATGCTCTCGAGAAAATATTTGATAAGTTAGATGAGTTATATTCAAAAGGGGAAAATCTTTTTTCTCAGCTTAATAATTTGAAAAACGATAGTTTAAAGCATGTTCAAAGAGTTGCAGTAAAAAGATTTAATCCTTTTGGAGATACAGGCTCCGATCAGTCATTTTCTTTGGCTTTACTTAGTGAAAAAGGGGATGGAGTTGTATTATCTAGTTTGCATGGTAGGAGTGGTACAAGAGTTTATGCCAAACCTGTAAAGTTAGCTAAGCAAGATATTTATGAATTGTCTGTTGAAGAAGAAGATGTTGTTAAGGAGGCAAT
>MEVN01000039.1:2638-14542 GCA_001772985.1 candidate division WWE3 bacterium RIFCSPLOWO2_12_FULL_36_10 | reverse complement strand
TTCTTTTTAGGCAGTAAATTTTTAGGATCAAGCGTAGAAGAAATACTTCATCCAATATCAAATTCTACCGATTCAAGGGGCGGTAAAGAGAGTGGTAAGAAGGTGCAAGATTCTTTAAACGGAGTACTTTTTACTGAAGCGGATTCCAAGTCATTTATAGACACAAGACCCTTGGCTGTAATGATAAATAATCACGTCGATGCCAGACCCCAATCCGGTTTAATAAACGCGGATTTAGTGTATGAAATTGTTGCGGAAGGCGGTATTACAAGGTTTCTGGCATTCTTTTTATCTAAAACTCCCGAAAAAATAGGTCCGATTAGGAGTGCACGAGAATATTACTTAGTTTTGGTCAAAGAGTTGGGAGATGCAATGCTTATGCACATAGGGTGGTCTCCACAGGCTCTTTTGGCCATTGAAACGTGGCCTGTGAGGAGTTTGGGTAGAGGAGGAGGTCAATTTTGGCGCGATACTTCATTGAACGTTGCAACAGAACATACCGCCTATTCAAGTGGGGTTGAGC
Organism: candidate division WWE3 bacterium RIFCSPLOWO2_12_FULL_36_10; assembly: GCA_001772985.1. Classification (GTDB taxonomy): domain Bacteria; phylum Patescibacteriota; class WWE3; order UBA101185; family UBA10185; genus MEVN01. Next base: position 14,019 of record MEVN01000039.1, on the reverse strand, counting down.
TAAGGAAAGTTGCTGATACTCTAGGATGGGCTGGTAAAAGGGATTTTGATGCGTGGCAGTTCAAAAACGACAAAGAAGGTTACGACAGCGCGTCAAAAGCCAACGATTTGAGTATAGATTTCTGGAATAAAGGTGATTATTCGGCAATTTGGAAGTATGATCAAAAAACTAACGGTTATTTAAGATTTACAGGCTACGATAGTTCTTCGGCTCCTATTTTACATAAGGATAGAGAAAGCGGAAAGCAAATTTGGGCAAAGAATGTTATAGTGCAGTTTGCAACTGAAACCAATGCCATAGGTGATGAAAAAGGTAGATTAATTTATGAACTTATTGGAAGTGGCGACGGGTTGGTTTTTATAGATGGAAAAGTTAACAAGGTTACTTGGAGCAAGGCCGGAAGAGATGATAGAACTAAATTCTTTGATCATGACGGTGCAGAATTTAAGTTTAACAGAGGTACAGTTTGGATAAGCATAGTGCCTGACAGAAATGTTGACCTAGTTGTGTATAAATAATTATAAATTTTGAGCCTATCTGCTCTTGGCTTTTAATATGCTGAAAGATTTGTTTGTTTCGGCTGTCCGTGTAAAGATTCTAAAAATTTTTCTTTTTGATAAAGATAAGTCTTACCACGTTAGGTCTCTTGTTAGAGCTGTTGGGAGTGAGATTAATGCTGTTAGACGCGAGCTTCAAAAACTAACTTCCATAGGATTTTTAAGAAGAAGGCCGAGTGGTAATAGAGTTTATTATTCTTTAAACTCAAGTTCAATTTATTATCCTGAACTCCTTTCATTATTTGTAAAAGAGGATGGAATTGGAGCTGATATCATAAAAGCTGAAAAAGAGCTAGGAAATGCAAAATACGCTGTTTTGGCAAGGTCTTTTGTTAGAGGGAGAGCTTCTACAGTACTTGATGTAGACTTGTTTGTTGTAGGTGGAGTTAATATTGAAGTTTTAAAAAATATAGTTTCAAACGAAGAAAAGAAGCAAAATAGGGAGTTAAATTACACGGTTATGGGTGAAGATGAATTTAATTTTAGGAAAAGAAGAAATGATCCTTTTATAGTTAAAATCCTTTCACAAAGCAGAGTAATGTTAATTGGGGACGAAGAGGAGTTTAGTTCAATTTCTTAAAGATACGGTATACTGTTTCCTATGCTTAAAAATCTTTATTTTGGAAAAACTCTTTATCTTAGATTAGGGCTCGTTTCGGCTATAACTGCAATTTCCTTACTTGCAGTAATACCTAGAATTCCAATCGTCATTAAAAATAAATACTTAAATATAGATTCATACATTGGAGGTTATTATTTAAAATTATTTGGCGGGAGGATGAATTTTGATTTTAGACAGGTAAAGAGGGGATTGGATCTTGAGGGAGGAATAAAGATAGTCCTTAAAGCCAACATGTCAAAAATTCAAGAAAGTCAAAAAAAAGCTGCACTAGAATCGGCAAGAAATATAATTTCCAAAAGAATTGATTTATTAGGCGTATCAGAACCAAGCATTACTACTTCAAATGTTGGCGGAGATTACAGGATAATAGTTGAGATCCCTGGGATCGATGACGTTACTTCCGCGGTAAAACTTATTGGCCAAACAGCGCAGTTAAAATTTAGGGTAATAAAGAAAGGTGAAGTTTGGGACGAGAGTAAAATTCAAGAATTTGCCTATAATCCGGACCTTTGGGAAGATACAAATGTTACAGGGTCAGACTTAAAAGGTGTTGATGTAGTTTTTTCTAGTTCAAAAGTTGTTGATTCTAATAAGCCGGAAATTAGATTGCTGTTCACTACGGAAGGAAGAAGAAAGTTTTCGGAAGTTGCGAAGAACAATGTGAATAAGCCTGTCGCCTTGTATTTAGATCAGGATATAAGCCCTCTTTCAATGCCAATCGTAAATGAGAATCTGGCGAAAGGATTAACGGACGATCCTGTTATAAGCGGTAATTTTGATGTTAAAACTGCAAATGCTTTAAGTATGCAAATAAGAGCGGGAGCTCTTCCAATCCCTGTTGAGATTCTTGAGCAAAAAACTGTTTCAGCAACTTTAGGCGCCGATTCTGTTCATAGAAGTATTTTCGCGGGTTTAGTTGGTTTAATTCTCGTTTTAATATTTATGGTTTACTCGTATGGAAGATTTGGAATAATGGCTGATATTGCTTTATTAATTTACGGTTTGATCGTGTTTTTTGTATTTAAACTAATTCCCGTAACTTTAACACTTCCCGGTATTGCGGGATTTATATTATCGGTTGGGATGGCAGCAGATGCGAATATTTTGATTTTCGAAAGAATTAAAGAGGAATATTTGTGGGGAAAACCAATGGGACTAGCAGTAAAGTTAGGTTTTGAGAGAGCGTGGAATTCAATTAAGGATTCAAACATTTCTTCAATCTTAACCTCACTTGTTTTATTTTATTTTGGAACAGGATTTGTTAGAGGATTCGCCTTAACACTTTTTATTGGAATTGTTGTTTCTTTGTTTACTTCCATTTTTGTTACACGAACTTTGGTTAATTTATTCTACGAAAACCCAAAAGAGGTAAAACATGCAAATTAATATAATGAAACATAAAAAATGGTATTTGATTTTTTCCGCGTGTCTTTTGGTGCCGGGTATTATTTCGTTGGCCATTTTTGGTTTAAGATTGTCTATAGATTTTATAGGCGGATCTGTTTTTGAATTTGATTTTGGACAGAATGTTTCAAAAAATGAAATTCAGTTAAGAAAAGTTTTCTCAGATCAGAAAATACAAATTGAGTCTATAATTTATTCCGGAAATAAGGCGTTAATAAGAACAAAACCGGTGGAAGTTTCTAAAGATACTGAACTTAAGGCTGAAATTAGCAAAAGTTTTAAGAACGCAAAGCAAGTTTCTTTTGAAACCATTGGACCTTCGGTTGGAAAAGAAACTACGAGAAAAGCTCTAATAGCTCTATTTACCGCGTCAATTGGCATAGTTTTGTACATTGCGTATGCCTTTAGAAATATTCCAAAGCCTTATGCGAGCTTTCGATTTGGAATCTCAGCTATTATTGCCATGCTTCACGATGCTTTTGTTGTAATTGGTGTATTTTCATTTTTAGGCAAGTTTTTTAATGTTGAGGTAAACGCACTTTTTATTACCGCGGTTCTTACTGTAATTGGGTTTTCTGTTCATGACACAATTGTAGTTTTTGATAGAATTCGTGAAAACCTCGGAAAGCTTCCAAAGTCTGTAGGGTTTTCGGATGTAGTTAATTTTTCTATAGTCGAAACTCTAAATAGATCTTTTGCTACTTCACTTACAGTTATAATTGTTTTAACTTCTCTTTTACTACTTGGAGGCGCTACTATAAGGGATTTCATTTTGGCTCTTGTTATTGGAATAATTTCGGGAACTTATTCTTCAATATTTACCGCGTCGCCAATTCTTGTTTACTGGGAAGAATATATTAATAAAAAAGGTCGTTAGTTGTTATGAAAAGATGGGAAGTTAAAAGTGAAATAAAAGATAAAGACAAAATTTTATCTACACTTCTTAAAAATAGAGGGATATTTGATAAAGAAAAATTTTTAAACCCACCGCCCTTGTATTCTTATTTAAAATCATTTCCGGTTGACTTTAAAGAATCACTTAAGTTAGCGTCACAAAAAATTAATGAATATGTAAAAAAAGATCTTCCAATTGTTATACACGGAGATTACGATGCTGATGGAATTTGTTCCACCGCAATTTTATATAAAACAATTTATAAGAATTTAAAGCACAAAAAATGTTATGCGTTTATTCCCGACAGGTTTGTTCACAGCTACGGATTGTCAAAGAGGTCAATATCGGACATTAAAAAACTAGTAGGAGGAGAAAAAGCACTTCTTATAACAGTTGATTGTGGAATTACCGCGAATGAAGAAGTGAAACTAGCAAAAGAAAATGGATTTGAAGTGATAATAACCGATCATCATCAAAAGACGGCAAAACTTCCAAAGGCTTTTTGTATTGTTTGGGATGATAGTATTGTTGCGTCAGCCATTGCTTTACTTTTGTCTCAAGCCTTAGGAGTTAAAGAAAATGACTTTATTACATTTGCTGCCCTTGCCACGGTTACCGATTTACAGCCTTTAGTTGGGTTTAATCGATCGTTAGTTAAAGAAGGTCTTGAGATTTTAAATTCTAATACTCATATTGGCTTAAGAAAACTTTTGGAGGTTTCCGGAAAAACAAAAGATGTTATTTCTACATACGATTTAGGCTGGGTAATAGGCCCGCGTTTAAATTCAACCGGTAGATTAGTAAACGCAAGTGAGTCTTTACAATTACTAATAGAAGAAGATGAAGTAAAATCAAAACAAATTGCAAATAAATTAAACGAGGTAAATAAAGAACGCCAGGACAAGACTTTAAAAATGTATGAGTTAAGCGATATAAAAGAATTAAAAAATATACCGGAAATTATAATTAAAGTAAGCGAGGATTTTCACGAGGGAGTTATTGGATTAATTGCTGCTAAATTAACACAAAAATATTACAGGCCTTCCATTGTAATTAGTATGTCTGATGGAATTGGGAAGGGTTCGGTTCGTTCTATAGCCGGTATTGATATTATCTCAATTCTTAGGAAATCTGAAAGTTTATTTGAAAGTTTAGGCGGACATCCTATGGCTGCCGGATTTGCAATTAAAAAAGCAAATATTTCAAAATTAAAAAATAGTTTGGAAAAATATTGCGAAAAAAATATTGACAAGGCCTTACTTGTTCCATTTATAGATATTGATGCGGAGGTTCCTTTAAATATTTTAGATGTTGAGGTAATGGAAGAGTTACAAGAAATGGAACCTTTTGGAATAGGAAACTTGGAACCCGTTTTTATGAGTAAGAATGTTGGGGTTACTTCTGTTAATACTGTTGGAAAGGATTCAAATCATTTGTCTTTTAAGTTTTTATTTGATGGAAAGTATTATAAAGGAATTTTGTTTAGCAGAAAAAAAGAGTTTTCGAATATTAAAATAGGAGATCTGGTTGATATCGCTTTTAATTTAAAATCAAATGTTTATAACGGCAAGAAATATATGGATTTAATGATTAGAGAAATGAAAACAGCCTCCTGACGTGGAGCCATTCTCAGCATTAGTGTAATTATACACGCTATAGGGTAGTATGTCAAATGACAATCTTTCTTGTATACTATTAACTACATGAAGACACAAGAAAGAACTCAAATAAACGATATTTCAAAAAAAGATACCAAGCAGGTGCTTATTGAAGGATTTATACAAACTATAAGGGATCAAGGGAAAATAAAGTTCTTGATTTTACGAGATGTTTCCGGAATTTTACAGTGCGTTGTAACTAAGGATTGCGCGGATTTTGAAAAGGTTTCAAAGCTTAGTCTTGAATCGGTTGTTGAAATAATAGGAATAGTTAAAGCAGAAAAACAAGCGCCCGGAGGTTTTGAAATTCAAACCGAAAATATTAATATCTTATCCATTTCCGATCCAAACCTTCCGATTCCTGTAGTTTCAGAAAAAGGAGGGGAGGAAACAGACGCGCCAAAAAGATTTGATTATAGATGGATTGATTTAAGAAAACCAGAAAGACAGCAAATTTTTAGAGTTTGGACATCACTCGAAAAAGGAGCGCGTGAGTTTTTAAATGAAAATGGATTTATTCAAATTTATACCCCGTCTTTTATGAGTACTCCATGCGAATCAGGCGCTGAGGTTTTTGAAGTATCCTATTTTGAAGGCAAGTCTTATTTAGCTCAGTCCCCTCAATTTTATAAGCAAATGGCAATGGCTTCGGGTTTTGAAAAGGTATTTATGGTAGGCCCCGTTTTTAGAGCTGAACCTTCTTTTACCACACGTCATATGACTGAATTTACCGGTTGGGATTTTGAGGTTTCTTATACTCATTCTCATTTTGAAGTTATGGAAATGGAGGAACGCTTATTAGTTAAAGCCTTTGAACAAGTAAAAAGTGATTTGGGACTAGATATTGAAATTCCAAAAATTCCGTTTCCAAAAGTTTCAATAAAAGAAGCTAAAGAAAAACTTAAAAAAGCCGGAGTTAAAAGCGAAAAGTTTTTTGATTTATCTCCTGAGGAAGAAAGAGAAATTTCGGTAATAATTAAAAACGAAACAGGACATGATTTTGTTTTTCTAACCGACTATCCAATTGAAGCAAGGCCTTTTTATCACATGAGGCACGAAGACAATCTATTATTAACAAAAAGCTTTGACTTATTGTACAAAGGCCTTGAAGTAACAACTGGCGCCCAAAGAGAGCATAGGTACGATGTATTAGTAAAACAGGCGAAAGAAAAGGGAATGCCTGTAGAATCTTTAAAGTATTATCTTGATTTCTTTAAATACGGGTGTCCTCCTCATGGTGGAGTAGGAATTGGGCCCGGAAGGCTGGTTATGAAAATGCTTGATTTAGCAAGTGTTAAAGAAGCTACGTTTTTGCCCAGAGATGTAAAAAGATTAACTCCATAAAATATGTCAGTTTTGGAAAAAATAAAAGAGATTCTTGACTCATTAAGCATTGAGTATGACCTATTAAACCACGAGCCCGTTTATACTAGTGCGGATGCGGCCAAAATAAGAGATACAGGATTATCAAGTGGAGCCAAGACGTTGGTTTTTATGGCCGATGGAAACCCTATTCTTATTGTTGTTCCAGGAGATAAAAAAGTTGATTTAAGAAAGTTCAAACAGAAATTTAATGTTAAAGATTTAAGAATGGCCTCGATAACCGAAGTAAAAGAAATTACTACACTTGAAGTTGGGTCAATTCCTCCTGTTGGAAAAGCTATGAACTTAAAGTCTTATTTTGATTCAAGTTTTTTGGAAAAGGAAGTTGTTGCTTTTAATGCAGGCTCTCATTCGGTTTCAATTAGAATGAAGGCGAAGGATTTAATAAAAGTTGAGAATCCGGTTATATATGAATTTAAGCAATAACCAGAAAATAAAAATATATTGTTTGATTGTATTTGCGAAAATAATATATTTCGTTGAAATTTTAGGTAGTCTTCCGGCTTTGTTGTTAAAATCATCAGCAAGAGGGTTAATTTATTCAGTTGTTTTTATTTCTATACTTTCGGGAATTGCAATAAACTTAAATTGGTCTAAATATTTTGATACGTCAAAGATATTTGGTTTTTACGCATCTTCAAGACCGTTGGTTTTGGGAGCTTCAACCTCAAAAACTTTCGAAGTATTACCGCATTTAGTTAAGTCAGAAGATTTTCCGGAAGTTTCATCAAAGTCAATTTTGGCAATTGAATATAACACAGGAAAAATTTTATACGAGAATAATAAAGATGAAAAATTGCCTCCTGCGTCTACTACTAAGCTAATGACAGCGCTAGTTGCGCTTGATTTGTATAAAACCAGTGAAATTGTTACGGTTCCTAGTTTTTGTACTAATTTAGATACTCAAAAAGCCGGATATCTTTCTGGAGAAACTGATAACGTAGACAATTTATTAAAAACACTTCTTATTTATTCTTCGGGCGATGCTGCATGCGCCTTGGGTGTTGGAAAGGTAACATACACAGATTTCGTTGACTTAATGAATAAGAAAGCCCTAAGTTTAGGCATGAATAATACTCATTTTACAAATCCTGTAGGTCTTGACGCAGAAAACGGTGATAATTATTCTTCGGCCGACGATCTTACTAAGTTAGCTAAAGAGGTTTTAAAGCACATTTTACTTAAGGAAAATGTAGGAACGCGTGAAATTACTTTAAAAAGCCCTACTACCAGAAATAGCAGACAGATAAGAAGCACAAACGATTTGTTATGGAATCTTCCTGGAACGGTTGGAATTAAAACAGGTAGAACTTATGCTGCGGGCGAAGTTTTAATTTATGAGTATAGGGCGGAAGGGAAAGATATTATTATTGTTGTAATGGGAAGCTTAGATAGATTTACTGATACAAAAAAAGTTTTGGAATGGATATTACTCAGTTACAGCTGGTTGTAGTGTGGTTCGGGTTGTTTTGTTGACTCGGCAGGAATGGCCGGGTAGTAAATGGTTATTTCACCTGTTTCTCCGCCCGGAGCCGTAAAGTTTCCTTCAAACACATACATTGGTAGCAGGTATTTTTGCTGAACTTTGGTGTCTAGGTACGCAAGGTAAATGTCGTTAATTAGTACCTTGTCTACATTTATTGACGCGTATTCTTCAAAGGGTGTTTTAAATCTTGAAGTGATATTTGAAATTGTTCCTTTGTTATTTTTTACCGCATCCCACGCTTGTGCCACGTTTATTATTGGGTACGTTGCGTTTGACTGAGGGTCGATTTCCCATTGGTTGGCTTCCATTTTAGGAATACTCAAAAGTTCACTATCTTTTGGAAGATTGATGTAGTCTGAAGATAATAATCCCTTCTTGCTGTCAGTGTTTAATATTTTATATTTTGTACTTCCTCTCCCAATTGATCTAAAAAAATCAACTCTTGCAATTTGTGCTTCTAAATACGAATCGGCAGAAATTATTCTAGTTCCGTCAAATTTTCCAAGCTTTATTGTTGAGGTACCGTCAATGTAAAGCTGATCGTTAAATCTTCCTATCTGCTTTAATTTATTCTTTACTGCGTTTAAAGCTTCGCCGGTTGTTAAACCCTGTTCATATAATTCAGGAGCGTTTTGTAAGTTTGAATTAAGCTCCAATTCTCTTGAGTAAATAGTAACCTTTAAATTACTTGAGTTTTTGTCATTTTTCCATTTGTATATATCTCCTTGAATATCGCCAACTATCATGGAGTCGTTAAAGCCTAACTTTTCGGCATCCAATCTGGCTTGTTTTCCGGCGCTATACGAAAATGCCGGAGAAATGAATTTGTACACAGTCATTTTGTTCGGAATTCCGCTTGGAAGTCCGCCGGTTTTTGTATTTAGAATATAATCGGGATTTGTATTTAGTGTGTTATAAGCCTGAAACAATAGTGGATCTAAAGCGCCATACATTTGATTTGGAAGATCTTTTGGAGGAAAAAGGCTTAAATAAGCTTGTTTTAATGCCGGTGCTGTAAAAAGCCAGATTAAGTAAAGACTAAATGTTATAGAAATAATTGCTATTGACCTTCTAACAAGCGGAGCCATAACTGAAAGTTTCATAACGTAATTCTATCACAGCGGTTTGGTGATGTTTTTTTCATGTTAGAATGTTCTAAGTATGGTAAAAACTAGAATGGCGCCCAGCCCAACCGGAGAATATCACATTGGACATATAAGAACTGTCCTTTACAACTACGCTTTCGCAAAAAAGAATAATGGAAAATTTGTAATTCGCATTGAAGACACCGATAGAGAGAGATTTGTTGAAGGCGCAAGTGATAGGATTCTTCAAGTTATAAAAGATTATGGATTTTCTTGGGATGAAGGACCTTCTTTTCAGTCACAAAGGCTTGAGATATACAAAAAACATGCATTAGAGCTTATAGAAAAAGGAAACGCTTATTACTGTTTTTGTTCAGAAGAAAGATTAACTAAACTTCGTGAGGATCAAAAAGCCAAAGGTATGCCATCAACCAAATATGATAAAAAATGCCTTTTGTTATCAAAAGATGAGGTAAAAAGCAATTTGAACGAGGGTTTAAAGTATGTAATTAGGCTAAATGTTAAACCAAATGAAGTAATAAAATGGAAAGACGAAGTATTTGGCGAGATAGAAATAAATTCAAACGATTTGGATGATCAAGTTTTACTAAAATCCGACGGCTTTCCTACTTACCATTTAGCTGTTGTTGTTGACGATCATTTAATGGAAATAACACATGTAATAAGGGGGAATGATTGGATTCCATCAACCCCCAAGCACGTTTTATTATACAAGTATTTTGGATGGGAATTACCCGTTTATATTCATTTGCCAAACTTAAAAGAGGCCGGCGAAAACAAAAAATTATCGAAAAGATTTGGAGCTGTATTTGCAACTGAGTTTTTGGAACAAGGGTATTTACCAGAAGCCGTGACAAACTTTTTAATGTTTTTGGGTTGGAATCCCGGAACCGAAAAAGAAATATACAGCATGGAAGAATTTATAAACGATTTTATAGTTTCCAAAATTCACAAAACTGATTTAGTGGTTTTTGATAGAGATAAACTTTCTTGGTTTAACGGATATTACATTAGAAACATGCCAACGATTGATTTGCTAAAGGCTCTAAGAGAATGGAGCAATAAATATAGCGTGGACTTGGGTGTAGAAGAATTGGGCGAGAAATATGTATTAAAAACCCTTGAACTTGTAAAGGAAAGAATGAAGACATTGGGAGAATTTATTCCTTTAACTTCGTATTTTTTTAGGAAACCAACTGTGTTAGCTGATTTATTAAAGAAACACGCGCAAGGAGAAGAAGTTAAGATTCTTGAAAGTTACACCAAGTTATTTGAATCTCTTAAAGTTTGGGAAAAAGTGGAACTTGAAAATAAGTCTCATGAAATTTTGGAGAGATCAGGTTTTAAGCCTAAACAAGCCTTTATGACTCTAAGAGTAGCTGTGTCCGGCACCGAAGCCACTCCACCGTTATTTGACACACTAGAAGTTTTGGGAAAAGAAGAGGTTTTACAAAGGCTAAAAACGGCCTTGAAATTATTGGAAAGATAAATTATCCTTTAGTAAATGAAATTTCCTGCCGTTATTAAAACAAAGAACATTTTGCTTGATTCTATAGCCGATGAATACTTGGAAGAAAGCCTTAGGGAAATAGATGAAGGCAAGATAAAGGAAAGTTTAAGAGGCAGATTCCCAAATATTAGATACACTACAGGTGGGTACGATATATCTGCGCTTTCCCGTGACGAGAAAATAGAACTAATACAGCTAATTTACAGCATATACCTTTTAGAGTTTGATTTTAAAACCGCTTCATCACGTCTTGAAAGTTTAATAACAAGGCTTAAGGATAGATTTGGTTCTGAAAAGGAGCTCGAGGGGCTAATTCTAAATCTTCCTGACGGAATCTTTGATGAAGAGAGACTAAAAAAGATGAATAAAGAAGAGTTGGAGGAAAAAGTAACTTATTATATAAGACAGCTTGACGACATGCGTTCAAATTTTGAAAAAAATCTTGCATTAAGAACTGTAAAGCTTGGAGCCGAAAAAGATATTCTTGCAACAACGCTTGGAAGTATAAGCGACGGCGTAATTACCTTAAATAAACATGGCGAAATTGTAGCTTTTAATAGATCTATGGAAGAATTAACAGGGTTTTTGTTTTCTGAAATAGAAGGTAAGAAATCGGATGACGTAATTAGGCTTTTTGAAAATTCAGTTCCCCTTGAGTTCGGATCTTATTGTCCTAACTACAAAGCTATGGAGGATAAAGATGTTTACACAAATGACAAATTGACTTTAATTACAAGAAACGGCCAGAAAAAATATATTA
>MEVN01000039.1:314-2620 GCA_001772985.1 candidate division WWE3 bacterium RIFCSPLOWO2_12_FULL_36_10 | reverse complement strand
AAATGAAACTTGATTTTGTTTCAATTGCAGCACACGAGCTGAGGACGCCTTTAACTTCGATTCGAGGTTACCTTTCTTTATTAAGCGACGAACTTAAAGGAACTATTTCTAAAGTCCACGAAGAGTATTTAACAAAAGTTGTCGTTAGTTCAAACTATCTATATACATTAGTCGAGAATTTATTAAACATATCAAGAATTGAGAGAGGCTCCCTTGTATTAAATAAAGAAAAGGTTGAGTGGCTCCCGTTTGTAAAAGGTGTTATTGAGGATTTTCAACAAAATGCGAAAACGGCGAATATTGAACTTGTGGTATCGGATTCCGGTTTTAATAACCAGTTTGCTTATGTTGATAAGGCAATGATTTCGGAGGTTTTATCAAATCTTTTGGATAATTCTATAAAATATAATAAAGAAGGCGGAAGGGTAAGTGTGTTCTTTGAAGTTTCAGAAGATTTTATTACAACGCATTTAAAAGATACCGGGCTTGGAATTCCAAAAGAATCTACAATTCATATATTTAAAAAATTCTATAGAGTTTCAGGAGTTTTAAAGCAAGGAATAAAGGGTACAGGACTTGGACTTTTTATTTCAAGCGAGATAATTAAGATGCATGGTGGTAGAATTTGGATGGAAAGTGAATTTGGAGAAGGTTCAACCTTTAGTTTTACAGTACCAATGTATATGGAGGAAAAATGAGTAAAAGAATTTTGTTAATTGAAGACGATGCGTTTGTTCGTGATTTATATACAACTGTCTTGGAAAAAGCAGGATATTTTATAGTTACTGCCTCAGATGGGGAGGAAGCTATTAAAGTTTCTAATGACGGAAAATACGACTTAGTTCTCCTTGATATTATGTTACCTAAATTAACCGGAATCGAAGTTTTAAAAGAGTTTAAACAAAGTACAACGGATATTAAGAATACGCCTGTGTATTTATTAACTAATTTAGGAGAAGAAAACATAGCGAACGAGGCAAAAAGGCTTGGAGCCGATGGTTACTTGTTAAAAGCCAAATATTTGCCAAAACAGCTGGTTGCCGAAATTGATAAATTTTTTGTTAAAGTAAGTTCTGCCCCAGAAATAAATAATTAACCTTGATTCTACTCACACTAGATTTTTAGTTCTTGTAAAACTCTGGGTTATTGATAAAATGTTAACTATGGCAGATAAAGAAAACAAGGAAAATAAAGAAAGTAAAGAAAAAAAAGAAAAAGGCTTAGCTCTACAGTCAGCGCTCGCCCAAATTGAGAAGTCGTTTGGCAAAGGTTCTATTATGAAACTTGGAGATAAAGCAACAAAAGATAGCATTCCGGCAATTCCTACAGGTTCCATAGCTTTGGATCTCGCTTTAGGTATTGGCGGAGTTCCAAGAGGTAGAATAACTGAAATTTATGGACCTGAATCTTCCGGTAAAACAACTTTGGTTCAACATATTATGGCGGAAGCACAAAAACTTGGAGGAACGGCTGCGTTAATTGATGCGGAGCACGCCTTTGATCCTATTTATGCAGCAAAAACCGGTGTAAACGTTGAAGAGCTTTTGATTTCCCAGCCGGATACAGGAGAACAGGCTTTGGATATAGCAGAAACGTTAATAAGATCAAGTGCGGTTGATGTTGTGGCTATTGATTCTGTTGCAGCTTTAGTACCGCGGGCAGAGATAGAAGGAGAAATAGGAGATTCATTTATAGCTTTACAGGCGCGTTTAATGAGCCAAGCTTTAAGAAGAATAACAGGCGCTGTAAGTAGATCAAGCTGTACCGTTATTTTTACGAATCAGCTAAGAACAAATATAGGAATTATGTTTGGAAATCCTGATATTACTCCGGGGGGAAGAGCTCTTAAATTTTATGCATCCGTTCGTCTTGAAATAAGAAGGACAGAAACATTAAAAGAGGGAGATGTATCTACAGGAATAAGAGTGAAAGTGAAGGTTGTAAAAAATAAAATGGCTCCTCCTTTTAGAACCGCAGAATTTGACATCATGTTTAGTGAAGGTATTAGTAAGGAAGGAAATCTTTTAGATGTTGGGGTTGATCTTGATTTAATTAAAAAAAGTGGTTCTTGGTATGAGTATAGCGGAGAAAAACTTGGTCAGGGAAGAGAAGCTGCGAGGGAATTTTTAAGAGAAAACAAAAAGATTTACAATGAAATTGATAAGAAAATTAGAGAAGCTGTGGGAAACAAAGATAAAGTTCCACTTGAAATAGGCACAGAAGAAGAATAATGTCGGAAGACGAAATCTATCAAAGAGTTCTTACTAGAATTTTGGACTTTGTATCACGCCGTGCTAGAACTGAAT
>MEVN01000039.1:0-176 GCA_001772985.1 candidate division WWE3 bacterium RIFCSPLOWO2_12_FULL_36_10 | reverse complement strand
ATGCCAAAGATTATCTAAATGAAAAAGTAAATTCATCAAGTCCTGTAGGCCCCGGAGCCATTAAAAAATTTCTTTACCGTAAAGGCGTTTCTTCTGAGCTAATTAAAAACACGGTTTCTACTTTTTCATCACAAGATGAGAAAAATGCAATAGAAAAACTATTAGAACGTAAGATG
>MEVN01000038.1:13403-35114 GCA_001772985.1 candidate division WWE3 bacterium RIFCSPLOWO2_12_FULL_36_10 | reverse complement strand
GCTGTTTTACTACCATCCGAAGAAATTATTTGGGTTTTTGTACACATACACGAGGTATACAACTTTTTAACATAAATATCTGAATTTCCCGTATTTGTTAATTCAAAGTTGGTTTCTACATTCCCACCCCTTTGGGATATATTCCCAAAACTGTATTGGGTTTTGTCTAGCTTATAAGTTGAATCCGCAGTATTAACGTTTGTAGCTTTAACCTCAGCTTTATTTCCTTTTCCTACTGCTGAAGTTAGAAATATTACACCAAATATTACAAGTGTTGGAATAATTCCGATAAATATTATTGGCTTTAAGGGTGTTGTGTTCATAAACCACATCCTCCTCCACCTTGTTTAGGCTGCGGAAGTGATTTAATTTGCGCTCTGGTATTTTTGTATCCCGACGCGCTTGAGTAATTTATTCCAAGCGCAACTTTAGGATCTACCTTATCCCATGTAGTTCCGTTTTCCGCAAAATATGTGGCAAGATCTTGATATGTTTGAGGAAACCACATTGAATTAACCTGCAAAGCTACTTTATATGCTTCAGTTTGAGACACCCCGTTAGCCACCATTAGTTCAAGAAGCCCAAGCATTGCCATCCCGTGGTTACAATCAGGAAAATGAGTTGAGTTATTACAACACGGTCTATAAATGTTTTTGGACATTTCCTCAACCATTTTTTGTTGCTCTGAAGTTAGATTTACAAAATTATGCTTACTGTAGTGAGTCATAGGCTCATCTTTTGATATACTCCATCCGCCTGTACTTGCCATATTTTCAGTTTGAGAAGGATCTTGCATCATTTCTCCTTTATCCAAAACGTCGTTTTTATTTGCCAGCCCAAATCCCCACAAAAGATTTAATATAAGTCTTGAGTTTTGCTCAGTCATTACGATTTCGCCATTATTTGTATCCTCCATAAGTTTTTTGTCTGAATCTGATAAAGTTCCCATAATTTCGTCAAATTTGTTTTTATCAATTACTCCCGAATCAATAAGTTTTTTACCTAAGTCAGCCCATTTAATTGGAAGTCTTACTTCAGACGCTATAACATTTTGTTGAATTACTTGATTTGGTAGTGGTGAGTTTGGTTCGGTTATAGAATTTAATTTATTTCTTAACCTTACGTTTGGTGAAATTTTTAATTCAATGCTAAAAAGGTAATTAAATAGCAAGACAAATATTAAGATCGAGCTAATAAAGCCCCATTTATTTTGTATAAAACTCCCTATAAATTTACTAAGTTTTTCCTTCATGAGTAAATTATCGAAGATTAAGTTTAAAGAACTTATGAAGAGGAAGAGTCACTTCTACAGTTCCGGCTTTTTTTGAAATTGGTCCAAAAACGGCAATATTTCGGTTATGTGATGCGCGCAACATGCAATCATACTTCCGGTGCTCATTGTTCCAGATCCAAAAACTAGCCCAGACGATCCTTTAACCTTTTCCCTGATATTTAGAAAGAGAAGTACTTGAAAGCTAAATCCCAAAGCGAGGGGGATTATGTACAATTTTAAATTTAGTAATTGTTCAAGAGCGAAATTGGTTGATTTGGAGAGAAAACTGATGAATAAGAAATTAAACAGAATTAACCCAAGAAAGGAAGTTATTCCCCATAGTGCCAGTTTCAGATTCAATTTCATGTACTGATATTAATTTACGTATTGTTAAAAACTTATGAAGATATTGGTAACGTAACAATAAAGGTGGTTCCGATTGCCTTAGTACTTAAAACTTCAATTTTTCCATTATGCGCTTTGATTATTGAATTCGCTATCGCAAGCCCTAAGCCGTGTCCTTTAATATTTTTGTTGCTATCGGATCTGTAAAATCTGTCAAATATTGTTTTTAAATCCTCTTTATCAATTCCAACTCCCGTGTCTATAATTTTTACCACGGCTTTGTTTTGTTCTTTGGTTAGCTCAAGTTTAATATCCCCATTTTCTGAATTGTATTTGACCGCATTGTCCATTATATTAAAGAAAACTTGAGAAAGCTTATCTTCTTTGCCAAGCACAAGTATATTATCTAAGATCGCACAATCAACCGAAATTTTTTTATTCTCAGCTAAGTATTGAGTGTTTTCACAAACATCCTTTAAAACGTTTGATAGGTTGATCTTAGAAAAGTTTTTTTGAACATCTGTGGTTTGAGACCAGGCAAAATCAATAAGATCGGAAAGCCTTTTTGACAGTTTTTCTGTATGAGTAAGAACTTGCGCTAATGATAATTTATATTCTTCAGCTTCCCTTTCTTTTGAAAGCGTGACTTCCGCGTTACTTTTTATTACTGCAAGCGGGGTTTTTATTTCATGAGCAACCTCTCCTATAAATTGCTTTTCGCGGTTAAATGCGTCGTTTAATCTATCAAGAAGGCCGTTGAAATTACTTATTAATTTAAATGTTTCCACTGATTTGGATGGTATTTCAACACGTTTGGAAAGGTTTTCTGTAGTAATTTTTTGCATATTTTTTGCAAGCTTATTAATAGGATTAGTAGCGTTACCGGCCAAGAAATATCCAAGAAGTATGGAAGGTACGATAAGAAAGAGAATAAGTAGCAAAGCTATATTTCTTAATTGTTGAAGGGCTTGTTGATAAATATCTACCGGATGTCCCATTACTATAGTTCCCAAAATTTTTCCATCACGTTTAATTGGATAGGAAACTAGTCTTAAAGTTATACCGCTTATTATTTGATACGAATACGTTTCTTTTTTTGTTTCTATAGCTTCTTTTGCTAGCTTTAAGAATATTCCATCATCCTCGCTTTTTATGTGATGGCCGGCAATATCGGTTACGGCTACAAATATCCCGGGGATTTGAGACTTACTTACATCCACTATTTCTTGAGTTTGGCTATCGAAGATATTGTTTGTATTAAGCCCTATGTTATCGGCAATTTGTGAAGCGTGGCCTAAAAGAGACCTGTCCGTTTCTAAAATTATTGACCTTTTAGTTATGTAATAAAACGAAACAAAAAGTACTGTCGAAGCAACAAAAATTGTTAGCGAGTACCAAATCGTCAATTGAAATTTTATGCTATGATTTTTCATTTTCTTGTGAGATTTTAAATCCTACTCCATAAACAGTGCGAATTAGTTTTTCTTGTTTTTTCATGTCAACTTTTTTTCTTAACGTTCCAATGAGAACATCCACCAAATTACTCATACTTTCGAAATTGTAGTCCCAAACGTGCTCTAGTATCTGAGTTCTTGTTATAACTTTTTCTTTATTTCTTAAAAGGAGTTCGAGAATTGAAAATTCCTTTGGCGTTAGCTCTAGTTTTATTTCATTTCTAAAAACTTCGTGTTTTGATGGATTGAGTTTTAAATCATTAATTTCTAATATTGGTAATTCGTTGGTTGATCCCCTTCTTAAAAGAGCATAAATTCGAGCTTTTAATTCCTCAAAATCGAAGGGTTTAGTAAGATAATCATCCGCTCCTGAATTTAATCCCTCGATTTTATTCCCAACCTCTGATTTTGCGGTTAGCATTAAAATAGGAACTTTAATTCCATTACTCCTTATTTCATTGCATAACGATATGCCATCTAGTTTAGGAAGCATTAAGTCTAAGATAACAAGGTCGTAAGGTTCATTTTGGATCATATATTTACCCTCTTCACCATCAAGCGCAACGTCAACAGCAAAGCCTTCTTCTGTAAGACCCCTTTTAATATTTTTAGCTAGGTCTTTTTCGTCTTCTACGATTAGTATTCTCATTGGCACATTATATCCTGATTCTCTCTTCATGACTTCTTAATATGTTAGGTATAATATATCAACATTAGAGGTGTTTATGGATCATAGTGAGGCTGATGAATCGATTAAAAATAATATATTTACTCTTAGGAATTTAGTTATTTGCCTAGGTGTTTTGGGTTTGTTTGCAACTCTTATTTTTGTATTTAAATTACCAATAAACACAGTAGCCATATTCTCATTTGTTCTTCTCTGTCCCCTTATGCATTTTTGGATGATGAAAGGTGGTCATAAGCATTAAAGGAAGGTATTATAAAACTATGGATTGTCACAATCATGAGGAAACGCAACATTCGGATCACAGCCATTCTACGCATCATGAAATGAACCATGACATGTCCAAGATGAGCCACCATGATCATGAAAAAGCAATGACCGATCCTAAAATGGCAGCTTTTATGGAAAAAGATATGAGGGATAGGTTCTTGTGGTCGCTTTTATTCACAATTCCGATAATTTTGTATTCTCCGATTTTTACGAACTTCTTTAAGATTAATTTACCTACGCCGATTCCGCATAATTGGCTGATGTTTCTGCTTACGACTCCTGTTGTTTTTAAGTTTGGTTCTATTTTTCCAATAGGCGCTTATCAAGCGTTAAAAAAGAAAACCTTGGATATGATGGTTCTAATTGCAGTTGGTGTTTTAGCAGCTTATATTTTTAGTGTAGCCATAACAATCTTTATTGGAGGCGAAACTTTTTTTGAGGCAGCAGCAATGCTTGTTACGTTTGTGCTTTTTGGACATTGGATGGAAATGAAATCAAGGAAAGGTACATCCGATGCGTTAAGAGCATTATTTGATTTAGTACCGCCGCAAGCAAGAATTATAAGAGATGGAAAAGAATTTTTGGTCCCAACGGCAGAAGTAAAAGTTGGAGATATTATTTTATTAAAGCCCGGCGATAAGGTTCCGGTTGATGGTGTAATAATAGAGGGGGAAACAGCAATTGATGAATCGTTAGTAACAGGGGAGTCAATTCCGGTCTCAAAAAAGCTGGGAGATAGAGTAATCGGTGGTTCAATAAATCAATCGGGATCTGTAAAGTTTAAAGCTACAAATGTAGGAAGCGACACTGCTCTGGCTCACATAGTTAAATTGGTTGAAACTGCTCAAAATTCTAAAGCCCCTGGCCAGAGAATTGCAGATAAAGCTGCCCAATACTTAGTAGTACTAGCTGTGGGAGCAGGTATTATTACCTTTACTTATTGGTATTTTATTGCCGGTCAAGGATTGCTATTCGCACTTACTTTTGCAATTTCCGCGGTTGTTATTGCGTGCCCTGATGCTTTAGGTCTTGCCACCCCAACCGCTGTTGCAGTTGGCACAGGGCTTGGCGCAAAACATAATATCCTTATCAAAAACGCAGCTACTTTAGAGCAAACTTCCAAAATTCAAGCCGTTGTACTTGATAAAACCGGAACACTTACTGAAGGAAAACCAAAAATTACTGATGTAATAACTACCGATGATTATGATGAAGATGACGTATTAAGGTTTGCTGCAGCAGCCGAAGCAAAGTCGGGTCACCCTTTAAGTAAAGCAGTAATAGAAGAAGCGGAAAAAAGAAAAATCCAAATCACGGAGAATGTAGAAAAATTTAACAATATTTCTGGGCATGGAGTTGAAGCAGTTGTTGAAGGGAAGAGTATTTTGGTTGGTACAGTGAAATTAATGAAAGACAGAAATATAGACATTTCTCCGGTTCAAAAACAAATAGATAAACTTTTTGATGAGGGTAAAACATTAATGATCCTTGCTATTAATGGAAAAGTTGCCGGAGTTGCTGCGGCAAAAGATGAGATTAAAAAAAGCGCTAAAAACGCAATATCCAGAATGAAAAATATGGGACTTGTAGTTGCAATGATTACAGGAGATAACAAAAAAACCGCGGATTCCATATCTCATGAATTAGGAATCGATAGAGTTTTCTCTGAAGTTTTGCCGGAAGATAAAGCCACTTATGTTAAAAAGTTTCAAGAAGAAGGAAAATTTGTTGCTATGGTTGGGGATGGGGTTAATGATGCTCCGGCTTTAGCACAAGCCAACATTGGTATTGCGATTGGAGCCGGAACTGATGTAGCTATTGAAACCGCTGATGTAGTTCTAATGAAATCAGATCCAATGGATATACTAAACGCAATTAGGTTAAGCAAGGCAACTGTAACAAAAATGAAGCAAAATCTGGTTTGGGCTAGTGTTTATAACGTTATGGCAATCCCCGTAGCTGCCGGAGTTTTGTATACAAGATTTGGGATAACGCTTCGACCGGAAATCTCGGCATTACTTATGTCTGCTTCATCAATAATTGTTGCGGTAAACGCTGTGCTTTTAAAAAGATCAGAACGAAATCTAATTGTTGAATAAGGAGGTGCTAAGACTATGATGGGATATTATGGATATGGAAATATGATGGGTTGGGTAGGATTTGGTCTCGGTTGGATATGGATGCTTCTTTGGTGGGCGTTTGTCATTCTGGTTATTGTGGCCATATTAAAGTGGCTTTCAGGTAATCTAAGTAATACTGGGAAAAATAGCAATAACAACGTATCGGATATTTTAAAAGAAAGATATGTCAGAGGAGAAATTACAAAAGAACAATTTGAGCAGATGAAGAAAGATATAAAGTAAAACCTTAATTAGTTATAACTGCTGGAGGTGCTATTGTGTCAATATACCTTACGCTATTTTCATTAGCTAACATTTTGAGGTTTTTCATAGGAATTTTTATTGTAAACGAATTTGATGTATTTACATGTTCGGTTACTTCTCCACCAAGCTCTGTTACTAAAGTTTCAAACATCTGTGAGGGAGCATTGTCGTGTAGCTTTATAACTAAATTCACATCATTTCCGTTTAAACCCCATGATCCAGCATTTCCTTCCCAGAGGCTTTTTTGCATCTTATCTTCAGGTCTAATTATTCCCAGCCATCTAATTTGAGATAGTAATACTTTATTAAGCATTAATTCGCCTTTCGCCTCCGCAAACCACGCATTTTTGGGAATATAATTAAGCAATTTGATCCCATTTAATTCTAAAAGTGCTTTGACATCTTTACTTGGCGCGTCTTTTAGCTGAATGAGTAAATTGTAGCTTTTGTCTTTAGGAATTTGTCTCATACATTCCCATGCTTTTGGATAATTTTCCTTTGGGCTAAATTCTCTTGAAATAAGTGAAATTTTATATGTAGAGTTACTGTTGTCTTCGAAATAGTACTTTTGCAAGCAGGATTCTACATCCGTAAAATCTGATATTTTATTTGGTTTTACTTTAATTAAAGGAGAAAATAGGATCAATGCCAATATTAATACAACAATTGAGACAAAAACAACAAACCAAAGTTTCATACATTCAGTATAACAAAATATTTTGTTGGAAATGATGTTTGTAACTATTTTAAATTAGCGATGACAATTTCTATTTGAGCTTTTAATTCATTAATATCTTCCGAGGCAGCTTTCCAAACTTCCTCCCAATCTATTTCTGCATATTCATGCGTTATTTTATCTCGCATGCCTGCCATTTGCTTCCAAGGAATTTGTGAATACTTATTTTTAATACTCTCGTCGATTTTCTTTGCGGCTTCGCCAATTATTTCAATATTTCGTACTATCGCATCTTGATAAAGTCCCTTATCTTTAATAAACTCTTCTTTGGCAGGTGCATCTTGAAGGTAAATTTTAATAGAATCAATAGCGTTCAAGATATCTTTTAAATATGGCTCATTGTTTTTATTTGCTCTCATACAAAGTAATTAAATCTTTAGCAACATAAGGTGCAATATATTTGTTTAAAGACCTTTTGGTTATAAGATCCACCTTTCTGTTTCCAAATAAATTTTCTGAAAATTCGTACTCTATTCCCACATGTTTAAGAAGACTTGGCGTTTCGAAAAATTCAACTAAAAGATCAATATCGCTATTGATGTCAGCCTCATTACGTGCCTGTGATCCAAATACTCCTAAATAGGATATACGGTTTTTCGCGCATAACTTATTTAATTTTTCCTTGTCATATTCCAATTTCACAACTTAATTATACTATACAAACGCCTTTTTAGAGGAAGTTGGTATGTATGTATGCTCCCTATTTTATAACACTAGATATCAGTTTTGTGAATAAATAGCAGGGGACGGTTCTTAGAGATCCTACAACAACGCCCAAAAACTAACTAACTATTTATAGTTACCTACTAACAAAGTATCGCCAGAACTAATAGTTTGTCATAGCGCCTATATTATCTGTATTGTAGTTGTATCGTTTTGGAAGGTAGATACAACAACTCCAAGAACCGTCCCCATCGTCCATCGTTTTTAATTACAAATTTTTCTTTCATATTTTAACCTTGGTCGGGGTGACAGGACTCGAACCTGCGAAACCTCTCGCACCCCGTACGAGCGCTCTACCAACTGAGCTACACCCCGAAAATATTTGATATGCCCAATTTTAGCACAACAACATATTGACTGTTTCGGGTATTATTCGTATAATTAAGGCATGCCTACTCTGGTTAATGTAAGTTGTTTTAATTGCCACAAATCTATCATTACGACATTGAAAAGATTCAACGAGTATAATAAAGAACATTCAGTGTTTTATTGTAGTATGATTTGTCAAAAGCTACACAAAACTAAGGCCGTTATAGTAGCATGCGCCAATCTTACTTGTGAAAATGAAGTACCAAAACAAAGATCGGAGTTAGGAGAAGCGAACTACTGTTCGAGAAAATGTGCAGCTATTATAAATAATAGTAAAAGACGAAAAAACTATAATTTAAACAATTCATATAAAGCGCTAGTAACATACAATAAAAATCCACATTTAAATGTGAATTATGAATATTTAGCTCGGAAAGATACCGAAGTTTATAAAGTAGAAGTTATAAATGGAATAAAGGAATTTTATAAGATTAATGATAGGATTCCGGTAAAAAGGGAGATGGGCAATCTATACAGGAAGGCAAGAAAGGTTTTTGGAACATGGAATAATGCAATAAAGGGATCAGGATTTAATTCAAACCCTGTAATGTTTGCCAAAAAATACTTAGCGAAGGATGGGCATAGGTGTGATTCCTTTGCTGAAATGATTATAGATAACTGGCTATATTCTAAAAACATTTCCCATCAAATTCACGTTTTATATCCGAAACAGAATAGATTTAGGACAGACTTTCTAGTCGGTGGTGTATATATAGAGTTTTTGGGACTTTTAGGTCAACTAGAAAAGTATGATGAATTAGTGAAAAGGAAACTATCATTAATAAAAGGAGTAGGGCTTGACTTGGTTAAAATATACCCCAAGGATTTATTCCCCAATGATAGATTAGATAGTGTTCTAAAGAGTCTTTTGTAATAATATACAAAACGTCTACTTTGTGACAAAATTTACTAAAGGGGGTGTATTAAATGGATGAAAATATGAATATGAATCAAACTCCAGTTTCAAGCGAACCGTCAGTTATGCAGTCTCAAACTATTCCGCCACAGGTTACAACTCAACCACAAATTTCTCAAGGAGTTAACTACGCTTCGTTTTTTAGAAGATTGGTGGCTTTGTTACTAGATAGTTTATTACTTAGTTTTACAGTCAATACTTTAGTTATAGTGTTCCTCGGATCTCTTGGCTCTCCTTGGAAAGATGCTGGTCTTTTTCACCCTGTTTATATTGTTACCGCTTTAGTAGCTTGGCCCTATCAGGTATTTATGCTTAATAAATACGGCGCAACACTTGGGAAAATGGCTTTAGGAATTAGGGTTCAAAACGAGTCAACCGGAGCAAATCTAACACTTGTAGAAGCAGTATTAAGAGAAGTAGTTGGTAAGTTCCTTTCTGGAATTGCTTTGTTAATAGGATATTTCTGGGTGATTTGGGATCCGAAAAAACAAGGCTGGCACGATAAACTTGGGAAAAGTGTAGTTATTAAAGTTTCCAAGTAGGAAAACGGAATTATTAAATTTGTAATTAATTAATAGTCTTAGGAGGTGTATTTAATGAAAGTTCTTAAAAAAGTAGACATACTGTCCTTCGCGCTGTTTTATTCTGTTTTAATGGGAATGTTTGGGGTGATCGCCGGCATTTTTGTTGGTGTTTACGGGTTGATCGCATCGCAATTAGGAACATTAACGTCGCAAATCACCGATTCTAGCTCACTAACAGATCTTGTAGGTCCACCTGTAGTTAGTGGTCCTGAAATGGGAAGTGGATTTGGGTTGGGACTAGGTCTCTTTTCCATAATACTTTTTCCTATATTTTACGCAGTTCTAGGATTTACATTCGGCATAATAGGGGGATTATTAATGAACCTAGCTCTAAAGATAACTAGAGGGCTGAAGTTGCAGATCGAAGACGTAGTCTAGAAAAACCTATTAATGATTGTATAAATGCTAAATCCGCCGTAAAAGAGGAATGCCAGTGTCATCGAGATGATTCTAAACGCGGTGGGTTTTAGTGGTTTTTGAAGACTAGTTAAGTTTAACCATAAAGTGAGTCCAGTATGAATAAACATTGCAAAGGCGTTTAAAACAGCTGCTAATATTAAAAGTTGCAAAGGTTCTGTAAATCCAAAAAGAAAGACAGCAATTCCGGAAAGTATTTGAAGCCAAAGGACAATATAATAAGTCTTTGAAATGTGTTTTTCGTTAAATTTCCCAAAAGGTGAAAGAATAATATTTTCAGTAATAATCCTACTTGTAGCATCAAAAACTGTAAGCTGCGTGCCAAAAAGTGTTGATCCGGCAACAAGTAAGAAGAAAATCCCTGCAAACGGAAAAATTCGTTGTCCTATAACCCTTGCTTCGTTTAATACAAAACTAATTCCCTCAGAGTTTTGTCCTGAATGAAATACCGTTGTGTAAGACAGAAGTGCAAGAAGAGCAATTGTAATTGATCCAGTAAGCCAAAAAATTACAAAATGCTCTATGTTTATATTTTTCCACCATTTTCCAAAAGTTTTTAAATTTTCTTGTGTGCATTCAAAAGTAGCTCCGGTCAAGGAAATTTCTTCTTTTTTTCCGGTTAAAAGACTTGTAATTCTCCCCGCATACTTTCCCATTCCGTATCCTTTTTCTTTTATGTAAAATGATTGTGCTAAGTTTAAATTTCCTCCCGCTCCCGCATATGCAAGTGCGGCCAAAAACGAGGCAATAGGGATTGCGGATGGAAGAAACATAAATCCGTTACCAATTCCAACAACTCCTTTTGCTAAATCAACCCAATGTACTTGTTTCGCCAAAATTATGCTAAGTATAAATACCGTAGGAACACCAATAGAGATAAGCGTTTTTTGTAATTTCTCAACCGTTTTATAAAGAACTGGGCCAAAAGACAAAATTAGTCCCATTACAACCAAAAAAATAATTGCGAGAAACTTTGTATCTTTTAAACCAAAAACAGAACCTATTAGTTTAGCGCTGGAGGCTGCTATTCCGGGCCAAATCCACGGTAGAAAAGTAGAGAAAATAAACCAAATTGGAAGCCATTTATATTTTCTTGCAAAGCCAACAAAAATACTTTCACCGTTAATAAGAGCATATCGTTCAATTTCCATGTTCATAAAAAACTGAAAAGTAAGCCCAAGAAGTGCTCCCCAAATAATTCCCATCCCGAATTTTGATGTTAAATATGGCCATAAAATTATTTCACCACTTCCAAGTCCAAGACCAAGAATAATAAAACTTGGTCCAATCAACTTTTTTAAAGATAGCGCCGGCGGAAGTTCTTTATTGTTTAAAGGATTTAAATTCATTTACTTAAATATTATCACTTTTTATAAAGTCCAATTTATAAATTTTTCTTGTTTTTCCAAAACTTAGCTTTTTACTCCAAGTTGATTCAATTTCTTTTAATTCAATTTTTTGAGTTTTTTCCAGTTTAGTATTTTTGAGTCCAATGGTTTGAAAAATAGGTATCATATTTTCCTTAATGTAATTTGAATCGAGTTCTGGAAGATTAAGTCTATTAATTTCATTTGCCTCAAATTTTTCATTATATCCAAGAACTATTTTCATAACCCCATCATTTTTCAACAGATCAGAAAGCTTTTTAAGATCGGATTTTGTTGGCTGCGTAATAGCCTTTAAAAGGCTTCCCCACGGGAAATGTATATAGACTGTATCCGCAAATCCTTCTAATTCTTTCGGCAGTAATTCAAGAGACCCAAGAATAAGTAGAGCATTATTTAACTTCTTTCTTTGTATTTCTCTTGAATATTTCATCATTTGCTTTTCATTTGTGTCTATTCCTATATATAAAGTGGTTAAATTATTTAGAGCATTTTTATAAATAAATCTCCCGTCCCCGGTTCCAAAATCTATTTCTATTCTAAAAAATTTTTTAATAAGATCCAAAAATTCTAACTGAGTAATTTCTGTTAATTTATTTCCCTTTAATGCTTTCATTTGGATGATATCTTTTTTCTGTAAATTCCAAAACTTCCAATTTCACTTATTTTTATGAAATTTTCTTTCATAGTGTTTTCAAAGGGAGAAACGTATACCGCGTCAATTTTATTTGTTGGTAAGGTATTGTTTCTTACTCTTGGCCAATTATAAAAAGTAAAAGATGGATTTTGTGGATCCTGAATTTTAATATTTAGAAAATTTTCACCAAAATAGTATCTTGCTATAACATAGTCAACAGGAGACGAGAATACCATTTCATTTGAGAAGTTTCTGTATTGTCGCGCTATTTCCTTTAATCCGCTGTGATAGTACGGGCGCTGTATTCTAAGTGTTGTGAAAAAGTAAAAAAGTATGATGATAATTGAAATTTCAAAGCTCGTAATTTTATTAAAAATGTAAATTACACTAAGAATAAAAAAGATTGATGATGGAAATAGATATCTTTCTACGTATAAATTATATCTGGTAAAATACCCGGCTAAAATTAATACAACCTGAGGACCAATAAAAAGTACGTTGATTAAGAGAAATTTAAGTAATTCGTTTTTGTCTTGTTTTACTTTATATAAGTATAAAATTACGCTCAAAATATAAATAGGTAGAATAATATATCCAATGTAGTTTTTATTTATATAAAGATTAACATTATTTATCTCATCCGCACCAGGTAGTTTTACTTTAACTCCATATGAATATGAAGTAATACTTCTGGGAATATTATTTAAGCTAACCTTACGAACCCAATCTGTGTTTATTTTATCTCCGGATGCGTTTAGTCCCATAAATACGGTAATAACTAAAATAACAAGTACAAAAATTACCGGTGAACATTTTTTTAGCGACATTGCTAGAGATTTTTTATTAAGATTTTGATGTACAAAGAAGACTAACATCGGGATTACGTACAGTGGAGCTATATAATGCGTAAAAAGTAGAAAAACGCTCGAGATTAGAAAAGGTAGCCTTTTCTGAAATATTAGAAAAGAAAAGGTAAGCAAGGTTAAGAAGCCGTAAAAGCTATAAGAGCGAGCTTCTGTAGAATAACCAATTAAAAATGGATTAATAGACATTAAAAGTGCGCAAATAAGCCCAAAAGTTTTGCCCAAGGCTTTTTTGACTAGGATATATGAAAGAATAATGGTAAGAACTCCAAAAATAAGTGACGGCAGTCTTAAGAAAAATTCTCCGGTTCCAAAAAAAGTAGACCAAATTCTAAGAAAAACATTAAAAAGTGGAGGGTGCGCATCGTGACTTAATATTTGTAAAAATTCTCTAACCGGAAGACGCATTAATATTCCGGTAAATGCCTCATCAACCCAAAATTCAAAAGCCAACATGTCTTTTGCCCTAAAAAATATAGCAATCATTAAGATCAAAAGTATGTCCGTGTTTAATTTTATGAAGGTTAAAATTTTTTTAGGCATAGAGCTTATGTCCCGGATGGTGGTATAATATCATGTATGCCAAAGAAAAAGAAAAAAGACGCACAAAAAAATAAACAACACAAGAAGACTAGAAAAGGCTTCAAAAGAATTCACGGGTAAATTTTACTCAGCCAAAGTTGTTTCAATAGCTTGTTTTAATGTTGTATAAGGAACTGCTCCGCCTTGAACCTCTTTGAATTTTCCAGTTTTAATATTCATGATAAAGCTGGCAGGAGTACCTTGGACTTGAGCTTTTGCTCCGGATTGTATTCCGCCTTCAACAACTTTAGACATTTCTCCTGAATCAAGACATTTCTGAAAGTCGCTCACATTGAGGCCAACTTGACTAGCAAGATCCGGTAATATGGTAGGATCAAGTCCATTATTTGACGGAGTTACCTCAAATATTTTATCTGTTAAAGCCCAAAAACCATCGTCTCCGGAAAGTTTAAACGCGCATTCCACAGCCTCGGCTTCCTTTTCTGCCTTTGGGTGTAGTGACGCTATTGGAAAATGTCTATATATCCAAGCTATGTCGTTTGGGTACTCTTCCAAAGCTTGCTTTAAACTAGCGTGATAACTTTTACAAAATGGACATTCCAAATCCGAATATTCTATAATCACAGCCTTTGGATTTTTTGCACCTCTGATATGATCCTTCTTAGTAATTGGGTCTAGTTTAACAGGAGTACTTGGTTGATTATTGTTAGTTCCCACGATAGTTGGTTTTGTTCCACCGTTTTCTAGGTATTGAACTTTTGTCCAGAGTGTTCCAATCATAAATGCAGCTCCAATTAAAAGAACTACAACTATAAACACAAAAACAGTTTGAGTTGGAAATCCTGACTGCGCAGGCAGGCCTTTCGACTTAGATGATGTTTCGTCCATACTCGGAGAGTTTAAACTGTATAATGCCTTAAGTCAAACATTTGTGTTGATAAGATGAAAAACTTAATTGCAAAAAGAATAAACCTAATAATTCTTGTTTTCGTCACAATTTTAAGTGTTGTTTTGTATTTGTGGTTTATTAAACTTCCAATATTTCAACATTTTGTACTTTGGGTACAACAAAATCTCTTGTTGTATTTTTTGTTTTTGCTGTTTATTAAAATTTTGGGAATTTTATGGCCACCTCTTCCCGGAGGCTTATTTACATTAGGTTCAATACCGGCAATAGGATGGGAATTAGCTTATATCGCGGATCTTGTTGGCAGTATAATAGGTTCTTCAGGCGCTTTCTTTATTGGAAAGAAATATGGTTCTAAGTTACTTAGAAGATTTTTTGATTCATCAACTATTGAAAAAATAAAGAATATGAAAATAAAAAAGGGTAAAGAGTTTGAAGCGGTTGTTGTTTTAAAATTTGTATATTCTAGTGTTGGTGAAGTAGTAAGTTATGGCGCGGGGATGATTGGCATTAGTTACTCTAAGTTTATTATTGGTAGTTTTTTAGCTTGGCAAATAAATATGCCGATTTTTTTTATGGCAGGTAAGGCATTAGAAGGGAAATTATTAATAATAAACGTTATCACTATCGTTTTTGCTATTTTATTATTTTACAAACTCAAGGGTAGATATTTTGAATAATGTATAATCCTTAGTATGAAAAGAAAAATATTTATTGGCGTTGCATGGCCATATGTGAATGGAGTTTTGCATATTGGACATTTAGCCGGATATTTAATACCGGCTGATATTTGTGCAAGATATCAAAGATTAATTGGAAACGATGTTTTAATGGCTTCGGGATCAGATTGCCACGGTACTCCAATAACCGTTGAGGCTGATAAGAAGGGCTTATCTCCGGCCGAAGTTGTTGAAATGCATCATACAAACGATGCTGATTTGTTCAAGAATATTTTAGGATTAACTTACGATGTATATACAAGAACAGATACACCGTTTCACGCAAAAGTTACGCAGGATTTTTTTGTTAAGCTTTTTGAAGAAGGCTATATATACATTGACTCTTCAAAACAATTTTACTCACCATCACAAAATAAATTTTTACCTGATAGATACGTAAAAGGTACTTGTCCGTTTTGTGGCTATACCGATTCACGAAGCGATCAGTGTGACAACTGTGGAAAACTAATAGGAGAGGAATTAATTAAACCAAGAAGTAATTTATCAGGAGAACCGGTTGAGTTAAAAGAAGCACAACATTATTTTTTGAATTGGGCAAAACTTCAACCTAAATTAAATGAATATGTAAAAAATGTTGGAAAAAATTGGAAGGATTGGGTATTACAAGAAACAAATGGATGGCTTACCGAAGGTTTAAAAGCTCGGCCCGTAAGTAGAGATATAGATTGGGGAGTGGAAATTCCAAAAGATAGACTTCCAAAAGACAAGATTATTGAAAATATAGAAAATAAAAGATTGTATGTGTGGTTTGATGCGGTAATAGGCTATTATTCAGCATCTTTATTATGGGCAAAGGAGAATAAGGCGGATTGGCAGCAATTTTGGTATGGAGATAATTTAAAGCATTACTATTTTATGGGTAAAGATAATCTTGTTTTTCACACTTTATTCTGGCCGGGGAAACTTATAGTTTATGATCCAAAGCTTCATCTTCCGGATGTAGTTAGTATAAATATGTTTTTAAATTTAGGTGAAGAACAGTTTTCAAAAAGTCGAGGAATTGTTATAGAAGTTAAAGAAATAATTGAAAAATATGGGAATGATAGAGTTAGATTTTATTTAACATTGATAATGCCCGAACTAAGAGACTCGAGTTTTGTTTGGAAGGACTTTGAGGAAAAAGTAAACGGAATATTGGTTTCAACAATCGGAAATTTTATACATAGAACTTTGTCGATTGGGAATTCGATTAATATAAATGAGGTTGCTAAAAACGATTTAACTTCGGATGTTGAAAAAATAATTGTTAATTCGTTTGAAAAAGCAAAAAATCATTTAGAAAATTGTGAATTCAGAAATTATTTAGAAGTAATTATTAACTTATGTAGTTTTGGAAATAAATTTTTTGATATGGAAAAAATTTGGGATCTAAAAAAGACAGATGCGGAAAAATTTAAATATGATTTAAAACAATTATATTCTTTAATCGTTACTTGCGGGTTATTGATAATGCCAATAATGCCGGAAGCGTCAGTAAAACTCTTTGATATGCTAGGAGTGGAAGCACCAAGATTTTGGCCTGAATTTGGAGATGAAATTGGTGAAGTAAACAATATAATAATGAAAATTGATACTTCTATTCATCCCAAAACGCTTTTTGAAAAGATCTCACTGTTGTTTTAAAATATTTGTGATATATAATGTTTAAGCCTATGGATGAAAGTGCCCAAGTCATAAAACAATTAACTGAAAACGGATATTCTCTGCCAAAAAAAGTTGGTGTTATTTATAGTGAGGTAAAAAGAGAATATTTTCCAACCGAGGCGTTATATATAACCGAAAAAGATGCATTTGAAGAAGCTAAAATAATTTCTGAATATATTTCAAAACTTGGAATTGAGTCAAACATTTACCCTGGAGATGATACGCTAGTCGCAAAATTACAAAAAGATAGACCCGATATGGTTTTTAATTTAGTCGATTCGGTTAAAGGTGTGGATAGTCTTTCTTCTGCGATACCGGGAATATTAGAGATGTTAGAAATTCCCTATACCGGCGGGGATATTTTAGGTTTAGCTCTTTGTTTTAATAAATTTTTAACAAAAGAACTTTTTTTATCTGCAGGAGTTCCAGTTCCTCATTTTCAATTGTTTAATAATCCAAATGATGTTTTAGATCCATCCTTAAGATACCCCTTAATTTCAAAGCTAAACGAGATACACGGTGCTGTTGAAATTACTCAAGATGCTGTTTCCGAAAATGAAAAACATTTAAGAGAACGCCTAAAGTTTTTAATGAATACTTATAAACAATCCGTTATTGTTGAAGAATTTATAGTAGGAAAAGAAATAACCGCGTATGTTTTAGAAGGTCAAAACAGAAAAACTTATTTAGCGGAAAAGATTTTTAATAAACCTGGAGAAAAATATGTTTTCGCAACGTTCGATAATCAATGGGTCGATAGCGAAGAAAATAGAATGTCGTATAAGTACGAAAAAACGGAAGACAATCAATTAAAAGAATACGTTAGAAAAGCGTTTGATATTGCAAAGATGAGAGATTACGCAAAGTTTGATATTAGGGTTGATATTTCAGGTAGATATTATTTTATCGACTCAAATTGCAATCCTGCATTTGGTCCTAAGGAATTGGGAACTGCGTTGGGATATATTGTTGAAGATATTTACGGAATTTCATTCCCGGAAATATTAAAAAGACTAATCATAAACACCATGAAAGGCCATGTGGTAGACTACACGAGCTAAATTTCTTTTATATCAACTGCAAACACAAAGAAATAGAATAGGGAAAAGAGAGGAGGAGAAAATGAAGGGGACTGCGATAAATCATCCGGTTGCAATGCTTCCGCCAAGGCTTACTCAAGATACTAACTACACATGCGGAACGGTTATTTTAAGAATGCTTCTTTCCGCAAACGGAATTAGTAATCCCGCTTCTGATAAAGAGATCATTTTAGCCGGCAAAATGAAAGAAATTGAGCAATTTGGATCGCATGTTGGTCAATTTTACAAAGCTGTGATGGAAATGTATCCCGAGTTTGTAGTTATGTATAAGTTGGGGGCAGGTGTGTCGGATTTATACGTTCTTTTGGAAATGGGAATTCTACCGTGTGTTGGATGGCAAGGTATTTTTGATGCTACGCCGTATATTTCAGCCGGAATTGGAAGGGAAGACGGGGAAGACGGTCATTACTCGATTGTAACCGGAGTGGATTTGGATACCGGGTATGTTTCTATGCTAGATCCTTCAGGCTGGCTTCCCGATCCTTTGCTTATTCCAACTCAAACACTTGAAAGAAGATGGTGGGATTTAAATAGATTTTCCGATTGTGAGACCAATGAAATGAGGGACAACAGAGACGATCGTTTAGCTTTTATAGTTGTTCCAAATAATCCAAATTACTTGGTACCTATGTTGAACATGGGATTTGTTTTTGGAAATACCTATACTTGTAGATGAAGATTGATACTGCCGAGTACGGAATTTTCTCATTCGGCAGTTTTTTGTTGATTTTTTGCAATTTCTTCCAAAATATCTTGATTTAAAACATACATAACATCAAACTTTAGATAGGGAAGATTCTTTTCTTTTGTGGCCACGCCAAATTCTCCGGTAATAAATGTTTCTGAAACTCCAAATGTCGCTGTTTGCGTTACTGGATCCCACTGATAATCGCCAAAATTATAATAAAGAATCTGCGAATTAGTTGGGTCTTTTGGAAGTCCGGAGATTCTAATTGCATATACTCCTTTCGGAAGAACTCTAAATCTTATACTATGGCAATAAAGTCCTGCAGTTTTTCCATATTGACCTAACTGCCAAGGAGCTTGTGGTATAAAACTTCCATCATTTACTCTTCTTGTTGCGGAATAAGAGTAGCAAGGGGGGAAAATATAAGTATCTTGCAGAGTTCTTGAATTAAAAAGATTTGAATACTCTGAAATATAATGAGACATATCTTTAAACAAAACGGTATATTGCAGTTCAATACTTTTAACAGGGTTTTTTAATTTTAGCGCCGCGTAAGTCGATTCAACCAGAGTATCGGATTCAGGAAACCACGTAATTTTTAAAACGCTCCACGCAAACTTCTTTGTTTGGTGTAAATAGTATGAAAGTAAGGTCGGGAATCTGAATTCTATTTTGTCTACGTATTTATCTACAAAGGCCCTTTGGTTGTGTGTTGACCTGTCAACATTTACTTTTGTATATAACAAGCCTGCGTTCCAGTGAGGCCAAAGTAAATACTGCATGTCCCAATTTTTCTTCTCCGCCACTTGCTCAAACGACATGTTATTTACTTCCGGAGTATAGCCCGTAAACCATGTTACTTTATTTTTCACGTCATCAAGGCTTATATTTTTTTCCTGCAAAAACTTATAAATATCTTTTCTTGTTAGTTTAAATGCGTCAACGGGTGTGTAATCACTTTTATATAGATCAATTGTAAGGGCAATTCTAAGCCCCCAAACAAAGAATATTGAATAAAAAAATACAATTGGAAGAAAATATTTAGACTTTTTAGAGAAGTCAAAAGCAAATTCAATTAATTTCTCAAATAACACACTCAAAAGCATTATTGCAATAATTCCAAAAGGCGCTCCCCAGCGAGACCAATGGACAACTCTTGTTGAAACTCCAACGTAATAAATAACAAAACTTGCAAGCAAAAGAATTTCTGTGATCTTATAAACCTGTCCTTCTTTTATATAATCTAAATTAATCTGACCTTTAGTCTTTGACCAAAGAAAGGTCCATAAACGCTTTCCTTTTTTTAGTAAAACTATGAAAAATGCAAGTGCGGAGGCGAAAACTGCATTAAAGCCAATTTGATAGACTAGTAAGTCGTAAACGTACATTAGCCCGCTCTTATAAGACAAACTAGGATAACTAAAATCAAACTCTGTTCCTTGAATGATGGTGTTTTTAAGCGTGTACCAGAATTTTCTTGAATCAAACGGCTTTGGAACAAATACTCCCCATAAAATTATTGTTACGGCACAAATTCCAACTACATATAAAATAAATCTATAAACTCTTGAAAGACTTAGATCGTCTTTCTTCTTAGCCCTTTCATACCATAAGAAAGAGGCTGAAGTGTTTACCGTCACAAAAGGAATAAGTAGGTATAAGGATTTTAAATTTGTAAAAGTTCCAAGAAAAATAAACAAAGTATTTAGCAAAAACATTTCTATTATTGAGGGCTTATGGAGATTTTGCCATAAAGATAAAATAACAAAATTAAAAAAGATAAAAATAGAAAATGAATCAGAATTTACTCGTATAAATCGTTCGAACATGCCTATTGAACCAAAATATAAAATTGCAAAAAGTACTGTTCGAAGCTTAATTTCTTTTTCACGTTTTTGAAGAATAATTACTCCAAGCGCAAATGTTACAAAATAAAGAACCGCACCCATCATATGTCCAAAGAAAAAAGTAACTTCGGTGGGCTCGCCCTGAGGAAAATTAACTCCTGAGTTAGAAAGTAGATTAGCTACTAGTAAAAATCCGGCCAAGGTGTATTCGGTTGTTGCCACGTGGAGATAATTATGAAGTTCCTTGCCTTTTAGAATGCTAAAAGCGTTTAAATAAAATTGATGTTCATCGGGATGAAGTGGGATTTTGGAAATAACCGGAACAGTTAAAATTAACGCGCCAAATATAATTGCAATCAACAAAATCGTATTTAGAGCCAGCCTTGGTAGTTTTTTCACTCCTCATAGTCTAGGGAGTATTTGCTTGCGTGTAAAGTTTTAAACATGTATAATAAATGTATGCCAAAAAATGCAGGATTAGAGGAAGAACCTATTGATTCTGAAAAAACAAAAGAGGATAAACCTGTAGGAGAAAATAAAAGCCAATATTACAATAGATTTCCAAAAGGTCCTGGAGATCCTTTTACAACAGACGGATCGGTTAAAAAGGAGTCTCCGAATGTTCCGGAAGACTTTGGTTAAAGTTAAATTAGGGTTTTGTCAATTAAATTCGCAACTTCTTCAAGTGATCCTTTAAATCCTCCGGTTCTTTTGTTTCCTCCCGCATTCCAACGACCTTCAAGGTGAGTTATGTCGCTAGTCTTATAAGCTGTTTCAAACAAATTTAATCTTCTCTCAATCCCTCTTTTTCCCATCCTCACTCTTATAATTTGATTTCCGGATTTTTTATCTAGTCTTGAAACACAAATTATGTTTGCTTCTTCCATTCCCTGTGCTGAAACAAGAAAGGTTGTGTCAGGCGCATCAGAAGACGCTACTTCCGCGAAGAAAACTCCGTTTTTAGTTTGTCTAAATTTTGGAACAAGCTTTTCAACTCGAGATCTTGAGTAGTGTCTAGCAGCGTATTCGTCAAAAATTGCCTGAGCGTATTGTTCCGGCAAAATAGTAAAAAGAGAAAAAATATCATGAAGTTCGCCAGAACCTAATTTAAACAATAATTCCATTTTTTCTTCCAAACTTAATAAATCTCCAGTAGTTTCTAACGACTGAAGGGTGTCGGCTATAAAATTTTCTTCTCCGG
>MEVN01000038.1:13298-13391 GCA_001772985.1 candidate division WWE3 bacterium RIFCSPLOWO2_12_FULL_36_10 | reverse complement strand
CTAAAACCGCTTCTAAAAATTTTTCATCGGTTGGTATTTTCCTGTTAGTATAGCTATAGTTATTAACCCGTCTGTGTCTGTATGATTAATATA
>MEVN01000038.1:540-13267 GCA_001772985.1 candidate division WWE3 bacterium RIFCSPLOWO2_12_FULL_36_10 | reverse complement strand
TGTATAAATCTTTTCGCAAGATGCGCGCTTGAAATTTGAGCATATAAATCCGGATTTTCAAAATGATGGTCAATATTTACTATTCTCACGCGCCCGTCATTAGAAGTAATTTCAAAACCAGCAAGTACCATTTGATCAAATATTGGTTTTACACTTTCCCCGTCTCCTCTCTTTACCTCAAAGTCACAAACTATACACTCTGAAAAGCCCCCGGCTAGAGCAATGTCGGCTATTTCGCCGGCGGTAAATATTCTTTCGGGAAGGAGTGTTACGTTTTCGTATTTAAGCTTTTCGTTCCCATTCTCTATTTCGGTTGTTGATATTCCTTGGGCATTATTCATAAAATTATTTTCAAATAACAAGACTTGCTAAATTCTCATTTCTATTATTTAGCTCATCAAACTTACTTTCAAACTTTTGTATTCTTAAATCTAAATAACTTTCAATATCAAAATTAACATCTGTAAACTTTCGTACTTTTATCTTTTCTTCAGTCATGGCAAGTAAATAGGTGCTTAGCCACAATACTCCGCCTAAAGTTAAAATAGATTTAAGCCTCAATTTAAAGTTAATATCCGGTTTCATTTTATCTAAATAATACGAAATCAAAGTTCTTTTGTTTTCAAAACTAAATCCAACTGTTTTATCGTGATGTAAAAAGAAGCCAAAAATATTCACAGGATCATCCCAACCAAAATCTTCAAAGTCAAGAAAATATGCTTTTGAATCGTGGTACAAAATATTGTCAAAGTTTAAATCAACTGGAGTAAGTGACTGTTTATCTGCACTTAGTTTTATTTGAATAAGTTTGTTATCTAAACCCGAAAGTGAACTCGAAATTAAATCTTTAAATAATTGGTCAATATTGTATTTTCTCTTAAATTCTTTTGTTTTCTCGTATTTATCTAAGTTCGCGTCATTTAAGAATTTTTTAACCTTCATGTTTATTTTATTTATGGATTCTTGAGTTGAGAAACAAGAAGCAATAGCCGGCATAAACTTAAGACCCATTTCATGTGATTTTTGTGAATAAGTATGTAAATATATTATAAAACCAGCAACCTGAAGAGCTTCTTTTTTTGTTATTTCAGATGGGTTTTTTGTCGAGCCTTCGATAAATGAATAAATTGCGAAATATCCATCGTCGTTTCTATAAATTGGTTTTGGTGTTAAGTTTGAGTTAAGTAACGTAAAAAATTCGTAACCGTTATATTCGCGTTCTAATCGTTTTCTTTCATCTTTATAATAAACTTTTAGAATGCACCTATCTGTTTTGTTTTTATTTATTAAATATAGTTTGTTGTTTGCAATTCCTGATCTTTTAAATTCATCGCACGATTCAATATTTAAGATTTTATTTACTTGTATCGTTTTTAAAGTCTCTTCAAGTTCCATTATGACCTTTAGTTTTTATCCAAAATATATGTTCCATGATAAAAGGGAAAACAGAGCAGTTTAGCAATTGAATATCTGTATGAAATTAAATTTAAATTTAGACTCGTAAAGACGTTTTTCCAATCAGGATCTGATTTATTCGTATGCGGATGGCTGAGAAATTCAAAATTTACAAAGGAATCAGAGATATATGTCATTAGTTTTTCCCTTTCATTTCTATATATATCTTCTTTGATTACAATTTTTTTCCTAGAAACCCTCTTGGCTTCTTTTAACAGTCCTACTGGATCTTTTGTATGATGCATAACAAATATAAGAAGCGTAGTGTCAAAAAAGTTATCCTTAAATGGAATTTGTTTTCCGTTATATAGTACTGGCTTTAATGATTTAATAAGAGATCTGTTCTTTACGTCAAGCGCTGTTATATCAAGACCTAGGCTAGATAACTTTTTAGCAACATTGCAATTACCGCTTCCGATATCTAGTATTTTATTTCCATAAATATCTCCTATGATGTCGTTTACAATGCTTTCCGAACGTTTTTCAATGAATTTAAGCATTGCTTTATTATACAAGGTTATAATAATCCCATCTAAGAAAATGCGCTCCAGCACGGTTGATTGCCAAAGCGCATACGTTAATTCTAGTCACTGAAGAGTTCGAGCCTTTTTTCAATTCCATGTTCCGTTGCAAAAAATCCATCATTTGGATGAGGTTTAACTTGAATTGCCCAAATTACAAAACCAAGATGGAAAAGATTGTGCGCTAAAGAATTTACTCCCATTCTCATATCTTTAGACATTCGGCGTAATGTTTTAATAGAACTTTCTCCAAATACAACTTTTTTGCCGGTTACCGTTATGTCTCTAAAAACAAGTTCAGATGAGTCCATTGAAAGACACCTTGCGCTCCAGGGAAATTCAAACTTCTCTACTACCTCATCTTGTCTAAATTCAATTCCACTCCTGCACGCTAACGACGCAACTCTGAAAATCTCAGCCACTACCTCTCGAAGAGTTCTTCGATTGTTAAAATTTCTCTTATGCTTTGAGATATCAAATAATACATCAAGTAAAGGTTGTGAGACATTTAGATTAAAGGATTTTGACATTTTCTCTCCTTTTAATGATGTCTAAGCTATATTACCTAATTAATGAATTAGTGTCAAACTATAGGGCAACATAAGAAACTAAACTCGGTTGAAACTGTTATAATCCTATCGTGATAAAAAAAGCCCATAAAAGTGCTAGAACAAGAAATTAAGCCCGAATTTATATGAAAGCAATAATTGCTGCAGGTGGCAAGGGTACTCGTTTGTATCCTTTAACTTACTCTAATAATAAGCATTTAATTCCGATTGCCAATAAACCATTAGTTTTTTATCCTCTTGAGTCAATAGTTGAAGTGGGGATTAAAGAAATAGGTATAGTTTATAGAAATAATTTAGATGAAATAAAAGGAGTACTTGGAAATGGAAGCA
The DNA here is from genome assembly GCA_001772985.1 of candidate division WWE3 bacterium RIFCSPLOWO2_12_FULL_36_10. Lineage (GTDB taxonomy): Bacteria > Patescibacteriota > WWE3 > UBA101185 > UBA10185 > MEVN01. The sequence goes on along the minus strand of MEVN01000038.1, from coordinate 10,392 downwards.
AATGGGGAGTTAAGCTTACATACATTCAACAAAAAGAACCACTCGGACTTGCTCATGTAATTAAAATATCAAAAGAATTTATAAACGGAGATAGATTTGTTTATCACTTGGGAGATAACATTTTTGTAAACGGAATAAAAAAGCCTTTTGACATTTTTAATTCAGGAAAAATTAATGCCCTGGTAACGGTCATTCACCATAAAGAGAATTCACGTATGGGCGTGCCTTACTTTGACAGAAAAGGGAATCTTATTGAGTATGTAGAGAAGCCTAAAAATCCTCCACACGATTTTGCAATTCCCGGATTATACTTTTTTGATTCATCTGTTTTTAAATGCTTTGAAGGTAAAAGTGCGATTAAACCATCGGAAAGAGGCGAATATGAAATTAGCGCGCCCTATCAGTGGTTGATTGACCATCAATATGTCGTAAAAACCGTTGAATATGAAGGCATTTGGAAGGATCCCGGAAAGTTTAACGATTTGGTGGAAACTAACATGGTTTTGCTAAGTTTTAAGAAAGACTTTTTAAATAAAGGCAAAATTGATAAAAAGAGCCACATTAGCGGGGATATTGAAATTGGTAAGACGTCAAGAATAAAAGGAAGTACTTTAAGGGGACCATTATCTATTGACGAGGATGTTTTAATTAAGAATAGTTACATTGGGCCTTATACCTCAATTGGAAAAAATTGCACACTTATTAACTGCCACATAGAAAATTCAGTCTTAATGGATGGTGTAAGAATTGAAAATGTTGAAGGCAGAATAGACGCAAGCTTAATAGGAAGAAATAGCCAAATAACATCGGTAAACGAAAGGCCTGTTTCGCATTCTTTTATGCTAGGCGATCATACGAAAGTAATTCTGTAGGCAAGTGGTGTGAAAATAGTAAGGTTTTGTACATGGCACAAAGAGATGAGTTTAGTAAATACAAAATTGTCGATGTTGTATGGATTAAATTTAAGTAGCCTCGCTTTAATTTCCCAATAACCCCTAAACTCAAACTTTAGGGGTTTTGTTTTATTAGATCGTTTTCTCGTATAATACAGTTATGGAGAATGAATTTTATAAATTTGCTGGTACTCACAAAGAAATTGGCGAACAAGTCGGTGAATTATATAATAGTTGGGGAAGAAGCGGGGTTCGGATTCCTAACAATGCTGACGACTTTTTTGCTTCCCAATTAAATATTTATCAGAAATATTTTCCACAATATCTAGATTATGTGGAGGGGTTAGCTGTAGCGTTAGGTGTAGAAAAAGAAAAAGCACTCAAATCGTTATTAACAATATATTTGAGTGATTTGAAACCTGAATCAAATAAATGCTCAATCTTTGCTGTAAATAACGTAAATGGTGTATTCGTTGGTAGAAATTATGATTGGCGCGAAGCCTCGGAGCCGTATTCTTCTGTTTTTAGATTTGATATAAAGGATGGTTCAAGCAATTCGTTTTATGCAATAAGCGATATGGCCATTATGATAGGGCCAGATGAAAAAGTTGATAGATCTAGGTGTGTGTTCATTACTGAGGATGTTTGGAACGATAGTGGTTTATATATTGGATTAAGCGGAGCACCGTATTTTAAAAAAGTTTCTGGTATGTCAGCTCCACTTATAATTCAGTGTGCTATAGAAAACTGTAAAGCCACGGAAGAAGCGGTTACTTTAATTAGCAAAATTCCTTGTACTGAATCCAAAATATTTACTATTGCAGATAAACAAGGCAATTTAGCTGTAATTGAGAAGCATGTCGAATTTGGATCAAAAGTTAGAACCTCAACAAAAACTATGATATCAACTAATCACTATTTGCACGAAGATTTATTAGTTGAAAATGCCTCGATTTTCAGAAATGTACCGTTTCATTCTACATTTGCAAGATATAGCTATCTTGATATTACGTTAAGAAAAGAATTTGAAAATGTTGATTTTAAAAAGGCTTTTGAAATTATGAGTGTTGCACCTGTTACACAAAATTGGCGCGGAAGAGAAAGTGGAGATGTTGTTACAACATGGAGACTTGCGTTAAATTTGAACAACGGAGATGCTAGGATCGTTTTCTCCCCTTTAACGGAAAGTAAAGTTGAGTTTGACCAAGTGAAGTTACGCGCCGACAAAGGTTAAAGCAGTACCTTTTTTATTAGCTCGACCGGTTCTTCCGATTCTATGAACATATTCGTCGTAGGAAGCCGGAAATTCGTAGTTAATAACGTGGCTTACATCTTTAATATCAAGTCCTCTTGAAGCAACGTCGGTAGCAAGAAGAATTTTAATCTCATCACGTCTAAATTTTTCAAGAATTTGATGTCTTTGATTTTGTTTTTTATTTCCGTGAATTGCATCTGCTTTAAATCCTCTTTTTACTAATTCGTCTGATAGTTTTTGAACGCCCCATTTTGTGTTTGCAAAAATCAAAACCTTTTGAAACCCATCTTTTATAAGTAAGTCGTGTAAAAGATCAACTTTCTTTTGACTTCCGCTTATTCTAACTACATCTTGACGAACATTCTCAACGGTTTCGCCTTTTTTAACACTTACCGTAACGGGAAATTGTACAAATGCCTGTAAAATTTCTTGTACTTTTTTTGAAATTGTTGCTGAGAAAAATAACGACTGCCTTTCTTTAGGTAAAAGCGAGATAAATAGTTTAATTTCGTTTATAAATCCAATGTCTACCATTCTGTCGGTTTCATCAAGTACAACATTATTAAATTCCGAAAGATTTAGAATTTTTCTATTAATCATGTCCTTTAATCTTCCGGGAGTTCCAATAACAAAATTTGGCTTTCTGTTTAATAACATCATTTGTGTTTTCATACCTTTTCCGCCAATAATCAATGCAGAGTAGATTCTTAGATTTGTAACAAAGAATCTGAATTCATTATCAATTTGTTCTGCCAACTCGCGGGTTGGAGCTACAATTAGAACTTTTTGGTTTTTATCTTTGTAAACTTTATTTATTAGAGGAATTAAGAACGCAGCTGTTTTACCTGTACCCGTATTTGCCATTCCAATAATATCTCTTCCGGCCATAATATAGGGAATAGCTTGATCTTGAATTGGAGTGGGCGTTTTATAGCCTTTGTTTTGTATGCTTTGAACTAATTGTGGGCAAACTTGAAAATTAGAAAATGAGTTTGTAGAAACGTACTCCGCTTCATTAAATTGTGTCGGAGCTTGTTTTGAGTATTCAATAGATTTAACTAGATCTGTTTCAGACCAGTTGTACCTGCTTCTATTTCGATTATTTTGAGGGGATCTAGAATATCTGGGCTTTGAGTTTCTGTTGCCAAAACGTCTTGATCCACGGCCATTGAAAGACATAAAACTGCTTAAATTAAGAGTAGTTATAGGGAAAAAGATACTGTAATGAATAAGAAACTCTTGGATATCTTTATCTACGCTAAACGTACTAAGTCAACATAAGCAGATTCATGGCTTTAATCTGCACTAACTTGTACGTAGTATAGCATAGATTAAGTAGTTTAGCAATAGGGACTATAGGGCATAAGATTTATTGTGCCATTTTTACTATTCGGAAATAAGCTGTAAAATGGTTTTATGAACTATCTTTGGGATTATGACGAAAAGGAGTTAAAAAAAACACAGAGTGGGCGTATAAAAATATTGGAAAGAAAGATAAACTACGGTCCAGGACAAGGTGAAAAGATAAGTAGATCAGAAGTGAAGAAGTATTGGGATAAGCTAGAACTTTTCCCGTTGTCAAAGAGGTTATTTGAGTTATTGATTTGGGATAAAAATGAGTAATTTGTTAATTACGGAAGAGCAAAGAAAAATTCTTGAGCTTTTTAAACAAGATCAATTTCTTTCTGCAAATTTTTACTTTACAGGTGGTACGGCTCTAAGTAATTTTTATTTAAATCATAGATATTCTGATGATTTAGATTTCTTTTCCGATAGCCGTTTTGACGTTTTGGAGATAAATAAGATAATAAGAAAGTGGTCAGACGGTTTGAACGCAAGCTTTGATTCTAGACTAGTAGGGGAAACTTATATTTACAATTTATATTTTTCTAATAATTATTCTTTAAAGATTGACTTTGCTTTTTATCCATATAAAAGAGTAAGAGAGTCAAATTTAATTGAGGGTATACGCATAGACAGTAAAGAAGATATTGCAACTAACAAATTCGCGATTCTAGGCCAAAGAACCGACGTAAAGGATTTTGTCGACTTATATTATTTGTTAAAAGATTTCACTATTATTGATCTAATGCATTGGGCAGAAGCTAAGTTTAAAAGGGAATTTGATTTAATGTTACTTGCTGCCGACTTATTAAAAGTGGAAGATTTCGAGTACTTACCTAGAATGACTAATCAGTTAACTTTGCAAGAATTGAAGGATTTTTATCTCGCTTTAGCTAAGAGAATTGGAATAGAAACAACGAAAGCTTAACTGAAAAGATTTCATTTTCTAAAAGCTTCAATAAGAGCCATGAATAAAGGATGCGGTTTTAGGAATCTCGATTTATATTCCGGATGAAATTGAGTAGCTACAAAGAATGGATGCACATTCTTTGGTAATTCAATAGCCTCAATTAGTTTTCCATCAAGTGAAGTTCCGCAAAATACAAGTCCGTTTTTTTCTAGTTTAGATTTATACTCATTATTTATTTCATATCTGTGCCTGTGGCGTTCAGATATTGCATTTTCATTACTAATATCGTCAGGCGAGAATTTTTTATATGCTTCTTCAAGTACACTTCCTTTTAAAATATTACATGGCCATGCTCCAAGTCTTATTGTTCCTCCGTATTGGTTTTCTTTTAAATATTTTTCCTGATCCGGCATTACGTGAACAACCGGATTTGGAGTTTTTGGGTTTACCTCTGTTGAATTTGCGTCTTTTAGTTTTGCAACATTTCTTGCATATTCAATAACCGCCATTTGCATTCCAAAGCAAAGTCCAAGATATGGAATTTTATTTTCACGCGCGAATTTTACAACTTCAACTTTTCCTTCAACCCCACGGCTTCCCCATCCTTGTGGAACAATTATTCCGTCAAACGTTTTAAGTTTCTCTTCTAGCGCTTCTCTTTCTTTTTGATTTTCAAATTTTTCAACATCAAACCACTTAATTACAGGCTTCAAATTTTGTGCCCATCCCGCGTGTTTTATTGCCTCAATTACACAAACGTAAGAATCCTCAAGAGAAAAACTTCCTGAAGTAAAATATTTTCCGGTTATTGCTATGTTTACTGTATCTTGTAAATTATTTATTTTGCTAACTTTTTCTGTCCATTCAATTAAATCTTTTTGTATTCTGTGCTTCAAATGCATTTCATTTAGAAGTTTTGTATCCATGCCTTGGGATTTTAAAATTATTGGAGTTTTATAAATAGTATCTACATCTGGCGCAGCAATAATATTTTCAGCTTTAACCCCAGTATTAAAAGAAATAGTTTGTCGTCGTTTTTCGTCTACTTCTTTTTGACTCCTGCAAATAACAAAGTTTGGCTGAAGTCCTAAAGCGTAAAGGTCATAAATAGAAGCTTGAGCGGGTTTTGTTTTCATTTCTCCTAAAAACGGCGGAATCATTAAATAAACCAAATGGATCAAAAACACGTTATCGGGCTCTTTTTGTTTCATTCTTCTAATTGCTTCAAAAAACATAATATTTTGATATTCGCCAACGGTTCCTCCTACTTCAACTAACATTATTTCCGCTTTATCCATTTCCGCAGCTGACTTTATTTTTGAAATTATTTCTTGTGGTATATGTACGTTTCCTTCGACGCATTTTCCTTTATATTCAAGGCTTCTCTCGTTAGAAATTACATCGTAATAAACTTGACCCATTGTAAAGTAATCGTGCTTTAAGACGTTTTGATTTAAAAAGCGTTCGTAATGTCCTAAATCTTGATCTGTTTCACAACCATCCTCGGTGACAAAAACTTCCCCATGTTCAAGGGGATTCATGGTTCCGGCATCAAGGTTTAGATACATATCGGCTTTTAAAACTGAAACTTTGTAACCTGATGATTTTAATAAGAGGGCAATTGAGGCTGTGGATATTCCTTTTCCGATTCCGGATATAACTCCGCCCGTAACGAATAAATATTTGGGGTATTTATGTTGTGGCATAACTAAGTTTAGTTCAGATCGTAAAAAAATTCTATAGGGATTTTTGTATTAAGCGTATCCGGGGAAGAAGTCGGTTTTAATTTGAGCTGATTTAACGCCTAATTTACTAAGAACATCTTCAAAAACAGCAACCATTGATCTTGGCCCCGAAATATAAAAAGTTCTTTCTTTGTAATCCGGAATTTCTTCTACAATCATTTTTGAATCAACAAACCCGGTTTTGCCTTGCCAGTTGGCGGATAAGTTGGCAGTATCAGTAAGAGTGTAAATAACTTTAATACCAAGTTTTGCAACAGCATCATTAAACACATCCCTATAAACAATTTCAGATTCAAGGTTATTTGAGTAAAATAATGTTATAAGCCTTTTTTGGTTTGTGTCCACCAAATATTTAATCATACTTCTGAATGGAGTAATTCCAATTCCGCCGGCTATAAAAACCAATTTTTGACTAATGTCTTTTGGCATGACAAAATCTCCCGCAAGTTGGGTAGCTACAATTTTTTTGTTATCGCTTAGTGCCATTAATTCTTTTTTATAACTGCTTGGATTTTTGTAGAATTTAACGCCGATTCTGATTTCATTTTCTGTGGGAGAGGAAGCAAGTGTAAAATATCTACGGTTCCCTCTGTTGTCTGGTCTTTTGTGGCCAAGTGTCCATTCCATATATTGTCCGGGTAAATATTTTAATTTTTTTCCAGGATTAAATACAAAATCATACGCGCTTGGAGACAGTGCTATTGACTCACGTAATTTAAGGAGTAACTTATTTTTTGGACTTACACTGTACGAATATATGTTGCCAATTAAGAGTGCCAATTCCGGTGTTGTATAAAAGGATCCAAAGTGTACTTTGGGTGAAAATAAAAACCCAACTACTCCGGCATAAATTACTTGTAGTCTAAAAGTTGGTGGCGTTGTTAATGGTTCTGTTAGCATAATAAAGGCAAAAAACAACCAAGGGGTATAAAGAATTGCTTTTTCCAAGACAAGTAAGATACTTGTCTTGCTAATAAAGCTTAAACCTAGCGTAAATACCATAGAAACAATAAAAAAGCTAAGAACTAAATTCATTTTTTTAATTTTTTTAGTAATTAGAAGGCTTCCAAGTAGCACTACCGGTAGAGTATAAATTGTTCCTATCCACCACGTTGCCGATTTAGTTGTAACCATTGACGCAAGAAAAATTCCAACCGCTGCGGGATTAAATATATGTTTTTTGCCAACAGCAAGAATAAATTTTGATGCAGTGGATAAAACAATAGCCCACAATAAAAATGGTAAGTCCGCAATTGATGTAGCAGGATTGATAATTAAAGCTAATATTAAAGCTGTTATATAAATAGACTCAACGTTAGTCGGTGCGTCAAAAACTTTTGCAAATATTATATTAATTAATAAACCTATGCCAACCAACAGACAGGCCGATAAAAGTAGTTGTATGAAGTTAAAAGGTAAAGCACCAAATAAGCTAAGCAATAAAGAAAAACCTAAGAGCACAATCAGGAAATAAAGAACCAGCCTGTACATGGTTATATTATTCAAGAAGCTCTCGATATAGTTATTGACTCTTTTTATCATCAACTAAATTTTATCATTAAAAGACTATATACTATTATTAATAAATTATGTTGAATATTTTAATTGGTACAAAAAATAAATATAAAGCAGAAGAAATGGTAGCTTTTTTGGGAGATATTTCTGAGATTAAAATATATTTCTTAGCTGATACCAATATAAATATAAAAATTGAGGAAAATCAAAAAACTCTCAAGAAAAACGCAGAAAAGAAAGCGATTGAACTTTCTAAATTGACAGATTTTTATGTTCTCACTTCGGATAGCGGTATCGACATTCCTGGTTTGGGCAATAAATGGGATATTTTAAGGAATCAGAGAATTGTGGGGGAATTTAGTTCTGATCTAGAAAAGGCATATAAATTGCTTGAACTTATGAAAAATCTTAAAGGTGAAGAAAGAAAAGCTACGAATCACTTTGCAATGACCCTAGCTTTAAAGGGTAATTTGTTGTGGTCAGACCAGCAAATTATAGAAAGAGCTTATATAATAGAAGAGCTTCCCGATCGAGAAATTCCGCAATATAAGTGGATGAGCCATGTTTGGTATTATCCACAGTATAATAAAGTTTTAAATAAATTAAATGATGAGGAAAAAGAAGAACTAAGAATTCAGGCGGTAGGAATTAAAAACAGCCTAAGAAAGAAAATTGAAGAGATCTTACTTTTGAATCGCGACTAATTTAACTTTATCTTTTCTTGATAGTTTTTTTATTTCATCTTCTCGTTTCAGAGCTTCGCTCGTGTTTTTAACTTGTTCAAAATAAACTAACTTTACCGGTCTTCGTGACTTTGTGTATTTGGCGCCCGCCTTAGAGTTATTATGATCATCAACTCTTTTTTTAAGATTAGTAGTATATCCGCAGTAATATGAGCCATCAGAACATTTAACTAAGTAAACATAATATCGCATAGTGTTTAGTGAGATTTGATTACAAACCTTCTTGCTTGTTTTCGCAGAATTTTATAATTCGGAATTGCTTTTTCAACTAAATCCCAATATTTTTTAGAGTGGTTAAACTCTTTTAAATGGCATAACTCGTGGACTATTACATAATCTAGTAATTCAGTTGGAAGAAAAATTAATTTATAGTTAAAGTTAAGATTTCCTTTTTTAGAACAACTCCCCCAAATGGTTTTTTGTTTTTTTATAGCGAACTTTTTATATTTGTATTTATATATTTTATTAAAGTATGCAATTCTTGATGTAATTAGGGCTAAAGCCTTTTCTTTGTTTTCTTTAAAGCCCATTTTAGCCCATCGTTTTGCCTAATTTCTTTCCGCCTTCGTGATATGACAGTCCGGACATTCTACTTTTATTTTCGTCTAGGAATTTTTTCACTATACTTGGTTCTTTTGTCGACATTTCCCTTAAAGCCCATCCAATTGCTTTACGAATAAAGAATACTGCTCGCTTTTTTTCTTCAGTACTTTTATAAATTAAAGGAATCCAACTTTCATCAAATTGAGATTTTGCTAATTCAAAAAATAAATCTCTATCTCCATCTTCCCCTTTTCTAAAAAATAAATTTTGTGCTAAAAGGGAGGATCTTCTAACCCAAAAGTCATTATCTTTTATCCAATCTTTAAGATATTTATATGCGCGCGAATCTTTTTTTAAAATTATTGGCATTATAGGAATTATTAGATTATCAAGATAAACCCAGCCTTCACTTTCTCTCATTAATTTTTCAATTAGTGGCATATCATTTTTGTTTAATTTGTCTGAATGCAGGTTTAGAATACGTAAAGCAAAAGATTTTTCCTCATGAGATGGCTGATTCCAAAGATACTTTACCAAATCAATCGCTTCATTTTTCGAAATTAATCTCAGTTCTTTTTTTAGTTCTTTGAAATATATGTCTTGCAGACCTGAAGATAATCCGTAATGTTTGTGCTTAGAATACAAGTACTTTTTTTCTTTTTCCGCTCTTAATGGGTTTTGATTTTGTTGAAGAAATTTTAGATACTTTTTATGAAATATCTCTTTGTTCATATAGACTCAATGTTCTCTTTTTTTATACTATTCATTGGTTTGCGTTTAACTAACATGTCTAGTATAATATAGTTATTACGATTAGAGGACTACCAAAGGGCAAGCTTGCTTCCCGCGGGAATGCCTCTTTTTTAATTACAATCGCAATTTTAGTTTATCTCCAAGTATACCT
>MEVN01000038.1:0-530 GCA_001772985.1 candidate division WWE3 bacterium RIFCSPLOWO2_12_FULL_36_10 | reverse complement strand
TGTATTTTGAGGACTTTCTTATAAAAGACGAGTATTTTTCATTTGGAGTTAGTATTTTTTCAAGCCTATTTTTCTCATCTAGATATTCAATTAAACAATGAAAATCTCCATCCCCCGAAACTATCACAGCCTTTTCGTATTTATCCATATTTATAACTGTGTGTAGTACTAATTCAGCGTCTACATTTCCTTTATACTCAGTTTTACCATTTCTTTTTATTTCTAAAACAGGTTTAAATATTAAAGTGTAGCCAAATTCTTGCAAATGTTTATACATACTCGCATTTGTGGGAATATATCCAATAAATAGATATGCTTTTTCTACGTTATATTTTGTTTTAAGATAATTTCTAAATTTTAGAAAGTCTAATTTCCAACCTGATTCTTGTGTACCTTTGTGTAAATTTTGACTATCTATAAACGCATAGTTATTTTTCATGTCGGTATTATTGTCAAGTACCCCGTTTTTCAAGAACACTGTCTGCGTATTTTAGTTTAAATTGATATGGCGACATTTTCAGCTTGAGTTG
>MEVN01000037.1 GCA_001772985.1 candidate division WWE3 bacterium RIFCSPLOWO2_12_FULL_36_10 | reverse complement strand
CCGGCTGTACACTTTCTGACGGAGGCGTTATTGCATGTTCATCCGATGAACGCCTTAAAAAGAATATTGAGAATCTGGATTCCGGGGCGTGGCCCGAAATGACGGGAGGGGCGTTAGATGCGATTATGGCACTAAGACCCGTGGCCTACAATTGGAAATTTCAAGATACCGGCACCATTAAATCCCTGGGATTTATTGCTCAAGAAGTAGAAACCATACTACCCCAACTTGTTCAATCCGATGGAAGCGGATACAAAGAACTAAACACAATCGGAATGGTTCCTATACTTGTTAAAGGTATGCAAAGCCAACAAACTCAAATAGAATCCATAGAAACCGGCATTTTAGACCTTAAAACAATAACAGAGGAAACTTCCGCCTCGGCAACACAAGAAAATATAACCGAATTGCAAAGCCAAATAGATAGCTTAAAAGGGTCGCTGAATGCGATATTGGATAATCTTTTAAACCCGTTTCAAACACCCGAAACATCAGAATCAACCGAATCAAAGTCGTTCGAAGATTTAACCGTAAATACGCTAACTGTTAACGAAATTCTCACAGCATTCGGCGGACTGCAGGTTCCCTTAAAATCTCTTCTTTCCGATACAGTAATCACCGGAACCCTTCAGGTGGGCTTTCTAAACTTCAACGACCTGGACGCGTCGATAAATTCGCTTGTAGAACCGCTTAAAATCCAAAACAACTCTAACGCGCTGGTCGAAATATTCTCCGGAAAAATCACGCTTGATAAAAACGGTCAGTTAACCGCGGTAACCGTCAAGGCAAAAACCGGTGAATTCGAAGAACTTCGCGTCACAACTGAAAACGAAAACAGCCCCCTAATCGGGACCGGAACAATAAAAGCAGGTGAAACCGAATCAAAAATCGCCACAACTAAAATAACCGCGAATAGTAAGGTTTTCGTGACCGCGATAACAAAATCGGGGGGCCAGGGATTATATGTTACGGAAATCAGGGAAGGAGAATTGTTTGTAGTTAGAGTTGAAAAACCATTTGAGCGCGAAATTAACTTTAATTGGTGGGCGATAAACTAAGAAAACATAAGTTAAAGTGTTGACACATCTACATACATTGTTATAATATATATTGTATGATGACAATAGGTCGTATCACCAGTTCTTTGACACCCTCGGAAAAGAGTGAAAACAGTGATATAGCCACCCACAAAAATGGTGATATGATCCCAATTACCGACTCACTCACCTGCCCCACCTGCCACTCAAAAGAATTCGTAAAAAGAGGCTTCAAATACAAATTAAGAGAAAAAATCCAACTCTACAAATGCGTAAAATGCAAAAAAACCTTTTCCGAACAAACCACAAAAGGAAAACACTATCCCTTAAACATAATCCTAAAATCAATCAGCGACTATAATCTTGGTCACTCGGCAGAAGAAGTCGCAAACATTGTAGGCAGTAGAGAAAATCAAATGCTCAATCCGGAAACCATAAGAGAATGGGTTAAGGAATTTAAAAGCTATTGCCCGTTTTCCAGAATGAGAGAGTTCGCGATCAAAAAATACTCCCCCGACCAAATGATAATAAACGCAACCCTGGCGCACAGACAACTCTACAGATTCTCCTACCATAGAGCTAAATGTCGGCTTATCATAGAGGAAGACTATAAACACTATCGATTCAGACCACTCCAAGAGTTCTTAGAACTGGTGCCGGCGGAGTGTCCTCATCAATATTTCCAAATTGGTGAAAGAGCAAGCGAAACTCCAATAAAATTCTCGAAAAAACTAATGATTGTACGAGCAAAAGAAAATTTCGCAAATAAAATATGCGAATTTGTCTTACCTTCGGCAAGCAGTCGTAAAAACCGCCATTCGACACTGCAGGAATTTATGCTCGGAAACGACTCAGTAACGGTAGCGTGCGAGGTTCCGGTATACTTAACTAAGGACGATATTTTGCATATGAAAAGTCAATTGGGTTTTGAAGTTGACGAAACCGCGTTAAAAGATTGCAAACAAATTACCGGTCATATTGATATTCTTCAGATCAGAAACGGCCAAATACACATTCTCGATTTCAAACCCAAAGCGGAAAAAGAAAGACCTATTGAACAACTGACTTTGTACGCGATGGCGCTGTCCAGATTAACAGGGCTTCGGCTTTTTGAATTCAAATGCGCGTGGTTCGATGAAAAAGACTACTTTGAATTTTACCCTTTGCATGTTTTGCATAAGCCTAAAAAAGCGGCGGGACGAAGAAAAATTCGAACTATAGAAGGAACATATTTAGTAAATAAAGTTGCAGAAAAAATGGAAAGAATAAGACCTGCATGAACTACTACCCTAAAAAACCTGTAAAAAGTTTTCTGGATCTTGAAGTTTATCAAAAGCTTCTCGCTGCCGCTGTTGTTATTGTTAAAAGAACAAGGGACCGGCCCGATCCCTCCGAAATTACCAAAAACTTACACGAATGTGTGCTTTCACTTCCCATAAAAATTGCCGCGGCACATTCAGTTAGATTTGGCGAGCGCGATCAATCTATAAGAATTCTTGAAGATGTGATGATGGGATGCAATAAAGTAGTAGTCTACCTTGAACAATTCAGAGACCTCTACCATACCAATGACAACGACGATCTTGGGACGGATTTTTTTGAAGAACAAATTAAAAACATACTCATGGTGCGATCGAAAGTATTCCGCCTGCAAAAATCCTGGAAAAAATTTATGATGGAATCAAATACCTTTGCCATGTCGTTAAACCAAAAAAATTAATAGTTGGACCGAGCGCTGTAAAAGTAGGACAGATGAGTATGACAATTAGTGCCACCGGAATCAAAGAAAACTCAAAGATCTTTATAACACCGCTAAATAGTACCGACAAGCAGCCTATCATTGTTAGTGCCAAGAATATAGGTGAATCTTTCGAAGTTTCGCTAGACTCCCCTGTTTCTTGGGATGTGAAATTTGACTGGTGGGTGTTAAATGTTGAGTAACAAAAAAGCCCCCGCAAACGAGAGCTTTTCTGCTTCCTGTGTGTTAGTACAAAGATCAGGACTCAACAGGATGATTCTACAATATACTATTCGTGATGTCAACAATTCTTGCACAACCTGGTGGACCCGGCGGGAATCGAACCCGTTAAACAGGAATGTTGAGTCCCGTCTGAGTACCAACTCCGGGCCCACAAAGGATTACTAACACGATTTATGAAAGAATGAAATGAGAAAAATTCTAATGAGAATAGACATGACACACATAATACAAAAGATTATAACTATAATGAAAATGAGGTCGGACCTGGGTCGGACCCGGATCCGACCTTCGAGGTTATTTCCATTCTTTTAGGTATTATTGTCATACTTATTCCTAACTCTGTATAATTCCAGAAAACTTCAGGCCGATTGTGATGACTAAGGTATATAGTCAACTTTCCTTTGCAAGTCGCTCTCGCTAAAGACGCTCTTCTGGTATGCCCTTTAGACGGCTCCGGGCAAATTCGGCAAAGGGGTGCGACTTGATGGAGTTGGAGACTATTTACAAGTAGGTGATTTTTGACATTGACATGTGAAGATTATGTACATATAATAGACATTACATGAGACAAATAGATAAATTAGTACAAAACCATTTTTCAAAACAAAGGCTAGTCCTCGAGCTTTTGGGAGCTCGTCAGGTGGGCAAAACTACACTTTTAAAACGGATTTTCCCCAATGCTCAATACTTCTTGCTAGACAATGAGCCTGTTCGAAAAAGTTTTGAAACTTTTGACCAATTTTCCTACAAACAGATCTTTTCCAATGTCTCAAAGACTATAATTCTAGACGAAATTCATTTGCTCTCCAATCCGGGCCGGGCCACCAAAATAATCTTTGATCAATTTCCGGACAAAAATCTTATTATTACCGGCTCATCGGCCCTGAACATCAAAAACAAGACAGCCGAAAGTTTGGCAGGCAGAAAAATAGAGTACCACCTTTACCCCCTCACTTTTGCTGAATATTTAGAACAAACGGGCGGTCAAACCCACAGATACAATATTGCAGAAACCCTGATAACGGGCGTAATAACATTTAACCCCAAAACATTATTATTTGATCTCCGCGCCAGTTTGGAAAGAATACTTACCACCGGTCTGTATCCTTATTTGATCGAGCATCCGCAAGACACAGATTATCTGCTTAATCTAAGCGACAGCGTGATTTTCAAAGATATTTTAGAATTAAACTTGATAGAAAATCGCCGGGTAGCCTTGGATCTTCTTACATTGCTGGCGCATCAAATAGGCAACCTGATAAGCTATTCCGAACTTTCCAGAACACTGGGAATGGATTCACGCACTATCAGAAAATATATAGAGATATTTGAGCAAAGCTATATTATTTTCAGACTGTATCCTTTTTCTAAAAACGCCCGTGATGAAATAGGCAAATCCCCCAAGATTTACTTTCACGATGTAGGGTTAAGAAATGCTCTGATAAACAACTTTTCTTCTCCATTTTTGAGACGTGACGGCGGTGCTATTTTTGAGAACTTCATAGTCAGCGAGTTTTACAAGCTCAATGATTATCTAAAAACCGGTTTTGATTTGAACTTTTGGAGGACATCCCAAGGGTCTGAAGTAGACTTGGTTCTGAGTAGGGACAATACTTTTCCTATTGCTTTGGAAATAAAATTGTTCAAAGGAAATACTTCGAGGGCTTTTGCTAACCGTTATCCAAATGCCAAATTAGAAGTGGTTACATCTCAGAATTTTTACTAAGGTTCATTATGAAAATATTAAATCTATTTAGGAACAAAAAAGTCCCGCCGTGGCGGGACTTTCCTGCGCTTAAGGTCAACCTTTTTAAGATTGCTTTAGTCTTGACATCTTTCATTGTAGCAACTTGTAACATAAACGTCAATGACTTTATGTGCTCCTAGAGTTCAAGCGTGGTGGACCGGACGGGAATCGAACCCGCGACCTTAAGCTGTCAAGACCTAGGCGATCACCAGATCCCGGCCCCTGCCCTACCTCACCCTATACTGCAACGCCTCCCCCATATCCTCTACCCCAATTTGCTCACCTCCAGAAAGATCGGCTATAGTTCTTGCAACTTTTATAATCTTAAAATACGCGCGGGCGGAGAGATTAAATTTTACAACCGCCCGTTTTAGTAAATTATCCACTTCCGGAGAAAGGGTACAGTATTTACTCAGATGTTTGTTTTTCATTTCGGTATTTGTGAAAATTTTTGAATATTTTTCTTTTTGGGCCAGTATATTTTCTACCTTAAATCTTTCCTCTTGAATTTTCCTTGCCCTAATTACCTTTTCCCTTATTTCTTTAGATGTTTGCACTTTCCTGTTTGAAAATTGACTATTTATATTCAAATCCGCAATTTCTACCGGCCTTACATCAACATGAAGATCAATTCTATCCAAAATTGGCCCTGAGATTTTTTTTCTATAGCGTTCTATTTGATACTCACTGCAACTACAAGATTTTTTAGGATGGCCGAAATAACCACATGGGCATGGATTACTTGCCGCGATAAGAATAAATCTCGAAGGAAATGTCACCGAGCCACTACTTCTTGATATAGAAATAATCCCATCTTCCATGGGTTGTCGAAGGGTTTCTAAAACATAGCGTGGAAATTCTGCAAACTCGTCCAAAAACAGCACTCCCCTATGCGCTAAACTTATCTCACCTGGCTTCGGGTATGTACCTCCGCCAATTAATCCCGCATAAGAAATCGTATGATGCGGAGATTTACATTGTCTTTCTCTAATAAGAGATCCGCCCGGAGGAATAACTCCCGCAGCTGAATGTATCTTTGTAACCTCCAGAGCCTCCTCGTCAGATAGAGGTGGAAGAATGGTTGGAAGGGCTTTTGCAAGCATTGTCTTCCCTCCACCCGGAGGCCCTAATAAAAGCGTATTGTGCCCTCCCGCTGCAGCTATTTCCAAAGCTCTTTTAGCTTGTTCTTGACCTAATATCTCAGACATATCAAAACCATTAACTGTTGGCTCAAAAGAAAAATCTATCTCTTTGCGTGAAAAAACTTCTATCACACCCAACTCTCCCATTAAATGCCTGTACAACGATTCAATGTTTCTAGTTGGGTACAATATGACCTCAGACACTATCCCCGCCTCGTTAGCACAATCAAAAGGCATATAAACACCGTCAAAACCGTTTTCTTTCGCAAACATTGAAATAAGTAACGACCCTTTTGTATGTCTTAATCCCCCATCTAAAGAAAGTTCTCCGTAAAAGATAAACTTTTTCGGAACTTCAAAACCGGTTAAGGCGGAAATTATTCCAACCGCAATTGGAAGATCATAAAAAGACCCTTCTTTTGGAAGATCTGCGGGAGCAAGATTAACGGTGATTTTCTTGTCCGGAAAGTCTAAACCGGAGTTTTGTATTGCAGTTTTTACCCGTTCCTTACTTTCTGCAACAGCTTTATCCGGAAGTCCAACTATGTCGAATGTTGGAAAGCCCTTTGACGCAACGTTAACCTCCACATCTACCCTTACGGTTTTTATGCCGTAGTTGGCTGCAGAGTTTACCTTAACTAACATAGTATCGTCCTTTTTCTTCAGACAACGTTCCGTCAAGAAGCATGGTTGTGATTGTGAAGCCTAGTATGTCGGGGGTTATTTGGGTTTCGCGGGATAGTTCGTCTATATTAAGGGGTTCGGATTCAAGTAAATCAAGCACCGCTCGCGATACACCTTCTGTGTGCTCGCGCCCTTCGCTACGCTTCGGATGACTGTGCGCACAGAACGGCGTATCGCTTGGGTGCTTAAACAACATATCTGAAAAAACAGACAAAACATCTTCGACTTCTGTAACCATTTTGGCTTTGCCGGTTTTAATAAGGTTCAGTGTTCCTGCTGAAACCGAAGATAAAATACTACCCGGAACAGCAAAAACCGATCTGTTAAACTTACAAGCATAATCTGCGGTTATTAGAGATCCACTACCAAGTGCTGCTTCGATAACAAGCGCGGACTTAGATAATCCCGCAACAATCCTGTTTCTTTTTGGATATGTCCATAATTGAGGTAACTCCCTTCCTTCATATTCTGATAGTATCAAACCTCCTGAACCTAAAATTCTGTTATAAAGTTCTTTTTGATTTCCGGGATGAATAAGGTCAATACCGCACGGCATAACTGCAATTGTTTTTCCACCCGCATCAAGTGCAATCTTATGTGCCTGCGCATCAACTCCAGACATAAATCCGGATACTATTGTTACTCCCCTTGAAGCAATTTCCATAACCAGTCTTTGTACAATTTGCGTGCCATACGAAGTCATTTTTCTACTCCCTACAACCGCAAGACAATTCTCGAAAATTTCACTTCCCCACTCTCCCTTGTAATATAAAATCTTTGGCGGGTTTGGAATGTTCTTAAGTAGCGTTGGGTACTTTGAATCATTAATATCAACAAATTTTGCCATGAACCGAAGTATTACAAAAAGGCCAAGGTAATCAATGGGGTCTTGTCTAGTGTGAGTAGACGAAGGGCCCGATCCTCGAAAATATGATAAAATAGCCTGTATAGCACACAAAACCACCTATGCTCTACTCTATTAAACGTCCCTTATCCCAAAGATTTTTCCAGCTAAAATTCGAAGGATTTAAAGCACCGGGACGAAACAAAATTAAAAACGCTTTTAAATTAATTTCGCGATTTGCGAAAGTGCTATTTTTTTATCTAATAAAGAAACTTAAATTCGCATTTAAATTAACTAAAAATTCACTTCTTTTTGTAAACAAAATTACTAGAAATGCTAAAGGCTTTGTAGTTCGAAAACTTATTTGGTCGCGTGGAAGACTTGGACGTCCGGTCGCTAACTTTGTAGTTATTGGAATAGCCTTTATAGTTTTTTTATTCGGTGAAATTTTAAGCGGTTCAAAATTTGTTAACAGCCAAGAAATAAGTACCGATTATTTATCAAACGTTTCAGACATTATCCCACAAAAAAATATCGCTCTAACTACAATTCCTGAAAGCAGAAAAAGAAACGAGGCTATTAATTATAAAGTTGAGTCGGGAGATTCTATTTCAAGCATTGGAAATAAATTTAAAATTTCGGTTGACGCCTTAGAATACGTTAACGGCTTAAATGATAATTCTGTATTAAAAGTTGGCCAAGATTTAACTATTCCACCGGTGGCAGGACTAATTCACAAAGTAGAAACAGGAGACACTTTAAATTCTATTGCTAAAAAATATGATGTTCCTGCACAATCAGTAGCAGATTTTAATTATATTTTAGATACATCAAAACTTGCAGTTGGATCGGAACTGGTTATACCGGGAGCTAAAGTTCCTCAACCTATTATTATTCCGGCAATTCCATCACAATTTATTCCGTCAACAACGGTTGATACTGGAGCAAGTAAAGGTTGGTGTATGTGGCCAACAACAACAAGAATAATTACCCAATATTTCTCTTGGTATCACAATGGAGTTGATATAGCTACACCTTGGAACGCGGGTTTGCCACCTTTATATGCTTGTGCGGGTGGTGTTGTTACAAGAGCAGGTTGGGATCCTTGGGGACTCGGTCTACAAGTTCAAATTGATCACGGAAACGGATATTCAACCGTATATGGACATATGAGTAAAATTGACGTTGGATATGGTCAAAGAGTTGGCCAAGGCGAGGTGATTGGAACAATGGGAAACACAGGTAGGTCAACAGGCCCTCATGTCCACTTTACAGTTAAACTTAATGGAGTTCCCCAAAATCCGTTGAACTATATTCAATAACAATAAATAGGGTTATTCTTAGATCATCCCGAAAAATACGCAACGTAATAAGTCATGATAAACGAAGAATCTTGAACTCAAGATTTTAGTTATAATACCAACGAAAAATATATAAAGGATTATCCTAGGATAATCCTTGCTTAATTTAACCTCGTAAATACAGGCTCTTGTTTAATAGCAAAAACTGCCTATTGCTGTGACAGCCTAGAATAGGATTCATCTAGGATTAACCCTTTTGTGTTAAAATCCCAGAATGGAACGAATATTAATAGACACAGTAACAATAGAAATCAAGGCCGGAAACGGAGGCGACGGGCTTTCTTCATTTTTGCATGAAAAATATAACGATCACGGTGGCCCCGACGGCGGAGACGGAGGAAATGGCGGAAGTGTATATTTTATTGTAGACAACAACACTGCAACCCTAATGGATTTTCGTGCCAAATACTTCTATAACGCCCAAAAAGGCGAAGGAGGAAAAAAGAAAAACATGTTCGGGGCCTCCGGCGAGGATATGTATATAAAAGTTCCGCAGGGTTCGTTGATTTATCAGCTCTCAGAAGGCAGGGAAGAAACTTTAATTGCTGATTTAACCGAAGTTGCAGAAACCTACCTTGTTTGTAAAGGCGGACGAGGTGGTAAAGGTAATTTTAGATTTAGAAGCTCAACAAACCAGGCACCAACAAAGTTTATTAAAGGAACTTTGGGAGAACATAAAAAAATTAAAGTTGAAATAAAACTAATTGCCGATATTGGCTTAG
>MEVN01000036.1:1521-5465 GCA_001772985.1 candidate division WWE3 bacterium RIFCSPLOWO2_12_FULL_36_10 | reverse complement strand
ATGAAAATATTTGTAATCGGCCACAAATCACCCGATCTTGACTGTATATCATCAGCAATAGAGTACACCGAATTCTTAAAAAAAATAGGCAGATATCAAGACGCGGAATTTGTTCCGGCAAGGGCAGGGGAGCCAAACAACGAAACTGTTCATATTTTTAAAAAGTTCAATGTGGAAATGCCTGTTTTAATAGATACTCAACAAATTGACCCAGAAGACAGGTTTATTTTAGTAGACCATAACGAAGAGGCTCAAAGGTCAGAAAAAGTTGACGCGGAAAAAATAATTGAAATTGTAGATCACCATAAATTAAATTTAAGTTTTACGTCACCTTTAAGAATAGACATAAGACCCCTTGGATCAACAAGTTCAATAATTTATGAGCTTTTCGAAGTTTTAAGACTAATTCCATCAGACCACGTTTCACATTTAATTCTTGCCTCAATACTTTCGGATACAGTTGGATTAAAATCATCAACAACTACCGGGCTTGATGTAACTTTTGTCAAGAACTTGTCAAAAAAGCACGATGTAGACGTTGAAAAACTTACATTTGATATTTTTTCCGCAAAATCTGATATATCCGGACTTTCTGCAAAACAGGTTGTTAATAAAGATTTTAAGGTTTTTGATTTTTCGGGAAAGAAAGTTTTTATTGGCCAAGTAGAAACTGTTGAGCCAGGTGTTGTAATAAAAGATAAAACCAATTTAATAAAAGCCTTAGAAGAAGCGAAAGTAGAACAGGGAACAAGCCAAGCTTACCTATTTATAACGGATATTTTAAAAGTTAACTCATATGCCATTTTTGCAACAAAAGAAGAACAGGAAATAATAGAAAAAGCATTTACAACAATAGGTAAAGATTGGGTCGCAGATATTGGTCCTAAAATAAGCAGGAAAAAAGATATTGCGCCTGAGATTGAAAGGGTGTTAAAATAACTATTGTGCCCGGTGGTTTAACACCAGAACTTAAAATTGGTTTAGATGATTATAGTCGTGAGGGAAGAACACCTGAGGAAAGTGTTACTTTCCTTAAAGATGTACTTTTGCATAGATACGGTCCTGATTATACTATCGAATTATTTGACTATATGACTCCGGCTGCTGGAGATGATTTTGCAGAAGGTGTAATAATGGAAATTTACCGTGTAGTTAGAATGAATAACCCGGGAGACTATGACAGATCGGATATGATGCAACGATTGGAAAAGCGGGAAATATTAGAGCGCACTAATTTCTATTTTGTGTCTCGAATTTTTGAGTTAAGCGAAGAAGAGCGTGAAAAATTAGATCCAGAAGTTTTGGCTCATGCAGATAAAAAGGTTAGACTATATAGGGAAAAGATGGCAAAATCTTTTAGCGATTTCCTTGGAGGTGAGGTAATTAGATTTACTGAGTTAGTATCATTAGCAAAAATCGAACGATCAAGTGTTCCGGTTTCTGGATTTCAGGCTACAGTTGAACATTTAAGCCATTTTGAAGACATTGGTACCGCCTCAGAAGGATGCGGTTTTTGGGGTACGATAAGTGCTTTCGAAGGAAACACTCTTGATGACGTATATTACAGTTCACTTCGTTTAGAAAGGGATGTAATTTTGGGGGGCGATGTTCTTTCTGGTGAAAAACCAGTTCCATATAAAGTTCGAGTAATAATAATTGCCGGACAAGATAACAACTACCACGCAAATCGTGAAAAAAATCTAAATATAGAATTTGATGTAGACGGCGATAGAAGATCGGACTATAGTTTAACATTTGATACAAATGGAAATTTAGTAAAAGTAGAAGTTCCTTTCGAATTAACTAGAGATTTGGGACTAGAAGAGTGGAGTCACGGTCTTTGGTACGCAGATCCTTCAAGACTAGTAGATTTTGTTCATCTAGAAGAGCCTAAAAAAATTGATCTCATGTTGGCCATCGCCGAGAATCTAGGTAAAGCGGGAATAAATGTTGATGCTTTTTTACAGGGAGCAAAAGGAAAATGGGCGGATGTATTTAACTCACTCTTAGCACTGGATGAGTCTGATGCAGTAATTAAAGCTGCCGAAGGCAAGCCCTTAGGCGCTGCTTCACTGGTACTAAAACCACAATTCCTTAATTGACAGTGTCGTTAAAATAAGGTAGTGCCCTAACTAAAGTTTTTCCGATGGCTGTAGTCATTTCCTTACCCAAATGTAAAATTATAGCTTCTTGTGGGCTGTACTTTGAAATAAAACTGTGGAGAGATTTAGAAATCTCCGGCGTTTTTAATGTCTTAAATTTGACCTCAATAGGTAAAACTTTGCTACTTAAAGTAACTACAAAATCAACTTCCGCCCTATCTTTAGTTCTCCAAAAGTGAAGTTCTTGCGGAGTTTGACTTAATTTAGAATTAAGTTTATTTGAAATAAAATTTTGGAATAAAAATCCCATATCCTCGGGCTTTGAAAGAGTTCCAAAAGTTCCATTTGCATAATTTCGCAATCCCAAATCTGAAAAATATATTACAGGAGACTTAGTAATTTCTTTTCTAACATTTCTAAAGAAAGGTGTAATCCTATATGTAATATATGTCTTATCAAGATACCAAAGATAGTTTTTTATTGTGATAGAAGATAATCCAAGCGTTGACGCTATTTCCGAGACGTTAAGTATCTCACCCACTTGTGATGAAAGTATTTTAACAAGTCTGGTAAAATCATCGATTTTTTGGACATTTAATAAGTACACGATGTCTTTTTCAATATAGCTTTGATAAAGTTCTGAAATAACTTTAATTTTCTCATGTAGAATTTCTTCTAATACTACCCTGGGATATCCTCCGAAATTAAGGTATTCATACAGATATTGATGGGCTCTGTCTATTTCTACGTTAAAAAAATCATTTAATCTGCCTTCGTATTTATAGTTTGTTTTATAATCAACAAATTCCTCAAATGATAAAGTTGACAGCTCGAACAATCTTTTTCTGCCCGCGAGAGATTCGTGTATTTTTTCTTTAAGTTCAATAGAACCCGATCCGGTTACTATAAATTTGTACGGAAGTGACATGTCATATAAACCTTTTAAAAACAGGCTCGCACTTTCCTTTCTCTGAATTTCATCAATAAATATAAAAGCTTTCTCTACTCCTACTTCAAGAGCTATTTTAGCCAGCAAAGCCTCCTGTGATTGGAAATGCCTTTTATCGGCTTCTATATCAAGACTTAGGTAAACACACCTCTCCCCCTTCTTCTCCAAATAAGTTTTAAGCAAAAACATAATAGTTGTTTTGCCTGATTGTCGTGGGCCCACCAACAGGCTTATTTCTTTTTTATCAAGATGTGCTAATAATTCAGAAAGTAGATATCTTTTTATCATAGTTACATTTTAGTACGATATCTCCGTATGTCAAGTATATATTTTCTCGTATTGACCATTACGTCACTAACCCCATTGCTAGCCCACCTTCCAAAATGTTAATATAACCCAGTTATGAAGGAAAAAACAGCAAGCTTAGTTGAAGAAGATAAAATCCAAGATACATCAAGGCTTATAAAAGCGGAGATAACAACTGAAATGAAAAACGCGTATTTAGACTACGCCATGAGTGTTATTGTTTCCCGTGCCCTACCCGATGTTCGAGACGGCCTAAAACCAGTACAAAGAAGAATAATCTTTGCAATGCAGGATCAAAATATGGGATATGTGGGAAAGTTTCATAAGTGCGCTGCGGTTGTTGGAGAAGTTTTAAAGAAATACCACCCGCACGGAGACACATCGGTTTACGACACAATGGTTAGAATGGCGCAAGATTTTAGCTTAAGATACATGCTGGTACACGGACAAGGAAACTTTGGGAGTGTAGATGGCGATCCTCCGGCAGCAATGAGGTACACAGAAGCCAAACTTCGCCAAATTTCCGAAGAATTATACAAAGACATTGATAAAGAAACAGTTGATTTTGTTCTAAACGACCTTCAAAA
>MEVN01000036.1:0-1389 GCA_001772985.1 candidate division WWE3 bacterium RIFCSPLOWO2_12_FULL_36_10 | reverse complement strand
CTTAAACTACTAATTGAAAAAGCAGAAAGAATAGGCACTGAACCAACAGCAAAAGACGAGCAAACTTTTGGTGCGTTTGAAGGCGGGCAGGCCGGCCTGCGCAGGCAGGGGGAATTTAAAGTTAAAATTTTAAATCCTGATTTTTCTTCAAGCGCAAATGTTGAAAATTTAACCCAAGTTATAAAAGGTCCCGACTTTCCAACAGGTGGAATAATTTATGATCAAAAAGAAATAATTCAATCTTACGCAACTGGACGAGGAAGAGTTGTGACAAAAGCAAAAATGGAAATTGAAGAAATGAAAGGCGGAAAGGTAAGAATTTTAGTAACCGAAATCCCGTATCAAGTAAATAAAGCCACACTTATTGAAAAAATTGCTGACCTTGTGAAAAATAAAAAAATTGTGGGCATTTCTGATTTAAGAGACGAATCAAACAGAATAGGCATGAGAATTGTAATAGAGTTAAAACGAGACGCAATTCCGCAAAAAATTCAAAACCAATTATACAAGTACACACCTTTGCAAGACACTTTTAATGTAAATATGGTGGCACTTTTAAACGGCGAACCAAAGTTAATGACTCTAAAAACTATTCTTGAAGAATTTATAAAACATAGACAGCAAATTGTAATAAGACGAACTCTATTTTTGCTTAAAAAAACTAAAGCCAGAGAGCATGTTTTGCTTGGTTTAAAGATAGCCTTGGATAATTTAGATGAAGTGATAAAACTAATTCGTGCAAGCAAAGACGCAGATACAGCAAAAGACGGATTAATGAAAAAGTTTGGGCTTTCGGAAATTCAGGCTCAAGCAATTTTGGACATGCAGTTAAGAAAGCTAGCAGCCTTAGAAAGACAAAAAATTGAAGACGAGTTAAAAGACATAATTAACGTTATCAAGGATTTTGAAAACATTTTGTCATCGCCAAAAAGAGTCATTGAAATAATTGGTTCAGAATTAACACAACTTAATGAAAAATTTGGGGACGAAAGAAGAACAAAGGTGATAAAAGGCAAAGTTAACGAACTTTCGGACGAAGATTTAATAGTTGATGAACCATGCATTGTTACAATCTCTGAAACCGGATACATTAAAAGGTTAAAGGCTGACACATACAAAAAGCAGAGCAGGGGAGGGAAGGGCGTTACGGGCCAAACACTTAAAGAAGAAGATATTATTTATACAATAAAAGCCTGCAATACACATGATAGCGCTCTATTTTTTACTAACAAGGGCAAAGTTTATAAACTAAGGGTATGGGATATTCCGGAAGCCTCAAGAACAGCCAAAGGAACAGCATTAGTTAACTTCCTAAATATTTCTCAAGACGAGAATATTCAATCGTTTTTACCAATCAAAAACGAAGAACTTGAAAATGCAAATAGTTTT
>MEVN01000035.1 GCA_001772985.1 candidate division WWE3 bacterium RIFCSPLOWO2_12_FULL_36_10 | reverse complement strand
CAATGACACGGGAATGGGCCTGGATCCGGAAGACGCCAAAAAACTTTTTGATAAATTCTCCCGCGTCAAAGGAATCGCCCAAGTCAATCCGGACGGCTCCGGCCTAGGTTTATATATTACAAAAAAACTCTCCGAAGCGCATAACGGCGGTGTGTGGGTGGAATCAAAAGGCAAAGGAAAAGGATCAAGCTTTTGCCTGTGGGTGCCGGTGGAAGTTCAAAATTAAAATTTTAAAGTGCAAAGTGAAAAGTTTTGATGAAAAAAATATTTTTTTCAGCATCAACTTTCGCAATTCCAGAGTTATTTGATAACTACTCGCTGATTGTAAAAGAAGTTGAAAATAATCACTGCAAAATTATTTTAGATTGGGTAAAATACTGGAAAGAGGTGGTTAAAAAATATCAATCGAAAGGCGCTAAGAAACCAAAAGAGTCCGATATTTTTAAAGCCATTGACCGTAAAAAATTTTATGAGGAGCATACGAAAGCGATTAAAAATTGCGATATGGTTATTGTGGAAATAACAAGACCAACAATAACGGTCGGTTATCAGCTTTTTTACGCCATAGCCAATAAGAAGCCGATTCTTGCGCTATATTTTGGTAAGGCCAGAAACTAATTTATAGCCTTAAATGAATTTATATTTTCACTTTATAATTATGAATAATCAATTTATTAAAAATTCTAATACCCAAGAAGGGATTATTGCAAGTCTACATAAGAAAGGTTGGAAATTTGTCAAAGCACGTGAATATCAAAATACTTTTATATTTAAAAGTCCAGATGAAAAAAGATATCTACACTTTGGGGATCCTTTAAAAATAAAGCAAGTTATTGACATACAAAAGAATCTTTATAAAAAAGGATATCCGATATCTCCTGTTTTGAAGACTGGGAATTTCGGAAAATTTTCTTATCTACTAGAACCTTCTTTGGGAAACGAAACATATGGTGATATCTTTACAAGAGGTATTAAAGGTCAAATGTTTCAATCATTTTGTAACACTGTTAAAACATATTTTGAAGCACAAGCTAAAAACCAACTTCCACCACCCATGCACTTCGAAGTGCGGAAGGAAGTAATGGCAGGAAATGTAATTGAAGAAAATCCAGATCTTGATCTTACTTTAATTGAATCTGCGTTAGATAAATTACAACATCGACTTGAAACATTGCCTTTCACATATAGTCATGGTGATTTTGCAGCTCGCAATATTCTAGACGACGGCGTAATAGATTTTGAGTTTTATTCAATCGCACCAATAGGTCTTGATGTTTTTAATGTGTGTGCAGTAGAAAATTTTTGGATGTTTAAAAAAAGTTCAGCGGAATTTTGTGCGAAGTTTTGTTTCGAGCAATATCATCAAGAATATCTTATCCAAGTTTTGGGTAAAGTTTGCAGTGAACACAGTCTGTATAGGTTACTTGAGTATCAAAATGATTTTATTTTATTTAAGGCATTTTGGTCGATGGCATACGAGAGGCAACAAGCAATTAATAGTGGAGATGAAACGAAATGGAGATTTCGTAGAGCAGTATTAATGCACTGTATTGAAAAATATTTAAAGGATGAAAATATAAACACTTTTGACTTCCAAAGTTTGAATAAAATCTGATTACTTATTATAATATAATGGATTTATGGAAAAAATAAAGACATTTATTGAGACACACTTTCTTAATCCTAAAGATGACGACATTAGTGATATTATATCCTTAATACAAGATGTTCACACTGAAAATCTTGGTATTACTGATTTTAACAAAGGTACCCTAGCTATTAGTGACGACGAAAACGAAAACTCGGTATATAGTTTTTCGATTCCAAATGAAGGAGTATCTAAACAAAAAATTAAATCATTTATTTCTAAATTATTTCAAGGCACACCACGCTGGAACTCTCCTAGAACCATCTATAACGCCGCTCCGCCACCTCTACAGACTACTATTGCAGTGAAGTTACTAACTGCTTTATACAATCCAAATTTAGCTTTACATACTGCTTCTGGAAAAAGTTTAAATACCGAACAAAAAGTCATAAAAGCAATTTCAAAATATGCTGGCTGGGATGAAACTATTGCGGGTGGAATTTTTACATGGGGAGGCAAGGCAACTACTATGTATGCTATTAAATTGGGTCTTAGTCGTTGTTGCCAAAATTCATCTAAACAAGGTGTGAAAGAAGATGTTGTAGTAATTTCTACAGATGCAGGTCATCCATCACACATATCTGATGCTGAGTGGCTTGGGATAGGATCATCTAATGTTATTAGGTTAGGAGCTGATGAAAACACAAAGGTAGATCTAATCCAATTAGAAAAGACTATGAGGTCATGTATTGTGGAAGGAAAGAAAATCGCCGCAATTATTATATCTGGTGGTACAACAAATGATATGATAGTTGACCCAATCGATCGTGTTATTAAATTACGAGACTCTCTTGTTAAGGAATTTTCCATGGAATACACCCCTCATGTACATGTTGACGCAGTTGTAGGTTTTCCTTGGTTATTTTTTAAAGATTACGATTTCAGTAAAAATGAAATTGGAATTTCGACACCAGCAATCAATCGAATCAAAAAAGTACTTGATGACTTGAAATATATTGATCAAGCCGACTCTTTTGGAATAGATTTCCACAAGATGGGTTTTTGTCCATATATATCAAGCCTTTTCATGTTAAAAGATGGAAGAACATTTTCTGAAAAGCG
Source organism: candidate division WWE3 bacterium RIFCSPLOWO2_12_FULL_36_10 (assembly GCA_001772985.1). Lineage (GTDB taxonomy): Bacteria > Patescibacteriota > WWE3 > UBA101185 > UBA10185 > MEVN01. The sequence goes on along the minus strand of MEVN01000035.1, from coordinate 4,464 downwards.
TAAAGATATTTTCAATTGGCCATTCTTCTATTCAATGGAAAGTTCCCGGCCTGCGGACGGCCCAAATACCGCCTATATTGCACTCAACACTCTCGGAATTGAAGGATTCCAAAGAATTATTGCCCATCTTACAGAAAATGCAATTCATTTAAGTGAATTACTTGATAAAAATGAGGAGTTTGAACTCATAAATACAATGTGCCAAGGAACAGCTTCTTTATTTTTGCCCAGAGTACCAAAAGGTGTATATTTTGAAAACTTTGATACTGAGATCAAAGTACGAAATGAATATGCCTCTACTTTTATTGAGAGATTAAATAAACTAGGAAATCCTTATTATATTGACAAAATTCCAAGTAATGCGACAGGATCACAACAAGTACCATTTACTTCTCTAAAAACTTTTACAATGTCTCCATTTTCTACAAAAGAAAGTAACGAAGAATTTATAAATTTTTTAAAGAAATTAAAAAAGGAGATAGATGCTGATTTTAATTTCGGTAACAAACAAAACAATTTTCAAGAAGAAAAGCATCCTTTAAAATAATATATGAATAAAATACAACGGGATAATATTTATTTAGACAAGAATGAGAGTTACTTTTTTTTAAATCAGAACATACTCTCTGAACTTAAATCATTTAGTGAAAAAATTATTACAACTTATCCTAATATTCAAGAATTAAAGGAACTAATAGCTCAACATGTTGGTCAGTCAGCTCAAAAAATACTTCCGTGCCATGGTTCTGAACAAGCTATTAGACTGACTGTTATGAATTTATTTAAGCCAGAGGATAAAGTAGTTCTTCTTTCCCCAACTTTTGTAGCCTTTGATTATGCACTTGAATATGCTGGTATAAAGCCAATAATAATTAATTATGAAGAACATGAAGATCGATATATTGCTCCAATTGATAAAATAATTGCAAGTATAAATGAAGACATAAAATGTATAATGTTATGTAACCCAAGCAATCCATTGGGTTGTGTTATAGATGAAACTGATCTACTTAGGATAATTGAGCAGGCTCAAAAATTTAATACACTAGTTATTGTGGATGAGGTTTATTCTAAGTTCTCTGGAGTATCTTGTAACGAATTAGCAAAAAAATTTGACAACTTAATCATCTTTAGATCGTTTTCAAAAGAATATGGACTAGCTGGGGTTCGCCTTGGCTACCTCATTGCCACACCAGATATAATTAAGAGACTTGATAACGCCCGAAGAATGTTCTGGCCGATTAGCCATTTTGCACTACATGCACTTAAAGTGATTTTGAGGCACTTAGATCATTTTGATGCACAAATTAAAAATACAAAACAAACACGTGACGAATTAATTGCATTTTTGCGACAGATTGGACTAAAATGTTACTCATCTGAAACAAATTTTTTTATTGTAAAATCTGAGAAGAAAAAGGAAATAATGGATTACTTGGCATTAAAAAAAATATTTGTTGGGGAAGTTGATTATTTCAAAAATGGAGAACCCTTATTGCAAAATGCATTCCGAATAAGTGTACCGTCACTTAAAGATAAAGAAAAACTTATCGAGCATTTTACTAGTCTTAGGAATAATGGAGTTATTTAAATTCTTAATACTACTATGCACTTTTGTATCGCTCTTCGTTGCATATTCTGTAAAATTAAAAGTTACTGGGTATCCTGGTTTTCTAATTGATTCCGCAAGACTCTGCAAAATTTTCATGACAATAAAATGATTTTGCAAAGTACTTTTTTCCTCTACACCCGCTAGCCAATTACTTATAAGTTCACGGTTGCTTATATTATGTGACACATCGTTAAATTCTTCTTTTGTATAAAATTCCTCACCTGAGAGTAACGGTGCATTTGCTCTAGTTTCTATACGAGCAAACGCTTTAATATGATCAATTTCTCCTTTAGCAGGCACATCAAAACATTTTAAATTCAAAGTGAATAATGTAGATAATTGAGCTTCTAAGTCTGCACAAGCAGTTCTTCCGTTTTTGTTATATATCTTTACTGGAATCTTTTTCCATGTGCGGATAGAGGGTGTCGTTTGCTCAAATGACATTGTACCTAATGTTATAACTTTATTTGTAGTAACATTAAAAAGCTGAAAAGAGGTAACTATATCGGTCTCACCATAATCTGTCCTGTATTTACTTTTATCTGACCATTTTGGTTTATTATCATCAAATAAAGTACTATATTTCTTTGAAATTCTATCGTTCTGGTCCGCAGGGAATCCCCCGTAAGAACTTAGTGTGAGTTGTAAATTGTCATTTGGAAAAATTAGATAGTTAAGTAATAAAAACTGTGTAATAACATCTACGTAATGATATGCTCCATGCATCAACATTCCATAACCATATTTATATGGATGGTCTTCTCTGTTTTCATATTCAACGTGTGTATTCCAAACTCCTGCCGCAAAACGAAGATGGAGTGAGGTAAGTGGCGCATTATACTTAAGTATACGCTCTTTAACCTTATCTATAACCTTATTATTGTAAATTGCATGATATCTTGCTAAAGATGTTACTGAGTGCTTAGCAGAACTTTTTTGTGCAAGTGATAAAAGATACCTCATCTTCTTGTCAATTAGTGATGGATCAAATTTACCATTTTTAATTGGTGAAAAAATTGGTTTTTCTGTAAGAGAGTCAATAGCATTTTCAACACAATACTGCAAATATTCTTCATGTGCTTTTAGCTCCGCAGCTATATAAACTTTTATTTCTCCTTTTGTATTTATTATTTTATCAAATATTGTTTGAAAATCGTCTTTATCTGCCCATTTGTTATTTTCTTTAGAAACTTTTATAAAGTACTTTAATTCAGGCTGAACATTTACTTTCTGTAGTTTTTGTTCTATCCAGTCTTGATTTGAAAAAAGGTCAATAATGGAATATCCATTAATATGACCATCTAAAATAGCATACTCAATTGAGTCCATGTATTTATCAGCTATGATGTCATCAAAACCTACTATTACTAAATGTTTTTTCATAAAACCATTATTTTATGATTGGTATTATTTTTTTACTATATAACCACTAGTATCTCCTTGATGGAGTTTTGGGTATGCTTCATCATACAATTTAGCTGACTCCTGTTTAGTAAGTGTTTTATCTGGATGTCTCAAAGTAATTCGTACTAGTACATTATCTTGACTTGGTCTAACACCTAATCTTTGTTTAGCAATTGGTTCTAGATTATCACAACTAGTTCTTGAAAGAATTTTAACCTCCTCCAACAAATCAGCATTTTCTCCAAAAACTTTTCTAATATTTTCACAAATATCTTCTTCTGTGTCATTTTTGTCTACACAATATGACATATCACGATTCATTGCTGGTTGATTTGAAACTTGCTTGAAAGTTTCCAAATTTGTCATTTGAGATAACACTCTCGGATCAGTAGATCTAATTAGCCTAATATCTGGCAAATTTTTTCTTGCCATTATAAGTCTTTCTACACCCATGCCTAATGCTAGTCCAGAATAAATATCTAGATCAATACCAGAATTTCTCATAACAGTAGGATGTATTAAACCAGCTTCAAAAACTTCAATTTCTTTTTCATCAACTTTCGCATAAACTTCTATACCATCTATAGTGTAGGGATGTTTAGCCTCGTAAACAATCATTTCTGCGCCAGGACAAGCTGCATCAAAAACAACTTTTCCTAAATCTAAAAGTTCTTTTCTTGTAACTCTTCCGTGTGTCTCGTTTTTTTGCAATGTCCACACGTCAATCTGATGAAAAACATCCAAATGGCGTGGATCAATAACGTCTCTTCTGTAAGCAAGACCAGGTAAAACCAATGTCACAATATCTATTGACTGTTTTGCTAATTCTCTAAATGTTGAAGGAATCAATGCTGATGTATGTGTTCTTAGAACATGATCACTATCTGTATATCTTGTATAAGTAGATGATCTGCCTGGATTACCAGGCGTAAACAACAAGCTATCAAAGTTGTCTTCAACCGAAACAACAGGATTTCCTCTAACAACTTGAATGTTTGGGAAATTAGACTCGGCTAACCCCTTCATTAAACTATCAAAAACTTTACCTACAATATTTCTCTCGACACCTTCCATTGCCGGTTCAGTCAAATCGGAAATCGATAATAATTTTTCTATTGTTTCTTTGTCTGAAACCTCAAATTTTAATTTCATAGGCATATCAGGATTTTCTTGAGCAACTGCATTCTCAGCTTTTTTTAAAGAATTATTAAGTGGTGGCATAATTTCATTTTTAAATTCGTTCATATTATTACAATGTATAGGTTAAAATATATGATATATATCTCAACTAATGTAATTGTAGCAAAAATTATGAAAAATATCAAAGATATTTGGCTTTACACTAAAACAGTGTGGTGGATAATCAAAAAAGTGATATAATTGAAGAACTCAAGGAAAAAATTCTGCCTTTCACGGCCGATTTTGACAAACTCCGCGATGTAGTGCTT
>MEVN01000034.1 GCA_001772985.1 candidate division WWE3 bacterium RIFCSPLOWO2_12_FULL_36_10 | reverse complement strand
TCAGTACATAGATTTTATCTAAGTGGGTTTCCCCATTCGGACATCCCCGAGTATTAACGCTTATTGGCAACTCCTCGAGGCTTATCGCAGCCTATCACGTCCTTCATCGACACAAAGACCCAAGGCATCCACCGTATACATTATTTTCTTTTTTGATACATTTGACTTTTAGATCAATGCCAAAATGCTATCAAACATTTTGCACGATCTTGTTCAGTTTTCAAAGTGCTTTATTAATAATATTCTGGTGGACCCTAGGAGGTTCGAACTCCTGACCTCAGCGATGCAAACGCCGCGCTCTACCAACTGAGCTAAGGGCCCCCTTTGAGCACCTTTACCCATTTGGGCCACATTATATATTATTAAAATAATTTGGAAACCAGAGCTTCGAGTTCGGAAGCCTAAGCTTCTATGAAGGTTATTCCCATTCCGTATGGGTAACATATCACTAACTAAATGTTGTGTCAACAAAAAAACCGACAGGTCGTGGGATGAACTGTCGGTTTGCAAACTTGTGAAAACAAACGGCTAATGTGGCAGATAGGGCAGAACTGCGCCAAAAAAACATGCTACAACCAACATTGGAACAACAAGGAAAATGATAACCTTATGGGCTCTGGTTGTAATACTAGCGCCACCCTTCGCCCCGACAACCGTGACCTCCATCTCCTTACCTTTCTCAGCCTCAAAAACATAATCCGGAGGAGAAACTCCCAAACCAGAGAAAGCTTGGGGATGAGCCAAAGCCGGTTCCTTATTAGCCCTTTTTGCAGCTTTTTCGGTGGCCTTTCTCATTCTTTCACTTAATTGCCTTTGTTCTGCCAAAGCTTTTCTGGCATTAACAGTACGCTCAGACAGTGAAAAGTACCTATAAGTATTATCCCCGTTATTTTTGCAACTGATTAAAGCCGCTAAAGTCCACCAACGAACAAGCGGGAACTTATCGGGACTAATACCCATGCTCTTGCAAGCTATCTCAATCATCTCGGCTCTAGACATTGATAGCCCGGCGGTTGTCCGCAAAATAAGTTCTTTTTGAACGGCCGTGGCAGCCAAACGTTCTGCCTCCGTAGCCGGACCTTTTCTTACCAAAGAAACTTCCTTGATAGGCGTAAGTTTTGTCGGAATAAAATTCCCATGATAAAAACGTCCCGCAACCTTCACAGCCCCTGCTTTGGAAAGCACAAGGTTAAAGAATCTCGCCTTCTCACCACCGGTAAGTTTAGGACCGTTGATCAAACGCTTCTGCGCCGCGGAACAAATATCCGCTTTTGTCATTCCTTTCCCGCCCGCCTGAAAAAGATCTATCTCGGATGAACCAACTAAAACGTCCATTGTTTTGTGATCCATTGTCCTTCCCATCCGATCCTCCTTTTGTTGCTATGAGACTACAGTACTATTAAGTAAAAGTAAATATGGTAGTATACTTTACAGAAACTGGGTGCTTAGCTCAGCTGGTTAGAGCGCTTCTCTGATAAGGAAGAGGTCCATGGTTCGAGTCCATGAGCACCCACCAAAAGTTCTGCAGGAGAAACAATCCTTACCCATTTAATTTTATTTTGAAGGATTAATAAATGTTTCTTATCCAAAGTTACTAAAAAATCTGCCTTAGCTTCGTGACAAGAAGCAAGTACATGCGCGTCTCCAAAATCAATTACTATTTTCTGGTATTTCTTTACTGTTTCTGCATTAGGAGCTGTTTCAAATGAATCAAATATGTTTTCAATCAATAAACTAATTTCATTATAATCAAAACCTATTTTTTGAGACTTTTCGTTTGTTCTTCATCAAATTCAAAAAAATCGCTTAAATCTTTATCTGTATAACTTCTGACTGAATAGGAAATAGTTCGAACCGGTTCAATAACTAATCTCCACCGATCTTTTCGTATTCTTAGCAAACTATTTTCTTCAAGCCCCAAACTTTTGCGAAACTTTTTTGGTATAGTCAACAAACCTCTAGGCTGTAACTTGATGATTTCATCTTGGGGTGATTGTAACATTATTCAATAATACAGAATTTCTGTATTTCTGTCAAATTTATCTAAGTACATAAGCTATTTAGGCAAATAATTTTTTAGGCCAAGAAATTTGGCAACAACAGGATCAACATCAGTTGTAAAAAAATCCATTAAATATTCAATCGGAACCCAACGAACTTGTTCTACTTCCTCTACATCCAAAAGTTCTGTTCTATCTTCCGAGACTAGCTCACATTCAAAATATGCCAAATGGACATTCGGCATAGAATAATCTCTTTCTGAGATTTTTCTAATTGCCTTAACTTTGTATCCGGTTTCCTCAAGAGCCTCAAGTTCTGCAACTTCTGATTTTTCTTCATGATCGTCTGCAATTCCACCCGGAAATACCCAAGTAAGCTTTCTGCCACCAGAAGCGTCTTCTTCTATTATTCTTTTTATGATTAAAACTTCGTTGTCTTTGTTTTTAACAACGGCTAAACATACATTATTTATTTTATTTTTCTTATTGGATTTTTTCATCTCTACTTCCTAAGTTTCAAGAAACAAAAAGCGAAAAGAATGCTCGATTTGAAGTTTGTAGCTTACTTCGAACTCGCTTTGTCTATACGTGAGAGTACAGACTTTCACATGGGTTACAAGCTTAATAGCCCATGAGTTGTATTTGTTTTTTCATTCGGTCTTTGCTGACTAAATCAGAAAAGGATCCGAAGATCAAAATACGTTTTTTCTCCAGAAAGGAGGTGATCCAGCCGCAGATTCCCCTACGGCTACCTTGTTCGCTTAATCCACTATTACTAGTGGTGCTGACTATATCTTCATCCTAAGGCGGTTACATTTATTTGGATGCAAAGATCCAATTATAGAAGCGAATTTATATTTAGATTCACCAAGTAGATAAAACCTAAAATAATCCGGATCTACTTTTTGACTAGGAATATGAATTCTTCCACAGTCTAACCCAAACTCAAACATGTAGGATTGTAATATACTCAAATCCTTCAAATTCTTTTGGGAAAAATAAACGTAATATCTGCTATTCGAGTCCTTTGGAACGCTTCCTTCCGCGTCAAAGTATCCTCTAATGTAATCTCTTTTATCTTCTAAATTCTCCAGATTTACATCTTCTAACAACCTTTTAGAAAATTCCACGATATAAACGTTTCTTGTTTTACCTTCTCTGTAAGTCCATGCAGAATAGCCAAGTTCTTCTATTCCACGTGAAAGAAATTTAATATATTCTTCAGACTTTTGAGAAATTCTAAAAGTATATTTTCTCTCTGTAGCATCATGCAAAATCCCAAGTAAATAGGATTTTGTTATCTTAGGCGTTGGCGTATTATGCAGAATTTTACTATTGATATTTTTTCTATCAAATCCTCTGCATCTCATCCTAATATTATACAATACATATTAGAATATCAGTCGATACGGGGTTCATTTTTATATGAACTTCCCACGGATATTATCCGCCTAAGGCGGACTCCACCGTTATTAGCCAATTTTGTTTGCAAAATTACTTTTGCAAGTCGCAACACTTACTATTACACGACTTCATCCTCATCACTGATTCCACCTTGGGCCAACTAACGTCAGACTTAAGGTGGCCCCAGCTTTGCTGACGTGACGGGCGGTGTGTGCAAGACCCGAGAACGTATTCACCGCAGTATGTCTGACCTGCGATTACTAGCGATTCCAGCTTCATGAGGTCGAGTTTCAGCCCTCAATCCGAACTGAGACGCACTTTTAAAGATTAGCTTCGCGTTACCGCGTTGCAACTTGTTGTATGCGCCATTGTAGCATGCTTCTAGCCCCAGACATAAAGGCAATACCGACTTGAAGTCGTCCCCACCTTCCTCCCCGTTACCGAGGCAGTTTCGCTAGAGTGATACAACTAGCAATAGGGGTTGCGCTCGTTAACCCACTTAAGGGTACATCTCACGACACGAGCTGACGACAGCCATGCAACACCTGTTAGCCACCCTCTAAGGATGTCCACCTTTCGATGGATTTGCAGGCGAATGTCAAGTCTGGGTAAGGTTCTTGGGTTAGCAACCAATTAAAGAGCATGCTCCACCGCTTGTGCGGGTCCCCGCCAATTCCTTTGAGTTTTAGCCTTGCGACCGTACTCCCCAGGCGGCCTGCTTAACGTGTTAACTTCGACACCCAAATTACTTCAGGTATCCAGCAGGCATAGTTTACAGCGTGGACTAAACGGGTATCTAATCCGTGTCGCTCCCCACGCTTTCGTCTCTCAGCGTCAGAACAGTCCCAGGCATCTGGCTTCCCCCTTGGTGTTCCCTATGATATCAACGCATTTCACTGCTTCACCATAGGTTCCGATGCCCCCTAACTATCTCTAGTAATGCAGTATCAAAAGCAGTTCTTCAGTTAAGCTGAAGGATTTAACCATTGACTTACACTACCGCCTACAGAACTCTTTACGCCCAATAAATCCGGACAATGCTTGCACCCTACGTATGACCGCTGCTGCTGGCACGTAGTTAGCCGGTGCTTTTTAATATGAGTTTACAACCCGAAGGCCTTCATCCTCCACGCGACGTCGCTGCGTCAGACTTTCGTCCATTGCGCAATATTCCCGATTGCTGCCTCCCGTAGGAGTGAGGCCCGTGTCTCAGTGCCCCTCTGCCGGTACGCCCTCTCAGGCCCGGTACCCGTCATAGTCTTGGTAGGCTTTTACCCCACCAACTAACTGATAGGCCGCAGGCTCGTCTTCAAGCGAATGTATTCCCTTGCGGAAATACAGACTTTAGTGTTGCCACCACATAAGGTATTATCCCGCCTTTCGGTGGGTTATTCCTTACTTGAGGGTAGATTCCTGCGTATTACTCAGCCGTTCGCCACTCCGCCAAAGGCGGGGTTAGACTTGCATACCTTAGGCACGCCGCTAGCATTCGTCCTGAACTAGGATCGAATTCTCAAAAAAACATTCTTTTCGCTTTCCATCTCTTGAAATTAATGAAAAGCATTTGCTCTTACTTAAACTTAGATAAATTTTCAATGTACTTTTTTCGCATGGCAAAGATAACAATTAAAAGTTGCTATGTCAATGACGGGGAAATCACACAGTTGGAGTGTTACCGTTTAATCTTTGACCCAAGTCTGGAATATCATTAGCAGACCCTTTTCCCAAATCCTCTTCGTTTGCTTTCTCAAGTTCGACTCTCCAATCCTCTACAGCTCCTTCATCCTCCGTGCTCAAATTTGTAACATCTTCAACGTCTCCGCTTTCATCAACTATACTCTCTACTGCCCCCTCTTGACCTAATTGCCTAACAATAGACTCGCTTTCAGACAACTCACCCTCTTTACGTAATTCTTCCGGAACAAAAGCTTCTCCTGAATTTGCTTTCATGTTTGCCATATTTATATTTTACTACTCAATCTTTTTATATTCAATCTTTTCAGTTGCAAAAAGCTGCGCAAGAGTTAATATCATCTCGCTTTCTTTATAAATTTCAGTACAAACAACTAAATCTATATGAACTGCCCTTTCTTTGTACCAAGTGTGAATTAATAAATTAGAGTTTGATAAGACTACAGTAATAGTACAACCATGAGGTTTAAATTTTGTCACAAAAACCTCCTTAACTTTTAAATTGTGTTTTGTACAAAAATCAAGAGTAATATTTTCTAACTTTTTCTCGTCTTGAATTATTTTTCCCGGCACATCAAACAATTTAAAAACGTAATGGCTCGTGAACGGAAATTCATCTTCCTCTTGTTTTTCATAAGTATAAATCTTTCCAAGTCCTTTATGATCCGAAACTTTTGTAGCGGGAGTTAACTTTAGTACATAAACAGAGCTTGAGCTTCCAATAGATTCAGCACCATAATAAGAATTAAATTTGTCAATTTTATCTTCTATTACCATTTTATAGCTTGAAATTAATTCCTGTATTTCTAAGGTTTTTTGAGGATTCTTAAAGCTATTTCCATAATTAAAGAAAATAAAAGGTCCTGCAAAATTCAAAGGCTTTTTTAAAAGTTGGATTGACCTTGCTAAAAATAGGCTAACGCCTCGCTTTGTGTACGGCGGGTCAATTAAAACAACGTCAAATTTATGTTTAAATTCAATTTTTAAAATATCAAACACGCTGTAAACTTGAGTTTGAACATTTTTTAAATCGTATTCTTTTGCAATATCACGAACTACTTTTAATATTTCATCATCTACATCAAAAACAACGATATTTTCGTAACTTGGGTTTAATAATGCAATTGAAATTGAAGCTAAATCGTCATCTCCTAAAACCGCGATACTTTTGTTTTTAATTAAACCTTTTGCATTTACTATCTCAGCTTTTGATATTGAAGTTTCTTCCGTTGCAAAAAATTGATCCAGTTCTCTTTTTGGGATTAGATTGTGTTTTTTTCTAATTTCTTTAAGTTTTTTTACTAAATCAGGATTATGAAATTTTAACAACGGCAAAGTACTTGGCTTAAGTTTTAAGTCAGAGATTATTTTAATACCATCTTCATTTAAGCTAACGGCTTCATCTTTCGCTTCCTTAAGAAAATTGGCAATTGAAAATTTAAACTGTTTAAGAGTTTCTTTTGGAAGTCCTGTTAATCTTACCAGTTCATTATTAGTCAGAGATTTACTATTTAAAAGTATATAAAGAATGCCTTCAATTTCAGCTTCTTTAAGATCGGGGTTCTTTAATTTTAGTTCATTTATGATATTTCCCATCACGGGAATTATATCAATAAAATGGGTGTGATGAGGATAATCCAAGACCAACCGTGAAAACGTTTGATAAGACGGCATAGAATTATCCGGTTTACACCAACTTGATGTTATAGCAAGAAATTATGTTAGTCATTGTTTCTTGTTTCCTAAAAATCCGTTGTATTTATAATATGTAATAAGGATTATCCTAGGATAATCCTTGGAAAGGTTGGCATCTTAACAAAATCGGTTTAAATACGATTGGATTATTTTTTAAAAACCTTCAGGTATGAGGAGAAACAACGGTCGTTTGTATTCCTAAATTCATGACATTGATATAGTGGCAGAAATTAGGGTCTATCTAGGATTATCCTTAAAAAACGGCGCGGTTTATCTTTTGAATATTCCGCGCCAAAAGGCTAACTGACAAAGTGGTTAGTTTTTAACCATTGCCTTACGCTTTTCATATAATCCCCATCCCATCCGGATGTAGAAATAAAAGGTGCATCCAATCCGGAAAAACTTAGTATGCTCCATGAAATTACCACTACAGGTACTTTTTCCCTTACAAGTCTGTTTGCAAAAGGCACAATTTTTGGCCAATCAGAAGCTCCGCAATAAAATATCACCCCGCTATAATCTTCCCGTTTATAAGCCACTTCTGCTGAATCGAAATCACCAAAAGGCGCGAATGGTACTCTTTTTGTCGCCAAAAACCCAACTATCCGTGTCCTAATTCCGCCCTTAACGAGCACAACCATGAGTGGTTTATCCATTTTTCTCCATCCAATCCGGTAACTGCTCGTTAACTAGCGTCCGCAGAATAAGAGGAACTTCTAACCCTACCCAATCAGGAATAATTAAAACGAAAACCAAAACCTTTTGTTTGTGTTCAAGTAATATTTTGACGAATTCCCTTACCAAAAGTTCCGGCCCAACATTTGAATCAATCAAAACTAGGTCGTAAATAGCTCTTTTGAGAGCCTCAGAAGCATCTGAAATACTGTTTGCTGTTACACAAATAAATCCTCTGCCACGAACAAGCTCCGCAACTCTGGTTCTAAAGCCCTCATCGCCTGAGACCAGAAGAACACTCTTTTCCATTTCATCCCTCCTCACTGGTAGGTTCGCAAGCAACTCACAAACTTAACCTTCTCCTAATTAAAGGAACTAAATCACTTGGAAGATTAACCCTTGTAAGACATTCATCTCTGGGATTAAATCCAACAACAAAATCCGCTCCAATAATAATTACCGGTATGCCACTTTCCTTAAGTTTCCTTGCAAATCCTGCTCCATCACCTAGTTTTTCTACAAAGTAATTAACAAGGACAATGGTTGGCCTAAGTCCAACTTCAGCCAAAAATCTTTCCATTCCCTCGATATCAAAACAAAAGATATTAGAAAAAATTCTCGATGAACGTAGCAAATAATTAATTTGACCGCGCCACCGATCTTCATCACCACTAACATGCACTACTGTGAGACTCATCTCGTTTCTCCTTCTTTGATCCAGGTGGCGTCATTATACACTATGTCTACTCAGAGTAGATTTCTGGTTATTGCGCAAATAATATTGCAATGTATATTAGGGTGAATAATGAAATATAAAATTTTAGTTTTAATATTTTTAATCTTTAGCTTCTTGTTTTGTTCTAAAATAACATACGCAGATAACCAGTGGACAAAAACAAATTTAAACAGTGCTAACGTTTCAACAATAGAAACTACTCCCTGGGGAATAATGGCCGGAGAATATGATACACGTTTATGGTTAAATCCTCATAATGGAGTTTATGTAAGTTCCGATCTTGGAAACTCGTGGACAAAACTTGGCTTAAATGGTCGAGGCGTAACAGATATTTCGTACCTTAATCAAAATTTATACGTTTCAACTTACTACAATGTGGGAAACGAGAATGGATTTTTTAAATCAGTTGATAAAGGAATTACTTGGCAGCATTATGGAAATAATTTTTCGGCATCAAGCGTTTTGGCTACAACAAATTCGGTAATACTTGGTACATACAGTCAAGGACTTTGGATTTCAAAAGACGATGGAGTAACGTGGGAACAAAAAATCGGTGACGGATTTTTCGGTCCGCAAATAAGTGAGATTTCAGGTTACGATAATACAGTTATCGCATCAACCGGCCTTCAAACCTTTATCTCAAATGATTATGGAAGTACTTGGAACGAATTACCACAACTTAAAGATTTAAAAATAAAGTATATCGAAATATATAAAAATGTTATTTTGGCCGGAAACTCCAATTCAACCGGTTTATACCGATCAACTGATTACGGAAAAAATTGGTCAAAAGTTGCAAACTGGGGAAATTTTCCAACAGGAGCTATCAAATATTACAACGGAGTATTTTATGCGGGTAAACAAAATCCAATCAGTCTTAAGTTTACAATTTTTAAATCAGTAGACTTTGGATTAACTTGGGAAGACGCCTTTCTTAATCTGCCATTCACGGACGGAAATGTAGTAGATATCTCATGGCTTTTTTCCGCACCCTCGCTTATTTTTACAGCAACTCCGTCTGACGGAATTTATAAATATACAATTCCAAAACAAGAGTCAAACGTTTTACCCTTTCTTAATACACCTTGGAAAGTCAAAAACGAAAATGAATTAATAGAAAAGATTTACACTTTTTTTGATCACGAATACCCTCTCCTTGGATATCCATATTTCTCCGAACCAATTAGCGCAAAAGGAACAACACTTAACTACTTAGGAATTAGGGAAAAGGAACCGAAAATGTATTACAGCAGTCACGATGGTTATGATTTTTCACTTCCATACGGCACAAAAATTGTTGCCCCGGCTCCCGGGTTTGCTACGTACGGTTACAATAAAACCGGACTTGGAAATTATATACAAATCAACCATCAAAACGGATATCAAACTATTTATGCTCATCTGCAAAAAGCCGGCATTATAACAACTACTGGTCCGGTCTGGATAGATACAGGTAGCCAAATTGGACTTGTTGGCATGACCGGAAATACAACAGGCCCTCATCTTCATTTTTCAATTGCTAAAATCGAGAACCCAAGCATAAAAACAGATCCCTTTGGTTGGGATAGCCAAAACGTAAACCAACCGGAAGACCCGTGGGAATCTTTTAAATGGTCCGATGCTTTGGGAAATCACACCGGAACATCAAGCGAATATCTCTGGAAAATCTCAAAAAAAGATTTGGCATCGTATTTAAGCCAAAGCACTAAAGAAGTTGTGCTTGAAAATAAGAAAATTATATTTCCTAACAATTCTACCATCGGAAATTCCACTATTTTTATAGAATCAAACTCAAAGCCACAACTTGCAAAAATTCAAAATGTTCTAACTTACATTCCAAACACTTCTTTTATAGTTAATCTGTATTCTAATCTTGGGGAAAAACTAAACGTAGATTTCCTATCAACCTTAGAAATAGACCTAACTCTTTCAGAACTAAAGAATGTCAAATTTGAAACTTTAAAAATATATTATTTGGATGAAATTGCTAATACTTGGAAATCACTTGAATCAACTCTTGATTTATCAAAAAATAAAATTTCAGCTATAACAAGTCATTTCTCAGACTTTGCTGTAATGGGTGAAAAAATTGATGCCCAAGCTCCGGAGACTCAAATTACGATTAGTGATAATCAAATTGATGGCTGGTATAAAACGTATCCGCTAATTACTTTTTCTTCAGCCACAACGGACTTGGATAAAGTTTTCTACTCAATAAATGGCGAAGAAGATTGGAACGAATATATAACCCCCTTTACAATTAATTTAGAAGGAATAGTTTCTATACAATATAAAGCTCAAGACATAAACGGTAATCAGGAAGAAATAAAGGATATATTAATAAAAATAGACACAAAAAATAAATTCAAAAACACTGTAACCATTAAAGCGGTAGGGTTTTCTACAGAATAAATTTAAAGAATAATTCCACCGCCAAGAACAACTCCTTTGCTGTCATAAAACACCGCGCTTTGTCCCGCAGCAACGGCCAAAAGCGGTTCTCTAGTTTCAACTATGTAAGTCCCTTTCACAACCTCCGTTAGAGAAGCTTTGTTCAACACGCCCAAATGTCTAATTCTCATATCGCAATTAATTTTTCCACTAGGTGTTTTTTCTATCCAGTGCAAATCAGAAACCTCAAAGTTTCTTCTTAGCCCATCTTTTCCAAAACCAACGATAAGTTCATTTTTTTCCATATTTTTTCCAATTACATAAAGCGGGAGGCCGTAATACTTAGTAATTTTAAAGCCGTGTCTTTGCCCAATTGTATAAAAATACACCCCATCATGTGTTCCAATAATTTCGCCGTTTTTATCAACCACATTTCCAACCTTTATCGGGAGTTTTTTTGAGAGAAAATCTTTAATATCAACCTCTCCAATAAAACAAATTCCCATACTGTCCGGTTTATTAAAATTTTGCAAACCAACCTTTTTCGCAATCTTTCTAACTTCAATTTTTCTCATTTCCCCTAACGGGAAAATTATTTTTTTAAGCTGTTCTTTATTTAGTAGATACAAAAAGTATGATTGATCTTTAGTATTATCTATCCCTCTCATTAATGTGTTATTTTTTATTCGAGCGTAGTGTCCGGTTGCTACAAAATCAAATCCTTCCTTTATTGCCCAGTCCATAAATAAACCAAATTTAATTTCTTTATTGCACAAAATATCTGGATTTGGAGTTAAACCTTCCTCATAGCTTTTATAAAAATATTCTATTACTTTTTGTTTATATTCTGCTCTAAAATCAAGAGTTAAAAACGGGATTTCAATGCGAGAAGCAACCTTCACCGCATCGGCCCTATCTTCTTCTGCTCTGCATCCATCGGCCTTTGAATCCCAACATTGCATGTAAACTCCAGTAACTTCATATCCTTGTTTTTTTAATAGATACGCTGACACGGAAGAGTCAACACCCCCGCTTAAACCAACGGCTACTTTTTTACTTACTTTTTTCAACTGACCGCTCCATAACTCTTCCAAAGTCGTTAATAATCTCAAGAGCTTCATCATAAGTTAAACGTCTAAAATTGTGAGGAAAATAATGAAAAACTAAATTTCTTCCCCTTTTCCAAACTTTCCAAAGATCTTCTGTTAATTCCTTACCCGCGTACTTATCTAAACTTAATTTTTTGTATAAACTTCCCGCGTGTTTTTTCATAAAGTAAGGGCTTAAAAGTTTTCCAATTCTAATATCATCTCCATAGTATTCGTCCTCCCTGATTAAACCGAGTTCAAGAAAAAGTTTTTTCAAAAATCCTTCAAATGCTTTGGCGAATGGAAAAACTAAAAATGAATAATCTGAGATAGAAGTGAGATGCTTGGAATCAGACAGTAACTGTTCCCCATCTAAAATTAAACCCTTCTGTTCGTCAGATAAATAATTCCATAAATAAGTTTGCTTATCTATTATCTGCATGTAACAATTTTAACATGGTTTTAAACGTTATCGTTCTGCTTGTCGCCACCTTGGCTCTAATAAAAACTGTTGACATATTTATATCATCGTCATCAAAAATCGCGCGTCATATAAATATTTCAGAATACACAATCGGCTTTTTGTTAATAGCCGTGGCAACTTCGCTCCCTGAATTAATGGTGGGAATTACTTCAGCCATTCAAAAAAATCCAATTCTTTCATACGGTACGGTAATTGGTTCAAACATCGCGCTTATGACAATAGTATTAGCTATTCCTGTTTTTATTTCAGGCGCTATGTCAACCAGGACTATTCTAAACACCAAAGACATTTACTACTCAATTATATTTTCAGTACTACCCGTGGTTTTAATTTTTGATAAGACGTTATCGCGAATCGACGGCCTAATCCTGTTAGCATCTTATGTTTTATACTTTTATATAGTATTTAAAAAAGATCAAAGCCTAGAATCAGTGGATAAAAAGTTAAAAAGACCTGAATTTTTAAAACAAATTGGAGTTTTCTTAATCTCTTTGACATTAATTCTTATTTCCAGCGAGCTAATTGTAAGATCCGCGTCCGAGCTAAGTATTAAACTTGGGTGGAGTTTAAGCTTTATTGGACTTACTGTTGTGGCAGTGGGAACATCATTGCCGGAAATTACATACGCTATTTCCGCAGTTAAAGGCAGGCACGAACAGGAAGTTATGGGAAATACGGTAGGAAGTCTTGTGGCTAATTCGTCTCTTGTATTGGGCGTAACCGCTTTAATTTACCCAATCACAAACACAAAAATTTTCTCAACCATTTTTCTTGTATTTACAATGCTTATTTTCTTACGGTTTATTAGAACAAAGGAAAAAATTGATAGACTGGAAGCGGGCATTCTTTTGTTGGTATACGGGCTTTTTGTTACACTTGAATTCTATCTTCAGTAGATTAATCAGAAAACACAGCAGACTTTTGATACTTATCAAATAAACCGCTAACGGGAATAAACAAAGTTTCTATCTCTTTACTACTATCCGTAAATTTAACTATCTCCGATGCCGTAATATCTCCGGTTTCAATAACTCTATATCCTGTATCGGAACCTAACCAAGACGGCTTAGCAAACAACTTAAGATATTTATAATCTTTCCATTCATCAGAGGCTTCTATCATAACTTCATGACCGGTTGTTTCCCCACCACTTACAATTCCCCAATTTTTTCCCGAATTTAAAGACACCTCACACTCATCTTTGGTCTTACACAAATATTCGTATAGATCCCAAGTGCCTGACTTTGAAATAACCGAAACTGCAAAGCCGGATTTCGTGTATTTTTCATTTACAACTGAAGCGCCTCTAACATTGTCTGATTTGGAAATATCAGCTCTATTTATCAAAAGCCAAAATAGCACGGGAACAAGAACTAAAAGGGCAACTATAACAAAAACTGTGGGTATAAAGAAACCTCTCTGCATGATTCATGAACTCATAAAACGCGGGGTGTTGTCAATACTTTTCTGTATAATGCAAGTATGAATTCGCCAAAAGTTGCTATTGTGCACGATTATCTAGTTCAATACGGAGGCGCGGAAACAACGCTAGAGTACATTTGCGATATTTTCCCAAACGCTCCTGTATATACAAGCGTCTATAACCCAAAAAACCTATCCGAAAAATTAAACAAAAAACATATCATTACACCAAAAATGGAATCACTTTTTAATTTACTTCCAAAGCATCTTACTTTCCTAATGCCAATAGTTTTTGAGAACTTTGATTTAAGTGAGTTCGATATTATTATTTCTAGCGGAACCGCTTACGCCAAAAGCGTTTTAACAAAACCGAACCAATTACACATAGCGTACGTTCACACTCCGCCAAGATTTTTATACGGATACTCAGTAGAAAGTACAAATAGAAATAAATGGTATTACAAACCTGTGGTCTCCTACTTAGATCATTATTTAAAAATTTGGGATTATGTTGTTGCTCAAAGACCAAATTTTATTTTAACTAACTCCTACAATACAAAAAAAAGAATTGAAAAGTTTTATAACCGTGACGCGAAAGTAATATATCCACCTATAAAATTAGACAACAATATAAGTAGTAAAAAAGATCCGCTTATAGAACCGTACTATTTTATGCACGGAAGACTCTCCGCATATAAAAATTTCGACTTTGTTATTTCTGCATTTAATCTTCTCGATATACCCCTTGTAATTTCCGGAACAGGCTCCGAAGAATCAAGACTTAAAAAAATGGCAGGAAAAAACATAACATTTCTAGGAAGAACTTCTGAGAAACAAAAAAATACGTATTTTAATAACTGTTTGGGATTTATATTTCCTGTAGTTGAAGAGGATTTTGGCATGGTGGTTGTTGAGGCAATGTCACATGGAAAACCTGTTTTGGCACATAAATCCGGTGGTGTAAAAGAAATTATGAGAGAAAATACAGACGGATTGTTTTTTGAAAATCTTTCACTTGACGAGTTTATTGGCAAAGTAAAAATATTTGATGAAAAAATAAGAAGAAATGAATTCAACCCGGAAGAAATAAAAAAACAAACTTTAAAGTTTGATGAGAAAAATTTTATAAGTGAATTTAAAAACTTTGTGTACGAAAAATGGGAAGCGCACAATGCCTGAACTTCCGGAAGTACATACAATTGCGGTTGATTTAAATAAACACCTATCAAATGCTGTTATAAAAAGTATCGAGATCAAGAATAATTTTAATAAAAAAATAATTGAGGTAACTAGAATTTCAAAAAATATTGTGCTTGAACTTTCAAGTGAAACTTTTTTAATTTTTCATCTTGCCATGACTGGAAGATTATTAATAAGAAAATCCGACCGTCCAAACGATGACTGGGAAAGAATAATTTTAACTCTCGCAAAAAATGGGAAAACCGGACAATTAAGATTTTGCGACACGCGGATGTTTGGAAAAGCGGAGGTTATTAAAAAGGAAATGATAAATAAACTAAAAAGCAAGTACGGACCTGATATTTTGGCAGACTCTCTTTCTCCCGAAGAATTTCTTAGTGTACTCGTAGCAAAAAGAACTAATATAAAAAACGCACTTCTTGATCAATCTGTTGTTTCCGGAATTGGGAATATTTACGCTAACGATTTACTTTGGATGTCAAAAACTCATCCTTTAACTAAAACCAACTCAATAAAAATTGCGAAAGCTAAAGAGCTTCTTAATAACGCCAAAGAAATAATAAAAGAAGCAATACTACATAGAGGTTCAACTTTAAGTGATAAAATGTTTGTTGACGCGTTTGGAAAATACGGGACCCATCAAAACTACTTTAGAGTTTACGATCAAAGAAATTGCAAGAATTGCGGTACAAAAATTAAATTTGAAAAAATAAATTCACGAGGCACATATTACTGCCCTACCTGTCAAGTTCTTAAACAATGAAATTAAAAAAAATAAAACTGGCGAATTTTAGAAATCATACTAAACTTGAAATTAATTTCAACGGTGAGGCTTTCTTAATTTATGGAGCGAATGGATCTGGAAAAAGTAATGTTCTTGAGGCTATATATTTAATGTCAACAACTAAATCACTAAGGACAAGGTACGACCGCGAAATGATTTCCCACGACCGTGAACACTTGGCAATTGAGCTGGAAATAGAATCGGAAGAACAAAGAATTAAGCTTGAAATGACAATCGTAAAGAGCTCTAAACTAGAAAACGCATCATCAAAAAAAGTAAAAATAAATAAAGTTGCAAAAGCTTTAAATAAGTTTGCCGGAACTTTTAACAGTGTCTTATTTGCTCCACAAAGTATTGAAATGTTCTCCGCCTCTCCTTCGGTTCGAAGAAAATACTTAGACTCTCTTTTTTTTCAGGTCGACTATAAATATAAACAGGCTCACTCAAAATATCTAAAATCCCTAAGACAAAGAAATAAACTTCTTGAACAAATAAGAGATTTTGGGCGCGGGAAAGAACAAATAGAATTTTGGGAAGAAAAACTTATCGAGTCCGGGAAAATAATTCAGGAAAAAAGAAATGAGTTTTTCACATTTCTTGAGAATAAAATGCCAAAGTACATGAATGAGTTAAACGAAGAAGCTACTGACATAAAAATAGAATACTTAAAAAACGAAATGAGTCGAGAAAGAATTGAAAAATATAAAGAAAAAGAAATTTATGCAAAAACTACACTTGTTGGTCCGCACAGAGATGACTTTAAAGTATTTTTAGCAGGCTTTAATTTATCTTCTTTCGGATCAAGGGGCCAGCAAAGATCAACACTTCTCGCAATTAAACTCTGTGAAATAGATTTTATTACCCAAATCACACAAAAAAGGCCGGTGTTGCTTTTGGATGACATCTTTTCTGAACTTGAC
Organism: candidate division WWE3 bacterium RIFCSPLOWO2_12_FULL_36_10; assembly: GCA_001772985.1. Lineage (GTDB taxonomy): Bacteria > Patescibacteriota > WWE3 > UBA101185 > UBA10185 > MEVN01. The sequence goes on along the minus strand of MEVN01000034.1, from coordinate 18,250 downwards.
GAAAAACATAGAGGTGCAATCCTTGAAGTAATTCATCTTCAACAAACCATAATAACAAGCGCGGAACCTCGAGAACACATAGAAGGATTCATGAAAAAGGTCAGATTCATAAAGCTTTAGTGCGGGAATTGTGCGATAATTAATTTAATGTATCTTCCGGAATTTACTATTACAAACTCTATCCTAAAAAATATTTCTAACATTGAATACGCCAGATCTATAATCGAAAACACTAGGATAATGCGGAATTGGGGAAAACAACTTGAAAAAGATGCACAAATAAGGTGCGTCCTAAATTCACTAAAAATTGTCGATCAGAACTTTTCGATTGAGACTATAAAAAAGTTTGTCGATAAGTTAAATAACTCCCCATCAAAAGAGGCTAGTAGCATTTTTAGTTTAATAAAAAAAGTAAACCTAAACGAGTCGTATTCAGAAAGTTTTGAATTTGAAGATATTAAGAGTATCGGAGGGGCGTTTAGAAGTAGAAAAAATAGTTTAGGAACAAATCCTGAAGAAATTCTCGCTGAAATGGAGAATATGATTGATTGGTTCCATTCGCTTGAAGCTAAAGAAACACATCCAATAATACTTTCTGGAATACTAAAGGCTCAAATAGAAAATGTGATGCCTTTTGAAAACATGAACTCAATAGCATCAAATTTTTTGGCTTTGATTATTCTTAAGAGAAGTGGTTACTTATTTGGAAATTATATCTGTCTTGAGGAATATTACACTCAAAATTTTTTAAAATATGAGAATTCAGTTAAATCTGTTTGGGAAAATAATGGAGACTTAACTGTTTGGCTAGAATTCTTTACCGACGGCCTTGCGCGGGAAACATCGATAATAAAGGAGAAGATTATAATTTTGGCAAAGGATACAAAAATAGCAAAAGTTTCAGGAAGAATTCATTTAACGCAAAGGCAAGAAAAAATTGTGGAACATCTTCAGGATTATGGCATTATGCAAAATAACGAATTTTCAAAAATGTTTCCGGGAATATCCGAGGACTCTATTTTACGCGATTTGAAGACTTTAATGGACAAAAAAATAATTATTAAAAGCGGAAAAACCAAATCTTCAAGATACGAACTTAGGGATTAAAGACTCGATCCTTTTAATAACGGACATATCTAAAATCGGACTTTACATTTGGCCACGTGATGTGTCGTACAATTTTACAAATTTTAATGAATCCTTTGTATAAAGTAACCTTCTTTCACCTAAATTATTTCCATTGTTATCTTCAAGAGTAAATACCAAGTAATTATTTTTACCCCTTGTTTCGGAATTCAAGTCAACCACAAGTCCGTCAAGATCAAATTCATGTTCAAACCAATCTTTAAAATGTGTTTTTGAAGGTTGATTTGGAAAGGAAGGATACGATAACACGGCGTTGGTCTCCTGCCTTGATTCTAGGCTAAGAAGTGCAACTCCACTGCAAGCTGTACCACAATGCCTCATAAAAAACACGTAGCTATCACTTAACCAATTTAAGCCACCAGTGAAATCCCAAGAAGCATGAGATGTGTGATAAATTTCCCTAAATGCCTTTTTTTGAAAATCATAAATCACGAGAGAAACTTCTTCTCTTGTTTTATTGTTTGGAAAATAAAAAAAAGCTACTTGTTTTTTAGATGGAGAAAGTGCCATTGATGTAACCGGCTTTATATCATAGAAGACTTGTCTTTTATCACCGTATTTCGTGAAAAAAACTTCGTTTTGTCTTCCTCTGGATAAGAAACTGTAGTCGGAGATTCTGATACTAGAAATATCAATCACACCTTCTGTTTTATATTCTATATGAGAGGACATTAAATAGACGGTAATCAGAAATGCTACTAGAAAAAATAGAATTAGGATCAAGTATTTATTTTTTGGCATTACAGTTTATAAAAGAAAATGGAACTATTTAATTCAAATTTGTTTTTGTACGAAATAGAGTATGTAGGTGTTTCATCTTCCGCCCATTTAGGAACGTTGATGCTATCGTCATAGTAGTGATTTGCTCCCTGAGTGGGGTCTTTAATTTTGTTGTTTATGATTTCTTCTGCAACCTCGTAGGCATTTTTCCAAGCTTCTCGGTCTATCTCCAGACTAGAATGTAATGGATTTTCCACATACGGTCGGTTCTGATCATCATTATTAAAAGAGCTATATTGCGATGGCTCCGTGATTACTCCATGATATGTACTCGGCCACCTAGAGTCGCCAACTCTATTTCTAATTGTCCAACCAATAGCAACTCTCACCATATCTGGCACAAATGTATCTCTAGCTTCACCAAACAATGCCCTTGCAAGAATGATTCTATCGATATCATCAGAAAAATCTCCGGTCCACTCGGGATTCTCAACTGTCGGAGTACGCTTAGGTTTATAATCTCCCAAATCTAATGTGACAATGTGTAAAGTGGGAGTTTTATCTGCCCAAAACTCAATATAGTGAGCTCCTTGTTGCAAATCTTTATTAAATGTTTTTTGTTGTCTTTTTGAACCAGTTAATACCTGCTGGGGTATGGCGTGCCACACCCAATACTTCCAAAGTTTTGACTTGGCGTTTTTCTCAATTTCATTATCAACAATCAATTTAATATCGTCACCGTCAAACAGATGCCAAGAAACACTTGCTTCCGCCGTAATTGATTTAAGAGACGTATTGATTAATGCAAAAGTAATCCAAGATCTCCTATTGCCATCTTCTGACTTTTCCTCAATCTTAAATTCAACCTTTTGTGGATTTTGAATTATTCGATAACTCCATTTCTTAATAAACGCTTCGCTATTAGGGGATAATCTTAGAGTGTGCGGGCCTTGTTCAAGAGTCAAGATGAAAATAACCGTTTTGGATAAACTTTTTAGGTTTGTGCCATTCCAAGACTGAGGGGTATTAAAAGTTTGATGCTCGTTATCGATTTCTACCTTCAAATCATGATGCTTCTCGCAACTGGCTATGACTGTAATCGCGTAAAGGCCAAACTTGTCAACAGTAAAACTTACTTGAGTATCAGATTCTATCTTTGTCGGGAATTCTTCGGGCATAAACTTATTTTAAACTATTGTTCAACTAATTTCAATCGTATGCTTATAAACAGGTAGCTACGCATGAGATCTAGTTGACAGTGTCATTATATTACGAAATTAAACGTTTGTCAACCCATAGTACATTAGTTTGAGAGATTTATTCGAAATTTATCTCCTGTTCTTGTATAATCTAACCATGAATATACTATTAAACTCTCCATTACTTAAGGAGATCTGCAAGCAAAACGGTATTGAATATTTAGGTTTATTTGGTTCATATGCAAGGGGAGAAGAATCAGCCAAAAGTGATATTGATTTACTGGTCAGATTTGGCCAACCTGTGGGGTATTTTAAGCTTGTTCAAGTTCAAAGAAAGTTGGGCGAATTCTTGGGAAATAACGTTGATCTAGTTACAGAGGGCGCCTTAAGCACTCGTATCTTTCCATATGTGCAAAAGGATCTGAAAACCATTTATGAATCCTATCTTGAAGGATCGGATAGAAAGAATTCTGAGACTTTAGAAGTTTTACTGTTATCCTTTCGAACACCTAATCCTATATAATAACTCCAATGAAATTTAACGAATTTGCGAACTATTTGCAAAAGCTTGAAAACACGTCAAAAAGACTTGAAATAACAGCTATACTTTCTGATCTAATAGAAACGCTTTCAATAGAAGAGGTTGACAGAGCTATTTATCTAGCCCTTGGAACTTTAAAAGCAAAATATGAAAATCCAAACTTTAATATCGCAGACAAAATGATTATAAAAGCCTTGGAATTTTCTTTTGACATAAAAGCAAAAGACATTCAAGCCCATTACGGAAAATCCGGAGATCTTGGAAGTGTAGTAAATGAAATTTCAAATGTACTAGATACCGGTCTTACAATTACAGAAGTTTACAATGAACTAGAAAGTCTGACGCAGGTTTCCGGCACGGGATCACAAGATCAAAAAATCAGACTGCTGTCTTCCCTACTCCAAAAGTTAGATAAATTATCCGCAAAGTTCGTTGTTAGAATAATTCTTGGTATTACACGGCTTGGTTACACCGATTTAACAGTAATCGATGCTCTATCAAAATTTATAAACAACGACAAATCTTTAAGAAAACTAATTGAGGAAAAATATAACATTCACCCGGATATTGGCCTTATTGCAAAATCTCTAAAAGAGAAAGGCATGGCCGGTATAAAAAATATAAAAATACAAATAGGAATTCCGATTGAAGCTCAAAAAGCTCAAAGACTAGAAAGTTCAGAAGAAATAATAGAAAAAATGGGAACGGTAAGAGCTGAATATAAATTTGACGGTACAAGAGTTCAACTTCACATTGATAGAAAAAAGACTACTAAAAACTTTCCGCTAGAACAACAAAGTCTGTTAAATGATTCCTCCGCAATGGTATTTATTAAAACTTTCACCAGAAACTTAAAAGAAACTACGCATCAATTTCCGGATATTGTGGAAGCTGCAAATATTCAAATAAATGCTGATTCGGCAATTTTAGATGGCGAGGCAGTTGGGTACGATATTAAGTCGAACCAGTTCTTAGAATTTCAAAAAATAATGCAAAGAAAAAGAAAGTACGACATTGAGAAATTCCTTAAAGAAATCCCGCTAAAATATTACGTTTTTGACATTCTTTATTTAAACGGAATGGAACTTTTAGACAAAACTTTAAGAGAAAGAAGGGTCTTGCTTGAATCAATTTTAAAACCCGGCGGTCTTATTTTAATCAACGACTATCTTGAAACATCAAATGCAGAAGAATTAAACGAATACTTTGAGGTAGCGAAAGAAAAAGGCCTTGAAGGAATAGTTGTTAAACAGCCAAACTCTTTATATCAAGCGGGAGCCAGATCGTTCTCATGGGTTAAGTTTAAACAATCAAAATCTTTGAAATTAAACGACACGGTGGACTGCACAATTCTAGGATATTATTTTGGAAAAGGCGGTAGGTCAAAATTTGGCATTGGAAAATTCTTGGTTGGAATTTATAACAAAAAAACAAACACCTACAAAACGATTTCAAAAGTAGGAACGGGATTAAAAGACGAAGATTGGATATATTTAAAAGAAGTAGCGGATAAACTAAAAATTAAAGAGAAACCAAAAAATCTTGAAATTGACAAAGTATTTTTTCCAGACGTTTGGATAACGCCTTCAATAGTAATTGAAGCAGGAGCTGATGAAATATCAAGATCAGACAAACATACTGTGGGATACGCCCTACGATTCCCAAGATTAATAAGATTTAGACCGGATAAAGACTCAACAGACACTACAACCATTGAAGAAATAAAACACTTGCATGAAACCCAAAAAAGAGGTTAAATAAATACATGGAACAAAATACAACACAAAGTCAACCAGTTAGTCAGAAGCCATATAATTTAGAGTCAAATGTGGAAGCAGCGCTTTCATACTTGATAACGCCGTTAACAGGCGTCGCGGTTTTTATTTTTGAGAAAAGCAATAAATTTGTAAGATTTCACGCTTTTCAGTCTATTCTTCTTGGCGTGGTCTGGTTAGGGTTAAACTTTGCTTCAACAATGCTTACTTTCCTTCTAATTGGTTTTATTCTAGTTCCTATCATAAATATTGCTTGCTTTATTGCATGGCTATTATGTATGTGGAAAGCCTATAACAAAGAAGAGTTTGAACTTCCAATTATAGGCAAAATTGCCCATAGTCAAGTGAATAAATAACTAATAAACTTCTTTTCTAATGGAACATATTAAGAACATCATTGGTACTAAAGTTTTTGTAGGCGATAAAAGAAACAAATACGAGTATCAAGCTTACGGTAACAGACTTGCAGAAGAGTTAAACGACACAAAAAAACGCTCCCTCTACATAAAACTCGCAAAAAACGAGCAAAGAAATTTGCTCGAACAAGCTAGAGAGTGTGCGCTCTCCGCTGAAAAAATTACGGCTAAAGGCAAGATCTTCATGTGGAAACTAACACAACTTAGAAAAGGAGTTAACGGTTGAAGTATGAAATTAAATGCACTATGATTTAAATGATGCCAAACAAAGTTCTTAATATTTACAAAATTCAACTTCTTTTGTCGCTAACTCTTTCAATAGTTCTAATAGCCATGCGGGTTGAAAAAAACGCATTCAACATAGTTCAAATTTTTCTTGGGGCGTTTGTAGGAACTTTTCTTTTGGATCTTGATTACTTCATTCACGCCTATTTTTTAGACCCAACCGCTGACTTTTCAAAAACACTAGTTTCGTATGTAAAACACAAGGATATAAAGTCTGCCTTTGCATTCATTTATTACCACAGACACGATATTAAAGAAAAAACCTTAAATAGCGCCTTATTTCAAATTGCAATTGGAGCAGGAGCCATATTTGTTGTATCTTCAAACGCCAGTTTATTTGTAAAATCGCTTGTAATTTCTACCTATATTAATTCGATTTACAGACTGGCAGAGCTTTACTTTGAAAAAAATGACACCTCAGAATGGTTTTGGGCACTTAAAAAAAGCTTAACCGGAAACGCCTTGTTTGCTTATTTTGTGGCGTTATTAGGGTTGTTTGTTTATGTAATCTTTGCTTTTTAATATATGTACGGAATCCTTATTTCTCTTGGAATTCTAACTTCAGCTTTATATTGCGATCATATTGCAAAAAAGAAAGGCCTTAACTCAAACATTCTGTGGGAAGGTTTACTCGCTGGTTTAATCTTTGGGATAATTGGCGCAAGACTTTACCACGTTCTTGATTTATATAGTTTTTATTCACAAAATCCAATTAGAATATTTCAAATCTGGAATGGCGGGCTTGGAATTTACGGAGGTCTTTTTGCCGGAATTTTGGCCTTTATTATTTATCTTAAAATAAAAAAGGAACGTGTATTAAATTGGTTAGATATTTCGGCGGTTGGAATTCCATTAGCCCAAGGAATCGGCAGATGGGGAAACTATTTTAACAAAGAACTTCTCCCTTATTCAATTTATGAGTCATTTTTTGATATTATTTTATTTATAATTCTCGCATCACTTACTAATTACAAAAAAATAAGGGCTGGAATACTATTTTCAAGCTATCTAGTTGGCTATGGAATCATAAGAATTTTACTTGAAAACACGCGGCAAAGCGTGTGGACTATATATGGAATTGATGTGGCAAGCTCTGTATCTTTAATCTTAATCATAACTGGTATATATTTAACGTATGTCTTTAGCAAAAACGCTTAAAATTTTAGCTATTATAGGGATTTTAATTTCACTTTACTTAACATACGTTAAACTTACATCAAGTCCACTTTTATGCGCGTTTGGAGATTGTGAAAAAGTACAAAATAGCAAATACTCGCAAGTATTTGGAATTCCTGTTGCTGTATTCGGAATTCTTTACTACTTTATTCTGTACATCATGCTTGAAAGAAATAATAAGTACACAAAATATTGGTTATTGTGGGGAATAATGTATTCAACTTATTTAACATATTTGGAACTTTTTGTGATAAAAGCAATTTGTGGCTGGTGTGTTTTGTCTTTTGTTAATATAATACTAATATATGCTTTACATTACATCGGATCACGGCGGTCTAAAACTCAAAAGCAGGTTAATTGAATTCCTTAAACAAAAAAATATCGAATTTGAAGACTGTGGCCCAAATGAATTAATTCCAAGCGACGATTACACAGACTACGTAATTCCCGTTATGAGAAAGGTTCTTGAGTCACCTAAAAATAACGCGGTACTAATTTGTAAAAACGGAGTTGGGGTTAGTATAATAGCTAACAGATTTAAAGGAATCAGATGTGCGTTGTCCTGGCGCCTTGAACATGCCGTTTCATCCAGAAACGATGATGATGCAAATGTTTTAGCATTACCGGCAAACTATATAAGCGAAGATGAGGCTGAGATTATACTGGAAAATTGGCTTAATAAAGACTTTAGCAAGGAAGAAAGGTTTGTTAGAAGAATAAATAAATTGGAAGAAATAAAATGATAATACCGGGAATTTTAGAAAAAGACTTTATGGAAGTTGTAAACAAAATTCAACTCGTCCAAGATTTTACAACCATAATTCAAATAGATATAGCTGATGGAAAACTTGTAAAAGGCGAAACATTTTTAGAAATAGATCGAATTGCGGAAATAAAAACTAAAGCAGAAATAGAAATACATTTAATGGTAGAAAATCCACTACAGTATTTAGTAAAAAAGATTAATAATATAAGTAGAATTTGCGCTCAAATAGAAGTAAAAGATTACATTGAAGATTTCATAAATATAAGTCATGATTTTGGTTATATCGTTGGACTTTCTTTAAACCCGGAAACAGAAATACAAAAGCTAGATAGATTTTTAAGTAAAATTGATTATGTTCAATTTATGACTATAATTCCGGGAGCACAAGGTAATCCTTTTGTTTATAATGTCTTAGCAAAAATAAATCAGTTTAGACAACTCTATCCAAAAATGCCGGTACAAGTTGACGGCGGAATAGATGCAGAAACCTTACCGCTAGTTTTAGAAACTGGTGTAAGAGATGTAATAATTGGTTCACATTTGTTTAATCAGAGCGACATTAGAGACGCATATATAAAATTTAGTAATGAGGAACTTTTATGAACGAGATCAAACGAATTTGTTTTTTAGGCGGTGCTTCTTGGAAACCAAAAGATCCTGTTTTTATGGATGCTTATAATACCGCAAAACTTCTAGGACAAAATGGCTACGAAATTGTAAATGGAGGCGGGCCTGGAGTTATGCTGGCATCTACACTTGGTGCTCACGATGGCGGAACTAGAGTACTTGCAATCACTTATCAACCAACTTACGAGCATGTTAACTACGAGGGCATGGATAAGAATAATAAATTCGATGAAGAGGTAATAACAAACGATTATTTTGATAGAACTAAGGTAATGCTCCAAAATTCAGATGTTCATATTGTTTTTAAAGGCGGAACGGGAACTATTAGCGAATTTGGAATGAGCTGGGCTAATTCAAGAATTCACGCGGGGCATGGCAAGCCGTTAATTTTGTTCGGGGAGTTTTGGCACAATATAGTAAACGAATTAAATAAAAATATGGTAATGAGAGAAGGAGAATTAGATCAAGTTCGTGGGATTGTTTCAACTCCAGAGGAAGTTTTGAAGTTTATTGAAAATTTGAAATAAAAAAAGATAAAGCCACACCTACCAAACAAAAAGGTTGCGATCCTCTTTGTGCAGTGAGTGTGGCTTCTTCGGTTGATCATTCTCACATTACTTCACATACCCACCTGGGTCGTTGCGAGAAAAACCAACCGGATGACGGGAGTTGCGCGAGGTCGGAAAGGCAGGGGCTAAAGAAGCGTTTGATTTTACGCCGAAACCCATGTCATATGATCGACCTCGGTGGCGACGGGCGGGGTTCAGAAACCCTGGGCGGCCCGGCCGGCGGTGATGGCGACGACGATCTTATTTTTCGAGCATGCCAAGCTCGAATCCGGACCTCGAATACAAATCTTCATTTGTTTTCTTCTCCTCTCCGTCAGTCGACAGACTAGTATATTGGCGGGATTGGGCTGACGGGACCCAGTTCGCCTCCTATGACACTTCCCTCCAGATAGCGGAAGTAGCCGATTCATAACTGGAATTATATCATTATTCACAAACCTTGTCAAGCTTATAGTACATTAAGCTTATCTAATGTGAAGCCTTAGGTGTATAATCACCCTAATGCCCAAACATTCACACAGCGAAGAAATCGCCAAAATAGAAGAAGTTGCAATAGAACTTAGAAAATCCGTCATTGAAATGCTTTTAGAAGCCGGCTCCGGACATTCCGCCGGCCCTCTTGGCACCGCAGATATATTTGCTTCCTTATATTTTCACATTTTAAATATTGATCCAAAAAATCCACAAATGCCAGATAGAGATAGATTAGTCTTGTCCGCAGGGCATATTTGTCCAATTTTATATGCAACACTTGCACACCGAGGTTTTTTTCCTGTATCAGAATTAAAAACTCTAAGAAAACTTGGCACTCGTTTACAAGGCCATCCACATATAAACGAACCTCCTGGAGTTGAAAACACTAGCGGTCCCTTAGGCCAAGGCCTTTCTCAAGCAATCGGAATGGCACTTTCTGCAAAATTAAACGACCAAACTCATAGAGTTTATTGCGTTGGAAGTGACGCGGAGCTTCAGGAAGGACAAATTTGGGAAGCTGCCATGTTTGCAGGAAACAACCATCTACACAATTTAACCTGGATAATAGACAGAAATAACATTCAAATAGACGGATATACCGAAGACATCATGCCGTTAGAACCTTTAAGACAAAAGCTTGAAGCCTTTAACTGGCACGTTCTTGAAATAGACGGACATAATGTTGAAGAAATCATAAATGCCTGCGATAATGCTAAAGCAATCTTTGAAAGAGCAACTGTTATAATTGCTCATACAATTCCGGGAAAAGATGTTGATTTTATGCAGTATAAATTTGAATGGCACGGCAAGCCTCCCAATAGAGTACAGGCAGAGAAAGCTTTAAAGGAACTCCGAACACTTGCGGGCCGAATTAGGAGCGAACATGACTAAAAAAACTTACACGCTTTATATGAGCATCCTTCCGATTATTTTAATCGTTATTCTAATTATTGGCGCGGGTTATTTACTAACTAAAGGCGATATTAAAATTCTTGGCTTGAATGATAATACGATTGAAGTTACCAGAGTTAAGGGATTTCCAACTGTTTTTACCACAAATAAAGTAATAGAAAAGCAAAGAAGTATAATACATAACGAAAAGGAACTTGAAACCTTCTTAAAAACAATCGACGAAACTAGACAACTAAAAGTAGAAGATAAAATTAATTTTGATAAAGTTTACTTAATCGGAATTTCTTCTAAAACTTTTAACACAACCGGGTACGAAACAAAAGTAAAAAAAGTTTACAAGAATAAGGAAGACAACACAATAACAGTCTTAGCGCGTGAATTAAAACCCGGCGATACCTGTAAAATTGAACAACAGCAAAATGTTACAGCTGACTTAGTTTCTATAAACAAAACCGACAAAAAAATCGGCTTTGAGTTAATAAAAGAATTCGATGATTGCAGATGAAGCAAAATTAAACCATCATATCTTTACTACAAAACTTAATGAACTGCCCACAAGAGACGGTTTTGGAGATGGCGTTGTAATTGCGGGAGAAAAAGACGAAAATGTTTTGGTGCTTTGTGCCGATCTTACAGAATCAACAAGAAGTAACAAATTCAAAGATAAATTTCCAAAAAGATTTTTCGAAACGGGCGTTTCTGAACAAAATATGGCTGGAATTTCTGCCGGACTTGCGATTAGTGGAAAAATACCTTTTATAGCTTCTTATGCGGTATTTAATCCGGGGAGAAACTGGGAACAAATTAGAGTTTCAATAGCCTATTCAAGGGCCAATGTAAAAATTATAGGAGCACATTCAGGCTTGTCTGTAGGACCAGATGGAGCTACACACCAAGCTTTAGAGGACATCGCGTTAATGAGGGTTCTGCCAAACATGGTTGTTTTAGTACCTTCCGACTACGAACAAGCTAAAAAAGCAACAATAGCCTCCGCAAATTATAAAGGGCCTGTTTATATAAGATTGACGCGAGAAAAGACTCCGGTTTTTAGAACCCAAGATTCACCTTTTGAAATTGGAAAAGCACAAATTCTCATGACGGGAAATGATGTGACTATTATTTGCGCGGGACCTATTATTTATGAGGCATTAAAAGCTTCGTATGAGTTAAATATGAAATACGGAATTAAATGTGAGGTAATTGACTCTTGTACAATAAAACCTTTAGATGAAAAAACGATGTTAGACTCAGTAAGAAAAACTGGAAGAGTAATAACCATTGAGGAACATCAAATAAGTGGAGGCTTAGGCGGAGTAGTAAGTGAGATGCTTTCGGAAAAATATCCTGTTAAAATTAAGAGACTTGGAATTTGTGACTCTTTTGGGGAATCAGGAACCTACGAGCAGTTAATTAAAAAATATGGACTTGGAATTGATCATATAATTATGGAAGTTAAAAAATTAATTTCAGAAAGGTAACATGAGCTCTCTATACGGTTTAATTGAATTTACAACAATGTCTTTTATAGTTATTTTAACTTATCTTGGTATTCATACCCTAACAAAAAAGGTTAAGCCAATAACTAAGTTCCTTATTTCAATGTTTCTGGGAATATTTGGCTACGTAATAGCCAAGTCTCTAATTATTTTATTCATGAACGGGATGTAATGAAATTTGACCTTTTGGCAATTGGCGACTCCTCTATTGATGAATTCATGAAAGTAGACGACGCTTCAGTAGTTTGTGATATTGACCACAAAAATTGCAAAATTTGTTTTGATTACGCAGACAAAATTCCGGTAGAATCTTATAACGCCACATTAGCCGGAAATGCCCCAAACGTTGTCACTGCTTGTAAACTCCTAGGTCTTGAAAGTACAATCTATACCCAACTTGGCAACGATTCAAACGGAGAAAGGTTTATAACTGAATTTAAAAAACTTGGAATTGATACAACCTATTGCATCAAAAATTCAGGCAAGCCGACTAATGTTCATTCAATAATAGTCTTTAAAGGAGAGAGAACAATTTTTTCATATCATGAACACTTTGAATATAAGGTTATAGATTGGTCAACACCACTTTGGATTTATTACTCATCGCTTCCCGAAAACTTTGAAAGCTTTCAAGCCAACTTGGTTGAGTATTTAAAAAAGAATGAGAATGTTCTACTCGCATTTAATCCCGGAACTTATCATTTAAAAGCGGGCATTGAGAAAATAAAAAATATATTGGAATTAACCGACGTACTTTTTGTTAACTTAGAGGAAGCACAAAAAATTCTTTCAAAAAATGAAAACGATCTTGAGAAATTACATAAAGAATTACAAAGACTCGGCCCAAAATTAACAGTAATTACCGATGGTGAAAACGGTTCAAGCGCAAGTTCTGGTAACGAAGTTGTTTATGCAAAAATTTATGACGATGGAAAAAAACTAATCGACAAAACAGGTGCCGGCGATGCTTTTGCCTCCGCATTTTTATCTGCACTATTTTATAATTCCCGCGAAACGGGAATTTCATCAAACCACATATGCGAACTTGTGGTTGATGATAAAAAAAGCTTAAAAGAGGCGTTAAACTGGGGAGCTATAAATTCTTGTGGAGTCACAAGATATATTGGCTCAACCGCAGGACTAAAAACAAAAAAAGAAATTGAAGAAATAGTAATAAAGGGGAATGAATTCACAATTTTCAATTTATAATGAACTTACAATGAATACTAAAGAGATTTTATTAAAAGCACAAAAAGAAGGTTACGCAATTGGAGCCTTTAACGCTGCAAATATAGAAACCCTAAAGGCCATAACTTTAGCTGCAAAAAAACTTAACTCCCCTATTATTATTGAAGCGTCAAAGGGAGAGGTTGATTACATAGGCAAAACCCAGCTTGTAGACTTAATTAAAGATTATAGAAACGAACTTAATATTCCTATAATTTTAAACCTTGATCATTCTGAAAGCTTTGAGGAATGCGAAGAGGCTGTAAATGCAGGATTTGATTATATTCATTTTGACGGAAGCAAACTTCCATATGACGAAAATTTAAAGATAGCAAAGGAAATTGTAAAAATGTGTCATGCAAAAGGTATCATTGTAGAGGGAGAAATGGATCACATTCAGGGAAGCTCCGCGGATCATACAAAAGAAAAACCGGATGAGGTGCTTGATAAAACTTTATACACAGATCCTAAAAAAGCAAAAATATTTGTTGATGAAACAGGTATAGATACATTCGCAGCTTTTTTTGGAAATCTTCACGGCCTTTATTCAACAGAAAAACGTTTAAAACTTGACGTGCTTGAAGAAATTAGAAATCTGCTTCCAAATACTTTTTTATCTCTACACGGAGGATCGGGAATTGATAACAAAGATATTATGACGGCAATAAAAATTGGGAAAATTGTAAAAATTAATATTAATTCCGAAATGAGAGTTGCCTTTAAAAACGCGTTAAAAAGATCTTTAAACGAAACTTCGGAAGTTGCAATTTATAAAATAACTCCAGGCGCAATAGAGGAAGTACAAAAAATAGTTGAAGGAAAGATTAAGCTTTTTGGATCAGAAAATAGGGCGTCATGATATCATATAGGCATGAAAGTTTTAATAACGCGTGAAATACCACGGGCGGGAGTAGATTTACTAAGAAAACATCCCTCTTTAGAATTAGACATAAGAAAAGGCCCTCCTTTATCAGAAGCGGAACTAATAAAAGCTGTTGATGGAAAAGATGCAATTGTTTCTGTGTTACCTGACCAAATAAATGAAAAGGTATTAAACGCCGGTAAACCAACCTTAAGGCTGGTTGCAAACTACGCAGTCGGGTTTGACAACATAGACATAAAAACCGCCGCTAGTCTTGGAATTTACGTTTCAAACACACCTGGAAATTTAACTGAATCGGTTGCGGAGCACGCTTTAGCTCTAATGATCTCAAGCGCGCGAAACATAGTACAAGCAGATAAATACGTAAGAGCAGGTAGTTATAAATACTGGAGTCCAATGCTCTTTTTAGGCCCTGTTCTAACTAAGAAAACACTTGGAATCATAGGATTTGGTAGAATTGGTCAGTACCTTGCGAAAATAGCAAAAGGAGGGTTTGATATGAGAATTCTGTATCACGATATACAAAGGTTTGACAAAGGTGAGCAGGAAATTGGCGCCATGTATACAAGTCTCGACGATCTACTTGAAAACTCAGACTTTATTTCAATTCATGTAAATCTAATGCCATCCACAAAACATTTAATTGGGGAAAGAGAGCTTAAAAAAATGAAGCCAACTGCGTACCTAATTAACACTTCAAGAGGACAGGTAATAGATGAGGCTGCTTTATACACTGCTTTAAAAGATGGATGGATTGAGGGAGCTGGAATTGACGTTTATGAAAACGAACCAAAAATATATTCCGGTCTTACGGAACTTGATAATGTAACATTAACGCCCCACATTGGAAGCGCAACAAGAGAGGCGCGAGTAGAAATGTCTAGAATGGTAGCCGAAAATGTGGTAGAAGTATTAATAAACGGAAGACCTCCAAAAAACTTAATAAAACCATGAACATAATTAAAAGAAATGCACCGATATTTATAATAGGCTTTGTTACGATATTGATTTTTGTTGGGATAATAATTGCATCTCAAGGAAAATACAGCTCTCCTTCATTAAAGCCTGTAAGTGAAGATTTGCTAATTACCGACCACACCTACATAAAAGGGCCAAAAGATTCTCCCGTTACCTTGGTTGAGTTTGGGGATTTTGAATGTCCGGCATGCCAAACCTTTTATCCTGTTGTTAGCTACATTTTAGAAAACCATGCAAACGAATTAAAATTTGCCTACAGACATTTCCCGCTTCCCCAACACAAATATGCAAAAAAAGCTGCCGAAGCTTCCCAAATTGCTGGCGAGTCAGGAAAGTTCTGGGAATATTACGATCTCATGTATAAACAGCAAGCTCTTTCCGAAGAGGATTTAATCAAATACGCAAAGGCGCTTGGACTTGATACCGATAAATTTACGTCTGATCTTAGAAACGGAACCTTTGCTTCAATTGTAAGTGCTGATGTTAAAGATGGTAATAAACTTGGAATTAATTCAACTCCGACTTTTTATTTAAATGGAAAAAAGATGGTTTTGCAAACTACAAAAGATTTAATTGATCAAGTTGAAGCGGAGATATTAAGATTAGAACCTCCAAAAACAACAGAAAGTACATCTTCAGGAACCGATGGCAATAAAAACGAAACAACTAATACAACGGAAAAACCGGATGTTAGTAACAAAGTCTTAGAAATTACTTACACAAAAGATGGTTTTAGTCCTAAAGAACCCGATGCCGATTCAGGACAGCTGGTTAGATGGAAAAATACTACAGATAAAGAAATTACACTTGTTGAAACGATACAAAAATTCCCTGAATTTGAGCTTGGTGTAAAAATAGCTCCTAAGGGTGTTTATGAATTTAGAATAACTAAAGATAAACTTTGGACTTATAAAGAATTAGAAACAGGAAACTTTGGATCTATCTTCATTATTTAAGGCTTCACCCACCTGCCTGCGCAGTCAGGGTTCCACCCGATTTGAAGGCGGACGGACATACTTTATTTAACACGCAATCTCCGCACTTTGGTTTTCTCGCAGTACAAACGTATCTTCCATGAAGCACCATAGCGCCTGAAAAATTCCTCCAATACTCCTTTGGAATTTGGGTCATTAAATCTTTCTCTATTTTTACCGCGTCTTGATTTTTAGTTAAACCAAGCCTATTTGAAACTCTTGTAACGTGTGTATCAACAACAATTCCTTCCGCCTTATTCCAAATTTCCTGAATTATTACATTTGCGCTTTTTCTTGCAACTCCGGGAATTTTTGTAAGTTGTTCTATTGTGTCAGGAAGTACTCCTTTAAATTCTGCGGTTACAACTCTTCCGGCTTTAATTAACCTTTTTGCTTTTCCCAAATGAAAATTTACTCCTCTTATATCGCTTTGCAATTCAGTTAAATTTGCGTTTGCAAAATCTTCCCAAGTTTTGTACTTCTTAAAAAGTTTTGATGTTATTTCGTTTACTTTTTTATCTGTTGTTTGCGCGGATAACATTACAGATACCGCCAATTGCATTTCGTTTTCGTGAACTAATTCGGTTTTTGGATCTGGATATTTTGTTTTTAAAAGTTTGGCAATACTTTCTGCAAATTTTTTATCAAACATTTGGAAATTATACAGGATACAAAAACTCCCCGCCTGCTCATGAAAGCCAAACGGGGAGTCATGTGCCCTAACTAGAAACTTTCAACCTACCCTTTCTCTGGCTTTCCTTTTCCGGGTCACGAAAAATTCGTATAAACATATAAACCTTACCGTGTTCAAGATATGTGGTTTCCGATCCATCTGCTTGTCGAATAGTCCAATCCCAAACTTCACCCGGTATATGGTATTTGTCCATTAACTTTTCCATTAAACCAACGCCAGAATGAGTACCCATTTCGTCCCAAACAAACTGAATTGGTCGAAGTGTGTCTCGTAGCATTTTTCCCTCCTATTCTTCAGCTTCTTCTTCCGCTACTGGAACAAGGCGGTAAACTTGTCCTAATGTCAAGCTTGTCACAATAACTCCTGTTGAATAAAGCACGACTTTCATTTTAACGGTGTCGTTGAAATGGATACCGGTCGCGTCGGAAATAGCTCGCATTACGCTTTCTAAATTCAAATTTGCCAGGCTTTGGCCCTTCCAAACAAAAACATAAGTTGGTGGTGGCATTTTTCCTCCTACCTCCTTAATCCGTACTTGCTTTTGGAATTAGATAATAACCATTACCTGGGAGAAGCTTGCTAACAGGAACATAATTTCCATGACTGCGACTATATGCCATTACAGAAAATGAATCAGGCCAATTAAGCGCCTCGTTACAAGCCTTAGCAATTGCTGCAATAGCCAATGGGTCGGAAACTTCCATATTCTTACCTCCACGCCAAACAAAATCAGGTCTGTCCATTTTCTTTCTCCTCTCCTCTTCTAGACTATAGGCAGTATATCACAAACGGTTTGTTTACAAGAGCGGGATTTGGTTATCTGGGGTTTCTTGTTTTTTTGCTTCTTTTTTATCACCAAACCCAAGTCGTCTAGTCAAAGATTTAAAGTTATACTTTTTTAGTACCTCAACCACAGCGCCCTTGTTAAATTCCTTATATTTACATTCAGATAATTCAAGAGTAATGGGAACATTTGTTTCAATTGTGGCTAAACTTCTACTCATAACTGCCATCTCCGCATTTTCGGCTAATTTCTCTTTAAGGGAATCGGGTTTTATGCTACTAATATTTTTATAAATTTCTTCAACAGTATCAAATTCTAAAATTAATCTTTTTGCAGTTTTTTCACCGACTCCAAAGACTCCCGGAATATTATCACTCGCATCTCCAGCTAGTGCTTTATATTCTGTAATTAATTTAGGATCAAAACTAAGACGCGCTTTTGCTTCTTCTCTTCCTACCCATTCAACTTGACCACCTTTTGTTGGCAATATTACCATTACATTTTTATTCAAAAGCTGCCACAAATCTCTATCGTTTGAAGAAATTAAAACATCTAAATCCTTTGAGGAAAATCTTTTAGCTAAAGTGCCAATTACGTCATCGGCCTCA
>MEVN01000033.1:3978-6906 GCA_001772985.1 candidate division WWE3 bacterium RIFCSPLOWO2_12_FULL_36_10 | reverse complement strand
TGATATGCAGGAATATTCCGAATGTGTGAACGATTATAATGAGGATTTAGACGCCTATAACGATTGTGTAGACCTCTATACACGGATAGGAGGACGACCCGATATTTCTTGTTCTAAACCTTTCAGCAACTCTTGTCGCAAACCAACCACTGTATACCCAGGGTCGTGTCTTAAACCCAAAAGTTGGTGCACAAAACCAAGCTGTTTTTAAAGAGACGAATTCTTGATTTTTGCTGTACGATTAAGTGAGCCGGGATATATAAATTTTCCCAACCAAGCGCACATCGGTCATAAGCCCCCCCATTCACTAAACCGTAGTGGGAACATGTTTAAAGTAACCTGAAAGTGTTTCAACAAGGGTTAAAACTTCATCCCCCCTCCCCATTTATTATACTAGCAAAACGCTTCTATGACAGTGAAAAGTGACGTTATTAAAAACTTTAGCGAGCGGTAATAGATACATCTTCTTTTCTGATGGTATTATATAGTACCCTTCCCGGCTTAAACCAACTCTTAATATAGATATTGATTTGACATCAACGATAAAAAGGGTATTATCCCAACGTCAGTTGTTATATACACTCGGAGATTGCCCTCGACCCTTTTTTTAACAACGAACTTAGCATCCCTGCCAAAATTATAAAAAACTGCCCTTATTTTAGATACGAGTAATAATATATGGAAACTACAAACAAGAAGGTTAATAGATATCTTTCTGCTGCAATCACGTTTATCGGAACAATTCTTTTTTTTACAATAAACTCTTGGGCGTCTGAGTGTGGAACATCGACCGTTTGTGGGAGATCCTGTGACTATGGTGACCAGTCTTATGACACAGTCCTTATAGGAGAACAGTGCTGGTTCAAAGAAAATCTTAACGTGGGAACGATGATCGGAAATCTAGAAACTTCCGATAATACTGCGCCTACCCCAAACGACCCCAATACAGTTTCTAAATGGTGCTACAACAACTCTTCAACCTTCTGTGACAGTGAGGGAGGGCTGTATACTTGGGCAGAATCTAATGGTTTTGCGGATTCTTGCAATACATCATCCTGCGACGTACCCGATACCAACCAGGGTATATGTCCGGCAGGTTGGCACGTTCCCTCCGATACAGAGTTTTACGCTCTAGAGAACCCCTTAACTTCATCTGGTCAGTCTTGTGATGCAACGAGATTAGATTGGGGATGTGCCGACGCCGGAACAGAGCTAAAAGTTGGAGGGAGTTCTGGTTTTGATGCAGTATCTACAGGCAACCGTGGCCCCGCAGACAGCCAGTTTGACAGGAGAGAGCCTTCCATCCATTTTTGGTCATCCTCGCCCTTCAGCGAAGGTTACACATACGGTCGTATATTGGGCTTAGGTTACAATACAATTGGTCGTTGGCACTCTCTTAATACCTATGGTTTTTCTGTTCGATGCATTGCAAATAATACCATCTACGAAGAGGTGGATAACGAAACCATCAACAACGGCGCAACTTTTAGTGAAGATAGAAGGTGTCTGTGGAAAACTCCAAAAGAAACTACATGGATAAAGTTAAACATTGATAAAAAGGATAATATCAGTGGTGTGAATTTAACGTGGGTACAGTATGATGCAAACAAGATAAACATTAAGATAGATGACGGTACGGGTAACTTTCCGTTCAGAATATCCAACACACCTAACGATGGTCATGAATTCCTACCAAATGTATCCCCATGGCAGGAAGTAATGATTAAACCAATCAATCACTGCAAAGAAGGAAAATACAGCCCTCCCGTATCCTATTCGACATACTCTAATGGTTGGTAAAACTTAGAAAAGCCTAAGTTTAACTATCTTCCTTATAAATATAAACAGTTCAAGTTTATTACTTTATTGCTAACCAATTAGAAAGCAGGCTGGTTGAGCCGTTCTGTAAGAAATTTTTGATAAACGATTTAATGAACCCTGATAACGTGATTTTCCCCAGCCAAAACACACTTACTATAAAACCTCCCACCTAAACAAGAGCAGGGGAGTGCTTATAATAATCGTATATGGCACTACAAAATATTACAACTTCGTCCCCGCTCCCCAGCCAGTAAGAAGAAGAAAGCCTTTAACTATGATTCCACAATACGATTTAGAAAAAATTAAATACGGTATTGACCGCGGGACATGGGAAAAAGCAGTCGATTTGTACGAGAGTGGGAAAGTAAAAAATTTTCGAGATACAGGTTTTACTTTTACGGCTGATGTTCAGGGAACGCATTTTTACAAAGTGATCGTTTCCCCAAAAAGCTATAGTGATGGAAATTGCACTTGTTATCTTGGCGAAAACGGTACTCTGTGTAAGCATATGATTGTGGCGGCAATTTATGCGTTGAAAAAAGGAAAACCTTTGACTGATGAAGAAAGGACCCAACACAATGAAATTAAGTTTAGTAGCAAAATTGGAAACATAACCCAGGATCAATTAAATTTATCTAAGGCGGAAATCTTCGGCGCCATGCGCTACATAAAGGCTTATAGCGGTCCTTCCAGAATTTGGTTTGCCTACCAAGACAGTTTAACCGAAGGCTGTAACCGCCTAGCCTCCATTTTTTCTTCGCTGCCCGCCAACCGTCCAACGGCGAATTTAATCATTAAAACGATATTGAGATTAGACCGTAAATTAACTACGGGCGGTGTTGATGACTCGGACGGAACGGTGGGCGGGCTTATCGAAGAAGCAGTAGGCCTACTTATTGAATATGCAAAAGCCGACCACGAATGCGTAAAAGAATTTGAAAGTCTCAAGGGAAAAGAAACGTGTTTTGGTTGGGAAGAGCCACTTTTGAAATTCTTGTAACCGATTTTATTGTTTTACCTCCCGTACCTCCGAAACTGCCCGCCCGCCTTTGGAGGGTCGGCTCGAATCCGTTTAAGAAAAAACGCAAACCTGTCTGCCCACCTAAT
>MEVN01000033.1:0-3937 GCA_001772985.1 candidate division WWE3 bacterium RIFCSPLOWO2_12_FULL_36_10 | reverse complement strand
AGAACTTTTTATAACTTAAATGGCCACCCTGGTGTAGTCAACTCGGATTGCTCCAAATTGTCCAAAGCGACCATTAAAAAAGCAATCCGAAAAAAGTTGACTACAATTACAATATACAAATTTTTAAAAAGTAAATCAAGACCAAGACTACTCAGAATTCAAAGAAATTGGTATAATTAAGGCACAATGAAAACCAATGATAATATAACGCTTCAGAGCCTATTAAAAATTTCTGTTGTGCCAGACTTCATAATTAGTTTGGATAATCCTTTTCCTTCGATATCGGTAAAATCTTTTTGGGTAATGCTTAAATCAAAAACAGGTGTTGTTGAAGGCAAATTATTTTTACAAAAAGATCGATCAAAATTGATAATTTTTGAGCCAGGATTTCCAGGTGGCGGATCCACGCAATATGAACAATTATGGTTAGAGAAAACGCTTAAAAATGGTTATTCGATATTTTTGGCTCGGCATGGTGGAACGCTAATTCATGGTACGTTTTCAAAATCATACATAAATTGTACGGAAAGGCAGAAGTTAAAAGCGATTGATGGATTGCATGTTCTTGGAAACAAAAAAGACTATTCAATCGCTGATTGGCTTATTGAACCATTGATTGCCTTGGAGGTATTAACTCCGCATTTCTCTGAAATTGTTCTGTGCGGTCATTCTTTTGGCCCGCTAGCATTAATTTATTCATTGTTAAAATTTGTTAAAGCAGAACCAAAATTAGCAAGCAAAATATGCAGAATAGTATCGCTTTCGGGTTCTATCGGAAGAGTTAGAAATTATGACAATTCCATATTGAAAATTTGGCATGACCATCTCAATACAGAATGGGCAAAGGAACGAGTCGAATTGGGAGATGCCAAAATAAACACCGATATTTTTGGTGAGGCGCATAAAATTGTTAACGAGAAAGCCTCAATTATTCCAAAGAACATAACCTTTATTGCCGTTACTCCTTATGGCGATACTGAAAAATCTATTGACGAGATTGTCGAACCAATGGAGTCGATTGACTTTATAAACTCTCTCGGAAGAGGATATTTTATTGTTGATAAAACAGAGTGGAGTGACAAAAAATCCGGTCGTATGACACATGACATGGAAGCTTTAAAGCCAGATATTATTGTTAGGTTATTGTCAAAAAGTTGGTTGCCAGAAAATCAAATCACAACGATTGAATAACTTTTTTTACGTCTTTATCTCGGCGAAGCCGAGCAAAAATCGCGCGAGCAAAAAATAGCGGAGGCGTACAGATTAGTCATAAGTCGGATTGTTTTGGTAAAAAGTTCGGATTTTGTTCAGGAGATATAGCCAGGAATTTGGCAATTAGACCGAAGGGTTGGTTGCCAAATTTCTTTTTTGTTACGTGACCGAATCCTACACAATACTTAGCGAACACAGTGAGCTTAGTATTTGTGGATACAATAGGAGCAAAGCGACGAGTTGTTGAGATATTTTGTTTGATATTTATCGTGTAAAATAGTGTTAATGCCTCAAGGACTAACAAGTAATGAAGCTAATCAAAGGCTTACTGAATATGGGTTCAATGAAATTGTAGAAACATCAAAATCTACCCCACTAAAAATCCTGTTGCGACAGATAAAAAGCAATTTTGTGGTTTATATGCTCATATTTTCTACTGTTATTTCCTTTCTTGTAGGAAAACACGTCACAGCATTTACAATCTTATCCGTTATCCTAATTGTTATATTTGTAGGATTTTTTCAAGAGTACAAAGCAGAAGAATCTATTAAAAGTTTAAAAAAGATGCTAATGCTAGTTTCTATAGTGTATAGAGATGGAAAGAAGGTGGAGATACCTTCACAAGAAATTGTACCAGACGATATTATACTTTTGGGAAATGGTGAAAAGATTTCTGCAGATTGTGAACTTATTGAATCCTTTGACTTGCGTGTAAATGAGAGTGCTTTAACAGGGGAGTCCAAAGAAATTACTAAAACAGCTTTATCTAATATTAGTATACAAGCCACAGATCAAAATAAAATATTTATGGGAACTTATATTGTTAACGGAAGATGTCTTGCTCGAGTAACTCACTCGGGAATGAATACCAACTTTGGTAAGATTGCTCACTTAATATCTACAGCTGAGAAAGAATTACCATTACAACAAAAAGTAAATAATATCGCAAAGTATATGGTGACAGTTGCAATTATTGCTTCTATAGCAACTGGAGTTCTTATAGTATCTAGAGCACCTGTTGTGAACACAGCCGTTTTAATAGATATTTTAATATTGATGATCGCGATATCCGTTTCTGCCTTTCCCGAGGGGTTTCCGGTAGTCTTAGCAACCACTCTAGCTTTAGGTGCCAAACGCATGGCTGAAAAGAATGCCATAGTTAACAGGATGTCTATTATCGAGACATTGGGAGAAGTAACAGTAATATGTTCAGATAAAACCGGCACAATAACTAAAGGCGAGATGACAGTTAAATTTATTTTTACTGGTAATGATCTTTATGAGGTGGGAGGAAGTGGTTTTGTAGCGCATGGAAAAATAACTAAGAATGGTTCTGAAATTGATATAAATAAACAAAAAGACGTTAAACAATTATTATTGGCATCACTCCTTTGTAATAACGCTGAAATCGAACGAACTGGAAATGATAATGAGTATAAGGCAATCGGTACTCCAACAGAAACAGCACTTTTAATACTTGGGGCGAAAGCTGGCGCCTTTAAAGAAAATTATTTATATGATCGTATTGATGAGCACACTTTTAATTCAGAACGCAAAATGATGTCTGTTCTATATAAACAAAAGGATAAGCATTTTATATACGCCAAGGGTGCGCCTGAGGTAGTACTTGAAAAGTGTACAAAATCATACAATAATAGTAACGAAAAAGACCTTACGACAAAAGAAAAAGAAAGCATATATTCCTTACAACAAGAAATGTCCAGCACAGCATACAGAACACTAGCAATATGCTACAGGGAGATATCTACCAACGATAAAAGTTACCAAGACGAAGACTTTACTTTTCTAGGTTTAGTAGCAATGGAAGATACGCCAAGAGAAGAAGTTACTGAGGCAATAAAAACTGCAATTGGTGCGGGGATAAAGGTTTATATGATAACAGGTGATAGTAAGGAAACAGCACTGTCTATTGCTAAGCAGATCGGACTAAGCGCAGCTAATAAAATATTAGATGGTAACGCTATGGATAGTTTGTCGGATGCAGAATTAGCTGTGGAAGTTAAAGAAACCACTATCTTTGCAAGGGTAAAACCTGAACATAAGATCCGCTTAGTAAAAATATTCAAAGACCTTGGGGAAACTGTCGCCATGACAGGGGATGGGGTAAATGACGCCCCAGCATTAAAAGAAGCTCATGTTGGTATTGCTATGGGCAAAAACGGAACTGACGTTTCACGCTCTGCCTCCGACCTTATACTAAAAGATGACAATTTTGCAACGATAATTTCAGCAATTGCAGAAGGTAGAACTGTATATAACAATATAAGAAAATTTGTAACCTACCAACTTAGTTGTAACTTAGCGGAATTAGTAACTTTATTCTTTGGGGTCTTATTGGCTCCAGTATTTGGATGGCAAACACCACTTCTTGTTTCGATACAAATACTATTTATGAATCTGGTGACAGATAACCTACCCGCGTTAACCTTAGGAGTAAATCCGACATCAAAAGATATTATGGAAGATAAGCCAAGGAATAAGGAAAATATTTTAAATCGAGAATTGTTAAAATTGTTACTTAGTACAGCTTTCTTTATGGGTTTTATCACGTTATTGTCGTATTTCATAGCCTTTAATATTTTTGGGTTGTCCCTTGAAATCAGTAGAACCGTAGCTTTATTAACAATGATATTGATTGAAATAGCCTCCGCATTCAGTTTTAGGTCCTTTAGAAAAATGGCACTTAATCGTTCTCCATTCGTTA
>MEVN01000032.1:19133-28963 GCA_001772985.1 candidate division WWE3 bacterium RIFCSPLOWO2_12_FULL_36_10 | reverse complement strand
GTTCAACTCCAACGATTCTATATCCCTCTTTTTTTAAAACTGATAAAGTGCTCTGAATACTTGCTCCAATAACAGGAATGATATTACTCGCTCCCATTGACACTCTTTCAACAATTGGCGTCAACGCTTGCCTATTGGTTTGCCCAACAACAATAGCACTTACCCCACTAGCTGCGGATGTTCTTAAAATTGCTCCTAGGTTATGCTCATATACTGTATCTTTAAGAATTAAGACAAGGGGATTTTTTGCTTTCGCTAAAACCTCTTTGAGCCTTTCTTCTTGCAACGTTTCTGATATTGCAATTACACCTTGGTGCGAGTCTGTTTTTGTTATCTTATCCAAAAACTTTCTGTCTTTTCTCTCTATTCTAATATTTAATCGTTTTGAAATTGTATAAATTTTATCAACCTTTTCGCCACGAGCACCGATATCTATATAAATTTCAAAGACCTTCCTTCCTCTTTCCAAAGCTTCTAATACAACGTTTCTACCCTCTAACTGTGTCCTCACTTGTCAAATACTCCTCCGCATTTTTTACAAATTCGTATTTTCTTCCCGTTAACAATTGAGTAGCCTATCCTTACCGGCCTTGCACATTTTTCACAAAGAATCATTACATTCGAAATACTTAACGGTCTTTCTATACTCATAATTCCCCCTTCTTTTGAGGCTTTACCCGGCTTTACATGTCTTTTTGCAATGTTTATTCCGTGAACAATAACCTTGCCATCTAAAATTAACACCTTTTCAACCATTCCCTCCTTACCACGATCTTTACCGGAAATAACTTTTACTTTATCTTTTACTCTTATTCTCATTTACCATACCTCCGGCGCAAGAGAAACCAGCTTTAAATATCCGTTATCTCTTAATTCTCTACCTACAGGCCCAAAAACTCTTGTACCAACCATATTGCCGTCAACATCAATTACCACTCCGGCATTTTCACTAAATCTAATGTAACTACCGTCCTGCCTTCTTCTTTCCTTTCTTGTTCTTACTACAACTACCTTAACAACCGAGTGATCCTTAACGGTACCAGTAGACGAAGCACCGGAAACAGCTGCAACAACAACATCTCCCAAATATGCTACTTTACCCCTTTGACTAGTGGGTATTCCAATTACTTTAAGTTTTTTTGCTCCTGAATTATCAGCTACGTTTAATTCAGTTCCAACTGCTATCATTTCTTTTTCCCTTCGTTAATAATTTCAATAACCTTAAAGCTTACTTCCTTACTGTATGGACGTGTGCTCTGAATTTTCACAAGGTCACCAAGCTTAGCATCAATTTCATTCCTTGCTTTAAATCTTCTGGTATTTTTCATAACCTTGCCGTAAAGAGGATGCCTTTTTGGCATTTCTATAGATACCACAACAGTTTTTATCATTTTGTCCGAAACTATTTTACCTTTAAAAATTTTTAAACTCATTTTTCCCCCTTTTCAATTTGTAAAAGAATCTTTTTCTCAGTTAATACTGTTGCAACACGTGCAATTTCTTTTCTTAAAAACAGATTTTTCTTAAAATTTTTCCCTTTACCTTTTAAAACTACAACAACATTATTTTCCATATCTTTTACTAAACCCTCTAAAATGCCAAGAAGATCTTTTTCTGATTTTTGTCTATATTCAATTGTCCTTTTCGGTTTAATCTTTGTCATCTTTTATAAACATCGTGCTAAGCGGAAGCTTGTCCGATGCCCTTCCAAACGCTTCTCTGGCAACTGATTCACTAACTCCGGAGATTTCAAAAATAATTTTCCCCGGCCTTATTACAGCAACGTAATGATCTGCAGGTGCTTTTCCACTTCCCATTCTTGTTTCATTTGGTTTTTTTGATACTGCCTTTGATGGAAAAACTCTAATCCACAGCTTACCTTCTCTTTTTGTTTTGTGTGATATAGCTTTTCTTGCAGCCTCAATATGTCTTGAAGATAAAACGCCCCTCGAAATTGACTTAAGAGCATAATTTCCAAAAGACTTAGTAAATCCCCTTGTAGCATTTCCTTTACTGGTTCCTCTTTGCTGTTTTCTATATTTCACTCTTTTTGGTAGCAACATAATAACCTTTAAATTTCTAATTCGCCTTTATAAATCCAAACCTTTACTCCAATCATTCCATATAGCATTAAGCAGTGTACCCGAGCGTAATCTATATCTGCTCTTAAGGTTTGAGCTGGAACAGATCCTTTATAAACTATTTCTGTTCTTGCTATAGAATTTCCACCGCTTAAAAGCCCAGCCAATCTTATCCTTACACCCTTTGCCCCTCTGTCCATTGCAGAAGTGGCGGCAGCAGACGCCACTCTCCTATATGGAAGTCTTCTTTTTAACTGTCTGCAAATATAATCGGCCACAAGTTGAGCTTCAATTTCAGGAACTTTCACTTCCTCAACATTCAGGGAAACCTTTGATTTTGTAGCCTTTTTCAAAAGATCTTTAGCCTCTTCTGCTAATAACCCACCTTTTCCAATTACCATGCCGGGTTTTGAAACTTTAACTATAATCGTAATTTCATTTAACGATCTCTCTATATCAACCGATTTTATTCCGGCTAATTCAAATTTCTTTTTCAAAATTTTTCTAATTTCAAGATCCTCAAGGGCAAAGTCCGCGTAATCTTTTTTCCCGGCAAACCATCTTGAACTCCAATCTCTTGATATTCCAACTCTAAATCCGATAGGATTAACTTTTTGTCCCATTTTCCCTTTCAGATAAACCAACTACTATATGACTTGATCTTTTTAAAATTGGGCTTATTCTTCCTCTTCCTGCAAATCTTCCTGTTTTTCTAACCGGCCCTTGACCTACATAAGTTTCGTGAATATATAAACTTTCTTCTTTCAAATTCATGTTGTTTTTAGCATTTGCAATAGCAGATTTTAATACTTTCAAAACAATTTCAGAAGCCTTTGTATCATTAAATTGAAGTACTCGCTGGGCTTCTAATACTTTTTTACCTCTTACAATATCAAGGCTTAATTTCACCTTTTTTGCTGAGATATGGACATATTTAAGTTTTGCGTATACTTTTGCTTTTTCCATATTAAATCTTCTTTGACGAATGAGCTCTAAACTTTCTTGTTGGCGAAAACTCACCTAATTTATGACCAACCATTGATTCGTTCACATATACCGGCAAATGTTCTTTGCCATTATGAACTTCGAATGTGAAACCAACCATTTCAGGACTTATTGAAGAAGCTCTTGCCCAAGTCCTTATTGGCTTTTTCTCGCCTGATTCAATCATTTTCTTTACTTTTTTTAAAAGCTTTTCGTCTATATAAGGTCCTTTTTTCATTGATCGTGACATATTTACCTACCATTCCTTTGCTTAATAATATACTTTGACATTCCATGTCTTTTTCTGGTCTTTTTACCTCTGGTCTTCCAACCCCAAGGAGACTTTGGAGACGGCATACCAATACCTGTAGTCTTGTAAGAACCTCCATGTGGGTGATCGGTTGGATTTGCGTGAGCTACCCCTCTTATATGAGGACGTCTGCCTAAGTGTCTATTTCTTCCGGCTTTACCAAGGTTAATATTCTTCAAATCCTGATTGCTTAGAACGCCGATTGTAGCATAGCAGGATAAAAGAATCTTGCGTACTTCTCCACTTGGAAGCTTGATATTGGCATATCTACCCTCTTTAGCCAAAATTTCCGCACTACCTCCGGCCCCTCTAACAAACTGACCGCCTCTTCCCGGGTTAAGTTCAATATTATGAACCAGCATACTTAAAGGAATATTTTCTAAAGGCATAGAATTTCCAACTGAAGGCTCACATTTAACTCCTGACATTACCGTATCTCCAACTTTTAATCCCTCCGGAGCTAGTATGTATCTTTTTTCGCCATCAGCATAGTGCAATAAAGCAATGTTTGGACCTCTATTCGGATCGTATTCAATTGAGGCAACTTTTGCAGAAATATCAAGTTTATCTCTTTTAAAATCAACTATTCTGTACATTCTTTTATGCCCACGTTCCTGATGTCTGCTCGATATTCTTCCACTATTTCTCCCGGCTGCTCCACTTATAGGTACAAGCAAAGATTTTTCAGGTTTGCCTTTATATACATCTCTCACAAGTGTTTTTCTAAATCTTATACCAGCACTTGTTGGTCTATAACTTTTTATCATTTCTTTTCCTCAAATAATTCTATTTTTTGGCCTTCTTTTATTTTAACTATCGCTTTTTTCCAAAGTCCTGTTTTAACAAAGCCTGCGGTCCTACTTTTTCTTCTCTTTTTTCCCGGCATTACCATAGTTGTTATGCTCACTACATCAACTCCAAAAGTAGCTTTCAACGAATTAGAAATTGTACCTTTTGAAGCGTCCTTTCTAACCTTAAAAACGTACTTACCTGCTCCGGCTAAACCTACACTTTTTTCTGAAAATACCGGTCTTGCAATAATATTATTTATTCTCATTTAATTTTTCCTCCAATTTCAAAAGTCCCTCTTTTGAAAATAACAAATAATCAGAGGATATAATGTCAAATGCATTAACGCTATCAGCGCTAACAATGTGAAATCCCTTAATATTAGCTGCACTTTTAATCAAATTCTCATTCAAAGTCCCATAAACAAAAACAGTTCTATTTGAAATTTTTAAATTTTGCAAAATATCTTTTATTAACTTGGTCTTCTTTTCTTTTAATTCAAGCTGATCCAAAATTCTTATTTTTTCTGCTGATGCCTTATACGATAAGGCGGAGATTAATACAGTCTTTTTCACTTTCTTACTTATTTTCAAACTCCAATCTTTTGGTATTGGACCATGAGAAATTCCTCCTTTTCTCCATAACGGGTTTCTAGAAGAACCAACTCTAGCTCTTCCTGTACCTTTCTGTTTCCAAGGTTTTTTTCCACCGCCCGAAACCTCTCCTCTGGTTTTGGTAGAAGAAGTACCCTGTCGTTGATTAGCATTAAATACCCTCAAATACTGAAGCACAGCCTCGCCACTAGAAGTTACCCCAAAAAGACTTTTTTCCAAGTCAATCTTTTCTACCGATTCTCCATTTTTATCAAATACATCTATCTTCATATAATTTCAACTAAAACTTTAGAATTTCTTGCTCCAGGCACTGGACCCGTTACCATAAATTCTCTTTTTTCAGGAAATACTTTTACTATCTTTAAACCTTTCAATGTTATTCTTTTGTTACCATGCTTTCCGGCCATTTTTTTTCCTTTAAAAACTCTACCCGGTGTTTGAGCACCAATAGATCCCGGAGCTCTTGCTTTATTTGACTGACCTCGTGTCGCCATTGCTCCCGTAAAATTCCATCTTTTCATTCCTCCTGTAAATCCCTTTCCTTTTGATTTACCAACAAGAACGATTTCTTTGTTTTCCAAATCAGATTCTAAATTTTCCTCAGACCTTAATATTGTTACAGGAATAACTTTGCCGTCCTGTAAGAATATCTGGCTCATATTTATTTTTTTTCCTTTAATAATAGTCATACAAGCTTTCGCTCACAAAAAAAAGCGCCTAGGGCGCAATTTAAACTAAACCCCAGAAACAGAACTTATTATGTAGTTACTTTCAACATCGTGTTCATTGTACCATATTACATCTTTATTGAGATACCAACCCCTGCGGGAAGGTTAAGGTGGGAAAGACTATCAATGGTTGAGCTGGTAGGGTTAAGAATATCGACAACCCTCTTGTGAGTTCGCAGCTCAAAGTGCTCCCTTGACCTTTTATCAATATGCGGGCCTCTTATAACTACAAATCTTTCTAATCTGGTAGGTAAAGGAATAGGGCCAATTACCTTTGCGCCCGTCCTTAAAGCAGTATCAACAATTTTGGAAACACTCAAATCTATAATCCTATTATCATACGAGTTAAGTTTTATCCTTATTCTACTGTCTTTTTTTTCCTTTACCATAAATTAAACTAGTCAAATCAAGAAAGGACCTTTGTAATTACTCCTTGTCCTATTGTTAAATCTCCTTCTCTAATTGCAAATCTTGAACCTTCTTCTATTGCAACAGGTGTAATTAATTTAACAACAAACTTAGTGTTATCTCCCGGAAGAACCATTTCCACTCCTTCTGGAAGTGTGATTTCTCCTGTAACATCAGTGGTTCTAATATAGAACTGCGGTCTATATCCGGTGAAAAATTGTTTGTGTCTTCCACCCTCTTCCTTTGACAGTATGTAAACCTCAGCTTCAAAATCCGTGTGTGGATTTATTGTACCGGGTTTGGCTAAAACCTGGCCTCTTTCTACATCATCTCTTTCAAGTCCTCTTAAAAGTACCCCAACGTTATCTCCGGCTTGTCCTTCTTGCATTGACTTCTTAAACATTTCTATTCCGGTTACAACGGTTTTAACGGTAGGCTTAATTCCAACAACTTCAATCTCTTCGTTTATGGCAACTTTACCTCTTTCAATTCTTCCTGTTGCAACTGTTCCACGACCTTTAATTGAGAAAACATCCTCAATTGACATTAAGAAAGGCTTGTCTAAGTCTCTTACAGGATCCGGAATATAGTCATCAACTGCTTTCATCAACTCTTCAATCGCTTTTGCAGCTTCAGTATCGCCTTCTAAGGCTTTTTTAGCAGAACCTTTTATAATAGGAGTTTTCTCGCCGTCATATCCATACTTTGTTAGAAGCTCTCTAACTTCAAGCTCAACAAGATCGAGAATTTCAGGATCATTCACCATATCAACTTTATTTAAAAATACAACAATAGAAGGAACGTTAACCTGTCTGGCCAATAAAATATGCTCTCTGGTTTGAGGCATTGGGCCGTCTGGTGCAGAAACAACCAAAATTGCGCCGTCCATTTGGGCTGCACCGGTAATCATGTTTTTAATGTAATCTTTATGACCTGGGGCATCTATATGAGCGTAGTGCCTTTTCTCAGTTTCATACTCAACATGAGTGATATTAATTGTAATACCTCTCTCTTTTTCCTCAGGAGCTTTATCTATTGTGTCAAAAGCCCTAAATTCTGCCAAACCTTTTGCAGACAATACTTTTGTAATTGCTGCTGTAAGTGTGGTTTTGCCATGATCAACGTGACCAATGGTTCCAACGTTTACATGCGGTTTATTTCTAATAAACTCTGTCATAAAAACCTTTCCGTTCGCCGTTAGGCGAATCAAATGAACTTACGCTAGTTAACCAGATTATAGCAGGAAAATCAAGTCCTCATTTAGATCTATTTTCTCGTATGCCAATTGCTACACCTGCCGGAACCTCCTCGTAATGACTTGGTTCCATTGTAAAACTTGCTCTTCCCTGCGTCATACCGCGCAAATCAGTGGCATATCCAAACATCTCGGCAAGTGGAACTTTGGCAGTTACAACCCTTGCTTTACCTCTGGTTTGGGTATCTTCAATTTTAGCTCTTTTGCTCGATAAATTACCTATAACATCTCCCATAAAATCTTCGGGAGTTACAACTTCAACACTCATAATAGGTTCAAGTAAGTATGGCTCGGCTTTTCTTTGAGCATCTTTAAAAGCTTCAGAAGCTGCTATTTTAAAAGCTATTTCAGACGAGTCAACTTCATGATACGAACCATCATATAAAGAAACCGCAACATCAACAACTGGGTATCCAGCAAACACTCCGGATTCCAAAGCTTCTATAATTCCTTTTTCTACTGCCGGAATATACTCTCTTGGAATTGAGCCTCCTACAACATCATTAGTAAATTCAAAACCGGCTCCCGGCTCTCTTGGAGAAAGTGTTATATACACGTGCCCATACTGACCTCTTCCACCTGATTGTCTAATATACTTTCCTTCTTGGGATACTGTCTTTTTAACTGTTTCCCTATAAGCAACTTGTGGTTTTCCTGTATTTACTTCAACTCCAAATTCTCTTCTTAATCTATCTACAATAATTTCC
This sequence comes from candidate division WWE3 bacterium RIFCSPLOWO2_12_FULL_36_10, assembly GCA_001772985.1. GTDB lineage: Bacteria > Patescibacteriota > WWE3 > UBA101185 > UBA10185 > MEVN01. The sequence continues at coordinate 21,087 of MEVN01000032.1, read as the reverse complement.
AAATGAAGTTCTCCCATACCATAAATTAAAGTTTCCGCAGTTTCCGCATCGGATTTAACTTTAAATGTGGGGTCCTCTTCCATAAATTTCTTTAATGATTCGCCAAGTTTATCTCTATCACCTTTTGTTTTTGGTTCTATAACAAGACCAATAACAGGTTCCGCAAAATTAATGGATTCAAGAATTACAGGATTTTTCTCATCGCAAAGCGTATCTCCAGTTGTAGTATTCGATAATCCAACGCCGGCGCCGATTTCTCCGGTCCTCATCTCTTTAACCTCTTCTCTATGATTTGCGTGCATTAATAAAATTCTTCCAACTCTTTCTTTTTTATTTTTTGTACTATTTAAAACATAAGATCCGCTCAAAAGCTTTCCTGAATAAACTCTAAAATATGTAAGCCTGCCAACGTATGGATCTGTTTGAATTTTAAAGGCTAAAGCCGAAAAGGGTTCATTTTCGTTAGCTTTCACGTCAATTGCTTCTCCTGTTTTTGGCTTCAAACCTTTCGCGTCTCCCACATCCTTAGGAGACGGTAAAAACAAAACTACAGCATCAAGAAGTTTTTGTATTCCAATATTTCCAAGAGATGCGCCACAATAAACCGGATAAATTTTTGTTTTAATTGTTAAGTCTCTAATACCACTTATTATTTCTTCGTTTGTTAAAGAATGTCCGTTCAAAAATTTTTCTAAAAGCCCATCATTTGATTCCGCAGCTTTTTCAACTATTTTTGCTCTATATTCTGCTACCTTTGTCTTCATATTATCCGGAATTTCTATTTCTACTATTTCCGATCCCATTTTTCCTTCAAATTTATAAGCTTTTTCTTCAATAAGATCTATAACCGCATTAAAATCATTTTCTTCACCAATTGGTAACTGCATTGCTAAAGCATTCTGAGAAAGTCTGTCAAAAATAGAATCCAATGTCATATAATAATCCCCGCCAACCTTGTCTAATTTATTTACAAATGCCAGAAGCGGAACATTATATTTTTCGGCTTGTCTAAAAACCGTCTCACTTTGTGGCTCAACGCCCTGAGAACCATCAAAAACAACAACACCGCCGTCCAAAACTCTTAACGATCTTTCTACCTCGGCTGTGAAATCAACATGTCCGGGGGTATCAATAATATTTATTCTAACGTCATTCCAAAAACATGTAGTTGCTGCGGAGGTAATTGTAATTCCTCTTTCTTTTTCTTGAACCATCCAATCCATTTGTGTATTACCTTCATGAACCTCTCCGATTTTATGAGATTTACCGGTATAAAAAAGAACACGTTCTGTTGTTGTAGTTTTTCCAGCATCAATGTGGGCAATGATCCCAATATTTCGGATTTTTTCTAGTGGATATGTTAGATTTGTATTTTTATCCTCAGCCATATATTTTATAGCCGAAAATGTGCAAAGGCTCTGTTCGCTTCTGCCATCTTATGGGTATCGTCTCTCTTTTTTATGGAATCGCCAATACCTTTGTGGGCGTTAGTTATTTCTTCATAAAGTTTTAACTCCATATCTTTTCCTTTTCTTTTTCGTGAGGTATCTACAATCCATCTTATAGCCAAGGCCTCCGCTCTATCGTGCCTCAAAGGATAAGGAATTTGATAAGTAGCTCCACCAATTCTTCTTGATCTTACTTCTTGTCTTGGCATTATATTTTTCACAGCTAATTCAAATACAATAACCGCTTCTTTGGTATCGGGAGAGATTCTAGATAAGGCTTTAAGGACAATTCCTTCAGCAGTACTTTTTTTACCGTCTAACATTACTTTATTTATAAACCTTGTTACAACTCTGGATTTAAAAATAGGATCGGGTTGAACTATTCTTTTTTTTACATCTTTTGATCTCATTCTTTTTTCGTTCCATAAATTGATCTTGAGGTCTTTCTGCCCAAAACTCCTGCTAAATCATGCTTTCCTCTTACTATTGTATATTTAATTCCCGGC
>MEVN01000032.1:0-19101 GCA_001772985.1 candidate division WWE3 bacterium RIFCSPLOWO2_12_FULL_36_10 | reverse complement strand
TATAGAGTGCTCCTGAAGAGCATGGCCTTCTCCAGGAATGTAAGCTGTAACTTCCCGACCATTAGATAAACGAACTCTTGCAACTTTTCTTAATGCAGAGTTTGGCTTTTTTGGAGTTTGTGTTTTTACCTGCAAACACACACCTTTTTTAAAAGGTGAAATGGTTTTACGAGTTCTTCTTTTAATAGAAGAGTAAATCTCGGCCAAAGCCGGGGTTTTTGACTTTTTAGTTTTTGACTTTCTGCCTTTTCTCAAAAGCTGATTAATTGTTGGCATCTTTTTCCTTACTGGTCAAGTACTGCGCGTTCTCCAACCGGAATTAAACGGCCAAGAATAACGTTTTCCTTAAGACCCAAAAGCCTGTCAACTTTACCAGACGCGGCAGCATCGGTCAACACATTACTGGTTTGAATAAAAGAAGCAGCGGATAAAAAGCTATCGGTTTCAAGTGATGCTTTGGTTATACCAAAAAGAGTTGTTTTTGCAGTAGCCGGATTTCCACCCTCTGCAATAATCTTTTCATTCTCTTCTCCAAATGTATATTTAGTAACTATTTCTCCCGGTAAAAAGCTTGTGTCACCGGATTCTTCAATTCTTACATGATTAAACATTTGTCTTACTATAACTTCAATATGTTTATCGTTTATTGCAACTCCCTGAGACGCATACACCTTTTGTATTTCATCAAGAATATATTTTTGAGTAGCTTTTATTCCGGTTGTTCTTAACAGCTCGGTTAAATCCAAGTGTCCTGCAGTAAGTTTATCTCCAACTGTTACAAGTTGATCGTCTTCTATAACAATCTCAGAAAGTGGGTCAACCATATACTCCACCGCTACATCTCCGGAATCATTAGACGGAATGACTGTAATTTTTCTTTCATCTCCGGATTTTGTAATTTTTGCAATTCCTGCGATTTCGCTCATTATTGAAAGGTCCTTTGGAGTCCTTGCCTCTACTAATTCCTCAATTCTTGGAAGTCCCTGTGTAATATCCTTACCCGCAGTTCCTCCTGTATAAAAAGTTCTCATAGTAAGCTGAGTTCCCGGTTCTCCAATAGATTGTGCTGCAGATACGCCAACAACAGCACCAAGTGCAACTATATTTCGAGTCATTACATCAACTCCATAGCATTTAGAACAAATTCCTCTTCTTGTTTTACAAGTTAAAGGAGACCTAAGAACAATTTTTTCAACACCGGATTTTTCAATTATTTCTACTTCTTTTTCGGTTAGTAATACGTTTTTCTTTACAAAAACTTTTTTTCCATCTCTAACATCGTCAGCAAGGAACTTTCCAAGAATTCGTTCTGCAAACGAATTGAGAATTGTTCTTTCTCCAACTAACATTTCACGCCCCTCAGTAGTCCCACAATCATCACTTCTAATAATTACGTCTTGAGCAACATCAACTAACCTTCTTGTTAAATAACCAGAATCCGCAGTTTTTAGAGCTCGGTCAGCCAATCCCTTTCTAGCTCCTCTTGAACTTGCAAAATACTCAAGACCTGAAAGGCCTATTTTGTAATTTCCTAAAATAGGAAGTTCAACAATTTTACCCGTAGGATCGGCAATTAAACCTCGAATACCAGCGATTTGATTTACCTGATCTCTTGAAGCTCTACTTGATCCGGAGTTTATAAGAACTTTAACCGGGTTATCGTCCTTTAAACTACTCCAAACAGCATTATCAAGACTTGTAGTAACTTCGTTCCAAACATCTTCTGTTAGTCTTTCGGCCTCAGCTTTAGTAATTAGACCTCGTTTAAAATTCCTATCAACCTCTGCAACTTTCTCAATCCCTTGATCAATAAGTTTCTTTCGCGCCTCAGGTATCATAATGTCAGAAAGAGAAACTGAATGTCCGGAAATAGTTCCGTATTCAAGCCCAAGATCTTTAAGATCATCTATTAATCCAACAACCGCGTCTCTACTCTCCGTTTCAAAAGCTTTTGAAAGTAAGGAATTTATTTTCTTTTTATTCATTACGTCATTTATATATCCAAAAGACTCGGGCAAAATTTCGTTAAAAATAAGACGTCCAACGGTTGTTTCCAAAAGTTGATCTTCAACTTTTGCATTTATTCTCTGCCTTAAAGAAATTATATGTGAAGCTTCATATGCATATCTTGCCTCTTGTCTTGATGAAAAAGTTACTTTAGATATATCAATCTTTTCGTCAATTGAAGTCATGTAGTAAATACCAAAAAGCATGATTTTTGTAGGAACCGAGTACGGATTACCGTCCGCAGGTCTTAACAAGTTGTTAGTTGATATCATACTTGTTTTTGCTTCTTCTATAGCTTTTACGGACAAAGGTAAATGTACGGCCATTTGATCGCCGTCAAAGTCTGCATTAAAACCAGGACATACACACAAATGAAGTCTTAATGCGTTACCTTCAACTAGTTTAGGGTAAAAAGATTGGACACCAAGTCTCCAAAGAGTTGGTGCTCTATTTAATAATACCGGATGGTCTTTTACAAGAAATTCTAAAATATCCCAAACATCGGAAGTCCTTGATTCCAAAACAAATTTTGCACTCTTAACATTTGGAGCTAATCCTCTTAATAAAATTTCTCTCATTACAAAAGGTTTAAACAACTCAAGAGCCATTTCTTTAGGAAGACCACACTCGTAAAGTTTTAGTTCAGGTCCGTTAACAATAACAGATCTTCCTGAATAGTCGACCCTTTTTCCCAAAAGGTTCTGCCTAAACCTACCTTGTTTTCCTTTTAACATATCCGCGAGCGATCTTAATTGCTTTTTACCTTTTGATGTTCTTACATTTTGTCTTTGTTTCGAAGAATCAAATAAGGCATCAACAGATTCCTGAAGCATTCTTTTTTCATTTCTAATAATTATTTCCGGCGCTCCCAAATCCAAGAGTCTCTTCAACCTATTATTTCTATTAATAACTCTTCTATAAAGCTCATTTAGATCAGCTGTAGCAAATCTGCCACCTTCCAGCTGAACTAATGGTCTTAAATCAGGCGGTATGACAGGCATAACCTCTAAGATCATTCGTTCAGGATCTATTCTAGCTCTTCTAAACTCTTCAACTACTCTTAATCTTTTTGAAATTTTTAATGCTTTTTGGCCTTTAGAAGATTCAAAACTTTCTTTTAAATTCTTCGAAAGATCGTTCAAATCTAATCCCCTTAATATATTTAATATTGCTTCGGCACCTATTTCAGCTTTACAGAATTTATCTACATAAACAGATAAAGCTAAATATTCGTTATCTGAAAGAATAGTATAGAGATTAATACTTTCAATTTTTTTCTGAATTAATCTGTACTCTCTTTCTAACTCTAAAGCACCTTGGTTATATTTATCTCTCGTGAATTGTATTCTTTGCTTAAGTTTTAAGCCCTCTTCTTCTCCTGCAAAATTATCTTTAATTTTAGGAGCTTTTATTGGTTTCGTTTCTTTTTCAATTTTTGCTATTTCTTCATCCATTTTCTTCTCATTTGACTTTTGAAGCTGTTCCAAATCTTTTTCTATAACAGAAATTACAGCTGCCATTTTTTCGGGACTAAATTGAGTTATTATGAAAGAAGAAAAGTATATCACTGATTCTAGATTTCGTGGCGATATATCAAGCATAAGAGCAAGTTTTGACGGTATTCCCTTAAAAAACCAAACGTGAGCCACCGGTGAAGCCAAGTTTATGTGACCCATTCTTTCTCTCCTTACTCTTGAATGAGTTACTTCAACACCACATTTATCACAAATAACACCTTTGTATCTTATTCTTTTGTATTTTCCGCAATAACATTCATAATCTTTTACCGGACCAAATATTCTTTCATCAAAAAGGCCGTCACGCTCGGGCTTAAAGGTTCTGTAATTTATGGTTTCCGGTTTAATAATTTCACCAAAAGACCAACTTACAATATCTTTTGTTGAGGCAAGAAATATTCTAATTGAATCAAAATCTTTTAAATCGTTTAAATTAAGCACTTTATTCTCCGCCAGCTTGATCTTTGTCAAGATCGCTGTCTAAATTTGATACTTCACCTTTATCTATTATCATTTCTTCTTTTTCCAAAACCACCGGCGCATCGTCCTCAACCTTGGTAACTGCTCCAATTGCCTCTATTCCAAGTCCCAGCCCATTTAATTCTCTAACTAACAATTTAAAGGATTCTGGGACTGTAGATTCAGGAATCGTTTCTCCTTGTAATATAGCCCTGTAAGCTTGTGTTCTACCAACTAAATCGTCTGATTTTATGGTAAGCATTTCTTGAAGTGTATGCGCTGCACCATATGCTTCAAGCGCCCAAACTTCCATTTCACCAAACCTCTGGCCACCAAATTGCGCCTTTCCTCCTAAAGGTTGTTGTGTAATTAACGAATAAGGTCCTGTTGATCTTGCATGCATTTTATCTTCAGCCATATGATATAACTTAAGAATATAAGTTTCACCAACAACTATTTCATCATCAAAGTATTCTCCGGTTCTGCCATCGATCAATTTCATTTTTCCCGTTACGGGAAGTCCGGCTTTTTTAAGTTCTTCGGCCACATCTTCTTCCGGAATTTCTTCAAAGACCGGGAAAGAATATTTTTTACCAAGTTTTTTTGCAGCCAATCCAATAGGAGCTTCAAGAATTTGACCTACATTCATTCTTTTTAAAATAGCTTCGGAGGAGAAGATAATATCAACCGAAGTACCATCTGATAAAACAGGCATATCAACTTGAGGAACTATTACGGATATAACACCTTTGTTGCCGTGTCTTCCTGCTAATTTGTCTCCAACTTCAATTTTCTTTTGCTGAGCCACATAAATTGTAATTTCTTCAAGAACTCCAGCCGGAAGATTCGAATTTTCATCCTTATCAACCCTCTTTATCCCAATAACTATACCGTGTTCTCCATGAGGCATTACTAAAGAATTATCCCTTACTTCTTTTGCTTTTTCGCCAAAAATCGCTCTTAAAAGCCTTTCTTCTGCAGAAAGTTCTGTCTCGCCTTTAGGAGCTACCTTTCCAACTAAAATATCCCCTGCTCTAACTTTTGATCCAACTGCCACAATTCCGTCTGCAGTTAAGTTCCTAAGCGCGTCTTCAGAAACATTTGGGATATCTTTTGTAATTTCCTCAGGACCAAGTTTTGTTTCCAAAACCTGCATATTGTAGTCTGTTATATGTATAGAAGTTAGAACATCGTCTTTTACTAATCTATCTGAGATTACAATTCCGTCCTCATACTCGTAACCTCTCCAAATCATGTACGCGACTGTTATATTTGTACCAATAGCCAACTCACCGCCAACACTTGCAGGACCTTCAATTAAAATATCACCCTTTTTAATATTGTCTTCGGTTGAAACCCTAACAAATTGATTAATACAAGTGTCGTGGTTTGATTTTGTAAATTTTTGAGTTAAATATTCTTCTTTGTTTCTTTTACCATCGTATGTAACAACGACTTTATTAGCATCCGCGTAACTTATCTTACCGTCCGATAAAGCTTTAATTACAGTGCCCGCATTATATGCAATAACGTCTTCGATCCCGGTTCCAACAAGCGGGGCTTGGGGATTAACCAAAGGAACTGCCTGAGACATCTGTTGCGTGGCAACTAAAGTTCTAACAACATCATCATTTTGTAGAAATGGAATTAATCCCGCCGAAATACCAACAATCTGTCTTGGAACAACTTCGATGTATTCGGCCAATGCAACGTCACCTAAAATAAATTCTCCGCCTTTTCTTAACGGAACTTGTTTTTGAGTTATCATTCCTCTGCCATCAACGTGTATTGACGCATCTGTAATATAAATACCTTCTTCATCATAAGCAGCTAAATAAACCAGAGTGTCGGTAACTCTTACCTGTCCGTCTGAAGATTTCTCTAATTTAAAATATGGAGTTTCCAAAAATCCATACTCATTTACCCGAGCATACGCAGCAAGATAATTAATTAACCCAATATTAGGACCTTCCGGAGTTCTAACAGGGCAAATTCTTCCGTAATGAGTATAATGAACATCTCTTACCGCAAGGCTTGCTCTTTCCTTAGTCAAACCACCCTTACCCATAACCGAAAGTCTTCTTAAGTGGTCAAGAGCTGTTAAGGGATTTTGTTGATCCTGAAATTGCGAAAGTTGTCCTGATGCGAAAAAACTGTGTATTTTAGCTGCTACTGCTCTTGGAGAAACCAAAATCTGCGGTTCCGGTAATATTTCCCTTGGTTGCAAACTCATTCTCTCTTTTATGTTTTTCTCCATTTGTAAAAACCCAATTCTTATTTCATTTTGCAAAAGTTCTCCAACCCCTTTTACTCTTCTGTTTCCAAGATTATCAACATCATCTACCTCCCCAATACTATTATTTAATTCAATTACTTTTGAAATTATTTTTATAAGATCTTCAAGTTGAAGTAGCCTGTGTTTAGGATCATTCGGGAAAGTTAATTCAAGTTTTTGATTAAGTTTAAACCTACCAACTTTGCCTAAACTATATCTTCTCTTATTAAAAAACATGGAGCTAACTAAGCTTTGTGCGTTTTCTAAAACCAAAGGCTCGCCCGGTCTTACTTTTTTATAAATTTCAAGGCAAGCTTCGTCGTAGTTGCTGGATGAATCTTTAGCAAGTGTTGCCTCTATGTAATTAATTTCCGGATCTGTTTCTACCTTTTCAAAAGCATTCTTAATTGCATCATCAGAATCAAGGCCAAAAATTCTAAGTAAAGTTGTAATAGTAATTTTCCTTCTCCTATCGATTTTTACGCTAATTACGCCACTTCTTGAAGTTTCAATTTCAAGCCAAGCGCCGTTTTTTGGGAGTATTTTTGCACCCGCTAAAAATTTTCCGGTTGTTGGGGAATTTTCACCTGTAAGAAGGGCTCCTTCGGATCTTGTTAACTGATTTACAACTACTCTTTCAATACCGTTGATAATAAACGTACCGTGTTGGGTCATCATAGGAAGATCTCCCATATATATTGTTTGCTTTTTTTCTTTCTTCTCTGCTGTATTCTTTAATGTCGCTTCAAGATACCAAGGAGCATCAAAAGTTCGACCTGTTCTTAAGGCTTCGTCCTCAGTCAAATTTGGTTTATTTATGCTTGGATGTGAAAAAACTAATACCCAGTTTCTTCCTGTATAGTCTTCGATGGTGCCTAACTCCTCAAGAATTTCAGCAATTCCGTATGCTTTTAACCATGCATAAGAATCTAACTGTAAGCTTGAAAGGTTTGGCAGGGCAAGAACATTTTTTCTTTTTGAAAAGTTATATCTCATATTTTAAGAACTATCAGATCAATAAAAACTGGCACGGAATCACCGCGCCTATGGCATGCAACCACCATATTTATTCATTTGTGTCCAGAACTTATCACAAGAATAAAGCCTTGTCAACACTATCTTAGATCAAACTTAGCTTGTTTAAAGGCCAGAATCTAAAAACCACCCTGCCTACTATTCTCTCTTTATTTATTTCACCAAAAATCCTAGAATCTGCCGACCTTATACGATTATCTCCCATAACAAAGTATAAATTATCACCTATTTTCTCTGATCTTCCCTCTCTTAAAGCTCCCGTGGTCGATGTACAAGTGTTCTTTTCCAAATAAGTTTCTTCGAGTTTAAACTTATCTCCATCTCTCGAAATGAATACACTACAATCCTTAATTTTAATCGAATCTCCGGGGATTCCAACTATACGTTTTATATAATCCACGCTGTCATTTCCGGGAGGGTGTAAAACTATAATTTCACCTCTTTCAAATTTCTTAAAATGTTTTGTAACCTTCTCAACTAGTATCCTTTCGCCTGTATAAAAGTTAGGTTCCATGCTAGCTCCATATACAACTTCAGGAAAAGCTAAAAATAAATAAATCATGCTTAACACAAAAATAGAAGTTACAAGTGTTTCCGCAATATCAATAAAAAACTCTTTATTTATCTTCAAATAAACCTCCTTTTATCTTCAAATAAACCTCCTTTTACTTTCATATCAGCATTTTAACATTTATCATATAATGGTGATTAGAAACTATGAAACTAACTAAAAAACAAAAAATTAATTTAGCGAAAAACGAGGCAATGAAGATGGCGGTAGATACAAAGGAACAAATAGTTTCGTTGAAATCCCTTAAGGATTTCTACATTAGAAATCTTGATTTCATAATCATAATCACACTTCTTTCGTTACTTCTTTATACAAATGCCCTAAACGGCCAATTTGTCTCCGACGACATTCCTGTTATGCAGGCAGCGCTTAGCGCAAAAAGTTTATCATCACTTGCTCTTCAACCGGATCTCCAACTCTTTGTCTATTTCCTAATGAATAAAATTTTTGGAAACACACCCACTCCTCTACATATTATTTCTATGCTTTTACACCTTGCGAATGGTATTTTATTTTTCTCACTTTTATCGCAGCTCTTTAATAAAAAGGTAGCAGCACTGTCAGTTATTTTATTTCTCACACATCCGGTAAACTCGGAAACCGTTTCATGGATATCGGGAATCAATTATTTATTTAATGCATTTGTTTTTGGAATTTCGACCCATCTTTTTCTATTATATAGAAACACAAAAAAAACTGTGTATCTAATAGCATCCTCTATACCTTTTATACTTATTATTGTTCTAACAAGAAATGTTTGGTCGTTTACAATACCACCACTTCTCTTTGTTATAGATTTTCTGATTATACAAAGAAAGCTTAATTTAAAAAATTTAATACCGTATGTTTTTTTCATAATACCTGCATTGCTTTTTCTAATAACCTTAAGAAACCCAATACAGGCAAGGCTTCAAGTAGTTGGTGGTGAGATTCCACAAACGGCTACAACTGCAAAACCAACTCCATATTTAACCCGTCTTCCTTACTCTTTGTATTCATCAGCAATACTTTATCTATATCCGAAAAATCTAACTCTATACCACGAAGGGGACAAAGTTAACATAAACTATTTGATTTTTATGGGACTTATAACAATATTGTTTTTAATATCTATATTGTTTTTGTTAAAATTTAACAAGAAGCTTGCGGGTCTTTTTTTGTTTTTTCTTTTTTCACTAGCTCCTATACTTGCTCCAATTCAACTTACATGGTTTGTAGCTGAAAGGTATTTGTATCTAGGATCTGTTGCCTTTGCGGTTTGTGTAATTCTTCTTCTTCTTAAAATCGAATCAAAATATAAAATGAAAAGTTTTGCAATACCGTTAGTAATGGTGCTTGCTTTAATTTATACAGTTAGAACTATGATAAGGACTCAAGACTGGAAAACTCCAAAAAATCTTTGGGTAGCAACAGAAAAAGTTTCTCCATACAGCATTAAAGTACACAACAATTTGGGAGACATATACGGTGGGGAGGGGGATTACAACAGAGCAATTCAGGAATTTCAGACAGCTATTCAGATAGAACCAAATTACTCTTATGCAATGCACAACCTAGGAAATACTTATTTGCAAATAGGTCAAATAGAACTAGCTAAAGAACAATATCTAAAAGCTTTAAAAATAGATCCAAGTCTTTATCAATCGGCTTTTCAGTTAGGAAGAATTGAGTATTATTACAAAAATTATCCAAAGGCAATTGAATATATGAAACTGGCAATACAAATAAATCCGAACTATGATGACGCAAAAAACGCTTTAAAAACTATTGAAGCTATAAAGTAATTTTACCGTGGCACTTCTTGTATTTTTTTCCACTGCCACAATAACACAAATCATTTCTACCAATTTTTGGCGCGCCTGATTTAACTGCTTCTACTTTAATTTGCGATTTTTCTTGGGAAACCCCTGATTCAAATTCTCCTCTTTGATAAGATAAGTCCCTGCGCTTTAAGTTATCTTCTGATTTAATATTTTCGCTATTTGTTGTTTCTATGTGTGAAATTCTTTCAGCTATTGTTGCGTAAACTCTGGAAACTAATATTTCAAATCTTGCGTGAGCCTCTTTTTTATATTCAACAATCGGGTCTCTTTGAGCGTAACCGCGCAGTCCAATACCTTCTCTTAAATGGTCTATATCAACTAAATGTTCCATCCAAATCATATCAATAACAGGCAAACTTAACTGAGAAACTATTTCCTGCCACATTTCCTCACCAAAATTTCCTTCAAATTGTTTCCATTTTTCTTCTAAACTTGAATTTGTGTAAGTTGAAAATTTATCAAGAAACCATCTTTCAAAATCCGTGTCTTCTCTTTTACCGCCTAAAACCTTTCTTCTTAATTTATAAATTACTTCTCTATGAACGTTCATTACATCGTCCATTTCAACAAGTTGCTTTCTTCGATCAAAATTAAAACCTTCTACTTTCTTTTGAGCAGTTTCAATAGCTTTGCTAACAATACCTGCTTCCAATGGAACATCGTCTTCTAAACCAAATCTATTCATTAAACTTTCAACTTGTGCACCACCAAAAACCCTCATTAAATCATCTTGTAAAGATACAAAAAACTTTGATGACCCCGGATCACCCTGCCTACCTGCCCTTCCCCTTAGCTGATTATCAATTCTTCGAGACTCGTGTCTTTCTGTGCCAATAACTGTAAGCCCCTCAGACGCTATAACCTCTTCCTGTTCACGAATATTAGGCGGGTCTCCGCCCAAAATTATGTCAACCCCTCTACCTGCCATATTTGTTGAAACTGTAACTGATCCTTTTTTTCCGGCTTGCGCAATTATTAAAGCTTCTTTTTCGTGATTTTTCGCATTTAAAATTTCGTGTTTAACACCTCTTCTTTCTAATAAACTATGTAGTAGCTGACTTTTGTCAACCGATGTAGTTCCAACAAGAACGGGTTGGCCTTTTTTATTCCTTTCAACAATTTCATCCGCGACTGCTTTGAATTTCGCAGCTTCCGTTTTATAAACTACATCATTAAAATCTTTTCTGATCATTGCTCTGTATGTTGGGATAACAATTACGTCAAGTTTATATATTTTAAAAAACTCTTCTGATTCTGTTTCTGCAGTACCGGTCATTCCTGCTAACTTTTTATACATTCTAAAATAATTCTGATATGATATTTCGGCCATAGTTTGAGATTCTTGCTGTATCTCAACCCCTTCTTTTGCCTCGATTGCTTGATGTAAGCCCTGTGAATATCTGTTATTTGGGAGTAATCTTCCTGTAAATTGATCAACAATAATTATTTTTCCATCTTTAACAACGTAATCTCGATCTTTTTCATATAACGTTTGGGCAGATAAAGACTGTTCAATCAAATGGACTGTTTCAAAATCCTGCTCGTACAAATTAGTAATACCAAGCATTTTCTCAACCCTTCTAATTCCTAAATCAGTAAGAGTTACGTTCTTAAACTTTTCTTCAACTTCGTAATCGCTATCTTTTATTAGATTTTTTACTAACGTTGCGATTTCAAAATATCTATCAGTTGCTTTATAAGCGTTAGCAGAAATTATCAACGGAGTTCTTGCTACATCAATTAAAATAGAATCAACCTCGTCAACAATTGCAAAACTATGCGCCCCCCAATTATTATTTGGATTAGTTTGTACAACCTCATTTAACCGGCTAACCATATTGTCTCTTAAATAGTCGAACCCAAATTCATGATTAGTGCCGTAAGTAATGTCACATCTATAAGCTTCTTGCCTTGAAACTTCCCTCAAACGCTTTGTATAATCATCCTGAAACTCCGCGTTTTCAAACTTACTATCAAAAACAAAAGCCCTCTCTTGCATAATTACCCCAACACTCAACCCTAAATAATCATAAACAGGACCCATCCATCCGGCACCATGCCTTGAAAGATAATCGTTCGGAGTTACTAAATGAACTCCTTCTCCCAACAAAGAGTTTAAAGTTAAAGGTAAGGTTGCGGTTAAAGTTTTGCCTTCTCCTGTTTTTTGTTCTGCAATTTTTCCTTGATGTAGTACTATTCCGGCAATTAATTGAACGTCGTAGTGCCTTAATTTTAAAGTTCTTTTTGAGGCTTCTCTTACCAAAGAAAATACTTCTGGTAAAATATTATCTAAATCCTTTGAGGTCTTTTTTGAGTATTGTGTTTTAAATAAATTAATTTTTTCCTTTATTTGATCTTGATTTAAAGTTTCAAACTCCTTTTCCAACTGATTTATTTTTTCAACAGTTGCAGAAAAAGTCTTTATTTGCTTATCATTAGAATCAAATAGCTTTCCAAACATATCAAATGGATTATAGCACCGAGGTTACAGAATTTTTTGGGGATACAGTAATAATTGCTAAGCCAACATGCTCTTTGGACCAAGGCATTCGACCATTTCTAGCATTATAATAAAAGTAAATTTTATCTTCATAAAACTTCAGATCGCCTGCATACACGTGACTTGATCTCCAACCTTCTTCAGGCCATATACCAAGTTCCTCCACGTTTTCCCATATCACTCCATCTCTTGAAAACACAATCCCAATATAACAATGAGATAAAATGCCGGTGAAATAAAATCTAGTCTGCATACCAATATAAACATCCAAGTATTTCACTGATTTATGTGCAATAATAAAATTCTTACCTTCAACTTCATAAATTGGATCAGAAGCTAATGTATAAGGACCTTCAATCTTTTCCGAATACGCACAACCAAAATATCTTGGTTCACAAAACTTACAATCTCTCATAAAATAAAGACCGGCGCTGTAAAAAAGTTTATAACCTTTATCTGTCTTTACTAAAAACGGGTTTCCAATATTCCCTACCTTATTCTTAGTTTTATGCCAAGAAAGACTCGGTAAAATTACGGGTATAGGTTTTTCCCAATGAATTAAGTCGCTAGAGCGCATAAATTCCATGTGAGAGTCATAAAAGGGAAATCTGCGAATAGAATCAACTTTTTCATAGAAAAGATAATAAATATCATTTTCTTTATATATATATGGTCTTACAGATAGCTTAGAAACCAATCCCGACAACATATTCCAATGGATTCCATTATCAGAAACGTAATGATGAATACCAAATAAAGAATGTGCAAAAAGATGCCACTTACCATCTGGGGTTTGATCTGGTGGGAGAAATGTAGGATCAGCTATTACAGGATTTCCAAAAGTGGGACAAATGACAGGATTTGAAGCATGTTGTTCCAAATGTATATCTTCTTTATTAATCATTAAATACTTTTTATCTAAAGAGCAACATAATAAGCAAGAATGCGGAAAGTAAAAGTCGATACGCCACAAAAATATACAACGAGCGATTTTTTGTAAATTCCATTAAAAACTTAATTGACATAATTCCAATTATAAAACTCGCCGAAAATCCAACTAAAACGTTTAAATCAAAAATAAAAGTCTTGGAGGATTCAACAATATTTAGTAACGCAGCAACAACAATTATTGGCATACTTAACAAAAACGAAAATCTAGCAGCTTCTTGTCTTGTTAAGCCAAACAGCATTCCGGCGGAAATTGTGGATCCTGACCTTGAAATACCGGGAAAAAGAGCTAATGCTTGAAACAACCCAATTACAAAGCTCTTTCCTGCCTGCGCAGGCAGGTTTTCATCTAAAGGCTTTGCGCTCATTTTCGAAAACTTTTCCGCGACAAACATTAAAACGCTTCCAAGTACAAGAAACGCTAAAACAACCGTAACGCTTCTAAATTGATTCTCTACAAATTTCTGAATTAATAAACCCAAGATTCCAGCCGGAATCGAACCAATAATAATAAACATTCCTAACTTACCAAAATCACTATATTTTCTAATTTTTAATTTAAGTTTCATTACATCTTTTAATAATGAGCTAAAGACCAACCATAAATCTTTATAAAAATAAATTAAAAGAGCAAGAGCGGTACCAAGATGTAAAGTAGTATCAAAAGTTAAGGAATGTTGTTTCCATCCAAATATCCACGGAAAGATAATTAAATGACCCGAAGAAGAAACCGGTAAAAATTCGGTTAGTCCCTGCAATATACCTAATGTTAAAGCTTGAATTAATGTTATAGTGTTCTTCCAAAAATTAAAACGTTATCTGAATTTGTTTTACCGGCAACTATTAAAGATTTTACTCCCTGCAAATAACCCTCAATCATTTCTATAAACAAATTAACGTCGTCCTGATGACTTTCAATATAAATTCTATTAAAAACTACTAAACCCCCATGCTTTACCAATCTCATTATACCGCTCAAAAACGTACCGGATTTACCTAGGTCAGGAAAAGTTTGTCCACAATAAATATCAACAAAAACAGCGTCAAAAAAATATTCGTCAATGCCATATTCTTTAGGATTTGCAATTACTCTTAACGCATCATCAATAATTACTCGATGGTTTGGAATTTGTTCAAGAGCAAAAAACTTTCTTGCCACATCAACCATTACCGCATCTATTTCTACACTTACAATTTGAACTCCGTTAAATTCCTTTGAAATTAATTGCTGCGTTGTTCCTCCTCCAAGCCCCAAAACCAAAATGCTCCTTAAACCCGGCTCATTTTCTTTTAATACTTTAATAACTTTTCCCCAAACTAATTTTTCAACCGAAGGAGAAGTCCAATTTACTGACTGAACTGTTCCGTCAACACTTAACTTTCGGGTACTTCCAACTTCAATAACAGATATTTTCCCGTTATAATCGGAATTTGTTTCAAATATTACTGTAGGAAGCTTAATTCCATCAAAAACGGACATTAATTTTTCTTTGCTTTAATCAATTTTTTACCCATATACTTTTGGAGAACTTTTGGTACCTTTATTGATCCATCTTTTTGTTGATAATTCTCAAGGACCGCAGCCATTAACCTTGGAGTCGCCGCAACCGTATTGTTTAGTGTAGAAACATACTTTAATTTACCTTTAGAATCTTTATATTTAATATTTAAACGTCTGGACTGAAAATCCAAGAAATACGAATCTGAATGTGTTTCCCTATATTTATTTTGTGACGGAAACCAAGTTTCAATATCGTATTTTTTTCTTTGACCGGCTCCCATATCAGCACTGCACATAAGTAATATTTGATAAGAAAGACCAAGGTTTTTTAGAAACTCTTCAGAATATCCAAGCATTCTTTCGTGCCATTCTCTTGATAATTCTTCACCCTCTGGTAAAAGTACTACCTGCTCAACTTTCATAAATTGATGAACTCTAAAAATTCCCCTAGTGTCTTTTCCATATGAACCAATTTCACGCCTAAAACATGAGCTAATACCGGCTAGTTTAATTGGTAAGTCTTTTTCTTCTAAAACTTCACCCGCATAATATGAAGTCAACGAAACTTCCGCCGTTCCAATTAACCCCATTCCGTCCTGATTTTTATAGTGATCTTCTTCTCCCCACGGGAAATATCCGGTTCCAACTAAATATTGAGGTTTTACCATCCAAGGAACGGTATAAAAATCAAAACCTTTTGATTTAATAAGATCGGTCGCATAATTTAAAAGGGCTTTTTCCAGATCAACTCCGTCGTTTTTTAAAAAATATCCACGGAAACCGCCTATTTTTGCCCCTCTTTCGGTATCTATAATTCCAAGATTAATTCCTAATTCCAAATGATTTTTTACCTTAAAATCAAAGGTAGGAATTTTTCCTTCTTTTCTAAGCGAAACATTATCTTCTTCACCATTTCCAACCGGAACATCAACAGCCTGAGGGTTTGGAACCCACAAAAGCATTTCATCAAGTTTTGTTTTTGTTCCTTTTAGTTTGGCTTCTAATATTTCAAGTTCGCCTTTTACACCGGTTGCTTCAACAATTAATTTTTCTCTTTCTTCGCCGGTTAATTTTGATATTGTATTTGAAAGTTCATTTTTTAAACCTCTATGATCTTCAACCCTTTTAAGAATGTCACCGTAGCTTTTGTCTAAGCGCAAAACTTCATCTATATCAACTGTATTCTCAAGCTTTTTTACTTTAACGGCATTTTTAACTAGGTCACTGTTTTCACGAATAAATTTGATATCAAGCATTTTTACCTCTTATTAGATTATACACAAAAAGGACTTACTATAATCCAAGCAAATCGGATTCTTCTTGCATCGCTAAAAGAGTAATTTCTACAAACTTCTCAACAGGGATATTAAGTTTTTCTACACATTGAATAATTTGCTCTCTATGAACAGCGCGGGCAAATTCTTTTTGCTTAAATTTTTTCAAAACACTTGCAACATCAACATCCGAAAGTTTTTTTGAAGGTCTAATTAGAGCAACTGCCACAATAAAGCCCGTTAATTCATCAGCGCACTCAAGTGTCCATTCTAAAAGAGTTTGTGGATCTCGTAATTTAGTAACTTTAGTATTATGAGACCTAAAGACATCAAGTAATTCCTCTGGAACTTCATACTCCTTTAACCAATCCAGAAGCATTAAAGTATGTTTTTCAGGTGTGTTATTTGTTAGTTCCCAGTCCGAATCGTGAAGAATACCAATTATTTCCCATTCCTCACCTGATAACGACCCAACGCCTACACCTTGACTTACATAATAACTTCTTAAAGCTCTTAATACCTTCCCAACAGCGTAACAATGCCTTCGCAAGTTCATATTCTGCATGTTTTTGTGAAGCAACTCAGTCGCCAATTCTTTATCCAGCATCTTCATAAACCGTAAATTTCCTTTGTAGTCTCATCAAGTTCGTGCTTTAACTGCGGAAAAGGAACGCCTTCTCTTGCGGAGACATCTTCTAAAAACCAAAAGATTCTTTCGGAATGTCCATAACCAAAAGTCGGAGGCATGCCATACTCAAGCATCTCAACATAATCAATGTCAAGCCACTGGGCCTCATCGTCACCTAATTCCCTTAAACCCTGTTGTTCTTTAAATCTTTCCAGTTGATCTTGCGGATCGTTTATTTCTGACCATCCGTTTCCAAGCTCGGAACCTGCAATTATTGGCTGGAATCTTTCTGTGATATGAGGAGATTCAGCGTTAGCCTTAGCTAGTGGTGACAAATATTTCGGATGATTAATTAAAAACGTCGGTCCAGCAACTGTTTTTCTTAACTCTTTCCATAAATTATCAACGGACCTGTGTAAATTTTTATCAGAGACATTTCTCATTCCACGCTCCTCACAAACTTTTTCAATTTCAGAAACGCTTGTTTTAAAAACATCAATATCAAATTTCTCTTTCATAACCTCAGCAAAATCAATTACTTTCCACCCTTTAGAAAAGTCAACATCAAATCCTCTTATTTTAAAGGTTCTCCTTCCTTCGTAAACATTATCAAAAATTCTTTCAAATAGCTTTTTCACAAACTCCATACCTTCTTCCCAATTAGCATAAGCCCAATAAAACTCCATTGCCATGTGCTCCGGCAAATGCTCATCGGATAAACCTTCGTTTCTAAATCTTGGCCCTATTTCAAAAACCTTAGGATATCCTCCTCCAATCAGTCTTTTCAAATATAACTCTTGCGAGATTCTTAAATACAAATCCTGATCAATAGCGTCCATATGAGTTACAAATGGCTTTGCATCTGCGCCTCCCGGAGTTTGTTCTAAAACAGGAATATTCATTTCTAAAAATCCGTTTTCTTTAAAGAATTCTCTATGAGTTTCCCAAAATTTCGCGCGCCTTACAAATCGATCATAAACTTCTCCGTTCATACTTGTATCTAAATATCTTCTTCTTAGCCTAACTTCCTTATCTTTAAGACCGTCCCACGAATCCGGCATTGGTCTTATAGACTTACCTAAAATTCTTAGAGTCTCAACGCCTACAGAAATTTCGCCGGTTTGAGTTTTTATTACTTTACCAAATCCTTCAGCAAAATCTCCGGTATCAAGTAGTTCCAAATCTTCAAAGTCAAGTTCACTGCTTTTGTGATTGGCTTTTTTTATTCGGTCTTCTTTAATGAAAAGTTGGATTTTGCCTGTTGAATCTTTTAAATCCATAAATACTAATTTGCCATGCCTTCTTAAAGAAACTATTCTTCCCGAAATAACGGCGTCTTTGCCTTCTAACTTCTCAAAGTTCTGTAGGATTTCAGAATTATTAATATCCTTAAAAGACTTTGCGGGATATGGATTTATACCCAATTCCTTTAGTTTTTCTAATTTATTTAATCTTGAATTTCTTAGTTCCTGAAGAGTTGCCATGATAATACGAGTTTAAACTATTGCAGAGAATTACTCAATCTTGAGTATAGTGTAAATTAACTTGCCGATAGGGGCGTCAACTGAAATTTTTTCTCCAACTTTTTTGCCAAGTAAAGACGATCCAAGAGGAGATTCGTGCGAGATTTTATTTTTTGATGGATCGGCTTCGGGAGCTCCAACTATATAAAAAGTTTCGTTTCCGCCGTCAACATGAACAGTTACAGTAGCACCAACAAAAACTGAACCGTTACTTGTTTTAACAGAAACTTTAGCCTTTTTTAAGATGTCTGAAAGTTCCGAAATTCTTCCTTCAACAAAAGCCTGTTCTTCACGCGCAGCAACATATTCCGCATTCTCGGACGTATCGCCCATATCTCTTGCGGATTTTATTCTTTTTGCAACTTCAGGCCTTTTACTTTCAAGTAAAACCGCGAATTCGCCTTTTAATTTTTCTAAACCTTCTTTTGTAAGGTATAAATCTGCTGTCATAAAATTGATTCCTAGAAAAAAAATAACCCAAACCACGTAGTTTGGGGCTCGTTTCTTCAGCTCGGTAAAGGTTAGCACAGCAGGTGCTTGGTGTCAAATACCATTATGGTGGTAGAATCCCAACATGGATAACTTTAATAAGATTAAAACAAAATGGGACCTATCTAAATTATTTAGAAACGATGAGGATCCGGGAATTTTAGCTGAACAAGGAAAAATCCATGAAGAAGGCTATAAATTTATAAATAAATGGAAAGATAGGCAGGATTATTTAGAGAACCCTGTAATTTTAAAAGAAGCTTTGGACGAATACGAAAAGTGGTCGAAATATTTTGGAACTTCGGGCTTGCAAGGATATTATTTTGGGTTAAGAAGTTCTCTTGACCAAACTAACCCAAAGCTTAAAGCAAGGACAAATAAACTTAGTGATTTTTCTATAAAAATAGCAAACGATATACAGTTTTTTGGAATAAGAATTTCAAAAATTCCAGAAATTGAACAAAAAAAGTTTCTTGAAAGCCCTCTGTTAAAAGATTACAAGCATTATCTAGAGAGTTCCTTTGAAGATGCTAGGTATACGCTAACTGAAC
>MEVN01000031.1 GCA_001772985.1 candidate division WWE3 bacterium RIFCSPLOWO2_12_FULL_36_10 | reverse complement strand
TTACATAACTTTTTATTACCCGTCAATAGATTCATAGCCTCACTAAAAGCTTTGGCATTCTTTACTGGTACCAAAATTCCATTTAAATTGTTTGAAATTAGATCAGAATTGCCCGGAATGTCGCTTGCTATAATAGGTAAACCTGACATCATTGCTTCTATCACAACATTAGGCAAACCCTCACTTAAGCTTGGAAACACAAAAATATCCGAAGCCTGCATTAGTTTATTTATATCGTTTCTAAAACCCAAGAATTCTATATTCTTGATTTTTCTATCATCAATACTTTTAACCCAAGGCTTTGAGCTATTTGATATTTTTCCCTTGTTTTTATTTACATCTCCAACAATTACTAACATACAATCGTTATTTGTCTTTTCAAATAATTTCCAGGCTTCTAATAATGTGTCTATACCTTTTCCTTCAACCAATCTTCCTACAAATAGAAACATTTTTTTATTAGTGGGAAGTCCTAGCTTAACTCTTAAGCTAATTTTATCTTCTATGCTTTTCAAAGGTCTAAAAACTCTTGAGTCAACTCCAGTTGGTATTTGTATAATCTTTTCAATGGGAACTCCTGATTCTATCAAGAAATCCGTAATCTCTTTACTTATTGAAATAAATTTATTAAACATTTTTGGCACCACTTTAAATTACCCCTCTCATCTCACCTTCATCAATTGAAGACATAATTAGAATAGTTTTAGCCTTAATTAAATTTAAAATATTAAAAGTAATTTTCTGGAACAAACCAATATGATTTAAATTTCCCATGAAAATAAATATCCCACCTTTTAAAACTAGGATTAAGGTAGTAAAAATACCCGCGATATTGCCAAGTAAATTCATCTCGAATCTGATTACATCAACGCCACTCATATTTTCTATTGAGTTGAGTTTTGAATTATCTTTTTTTGTTACAACTGTTACTTCGCATCCTTTTTGTATTAAACCTTGCGAAATTCTACTTACAGCTGATTGAATTCCTCCAATACGTGGCAAATACCATGGGACTTGAAAAATTATCTTTTTCTTTTTAGCTTTTGTATTAGCCTGTTTTTCTAAAAGTATAAAGATGTATTTTTTTAAGATTACTTCCTCTGAAAAGTTTTTGTTTACAAATTCAATCAACTTATTCTTGATCATTGTTTTTTGTGAAAGGTTAAAGAAAAACAAAATTTTTGACTTTAACTCATCCTCACTCATTGGATCAAAAGTTAAATCCAAGAGCTCGTTTGGTAGGGATTCGGTTATATTAACAAGGTTTGAGCAAATAGAAGATATCCCGCAAGCCATAGCTTCAAACTGAACACCGCCCTTTCCTTCTCGTATTGACGGCATAATAAGTACATTACTTATTGCCATAAGCTTTTCTGGATTTGGCTCATTTATAAAAAGTTTAAAATTTGTTTTAGGAAAAGTTGCTTTTAGATCATCCCAAAATTTGTTTTTTTCCTTTAATTGAACGGCAAGTACTAAAACTAAAAAGAACGAGTCGTCTAGATTTTTAAACACATTAATTAAAGTTTGAATATTTTTTTCTGGAGAAGCTCTTCCAACGAACAGTATTAATTTCTTGTCTTTGGGTATTTCAAGTAAAGTTTTTGCTTCATTTACTTCATTAACGCATAACGGTTTAAACTTTTTTGTATCAATAAACTTAAAGGGCGGATTTTTAACTTTATTTTTATCTATTCCTACTTTTTCGACTAAAAAGTTAACAAGCCCCGCATTTACCGGCATAAATGCGTCAAAGGATTTTAACAATTTCTTTGTTATTTTTGGTTTGAATAAAAGATCTTCGTATTCTTCTTTACTTGAACCAAGTCTCATAACGACTCTCTTTTTAAATAGCTTTTTTGCAATAAACCCAAGAAAAGCTTGAATTAAAACTTTTATTTTTAAGTTCCCACCTAATGCCCCAACAAAAAACAACGTATCAAAACTATTGATTAGTTGAATTCCCTTAATAAAAATTCCTAAAACATCTCCACCAACTCTTATTACAGGAACGCTATTTATAATTTCGTTTTTTGACAAACTTTTATCTCTTAATTTTGTTAGAACTGTAACTCTCCAACCGAGTTTAACTAGTTTTTCCGCCAAAAATTTTGCCGTATTTTCATCTCCTCCTATAAATGGAAAAAAACATGAAATAACAATTAATACTCGTTTCTTAGACGAGTTATTCAACTTACTATTAATTTGGTTTAAAATTTCGCTTCTCATCTTGTATAATCTGGATGGGAGTAGACAAGGAATTTCGGTCCCATTTGTCTACTCCCACCCACTTACTATTCGTCAAAAACCTCAATACTACCACTACTTTGCCGAGGAATAGGAAGGAAAAAGTATCCAACCTTATTGCCATTTACAGCGCTTATTCCACGATTCTCAATTTCCGAAGATGAGCGTTTTCCCGACACAAAAACTATCAACGGCTCGCCTTCATCCATCGCAGAAAAAATGGTGCCACATGCCATTCCTTTTGCAATCTGTCGGTAAGTCCAGATAGACGCATCCGAGCGTATGACACCTCTTTCTTTGCTTGCGAGTGAAAGCCACTCTTTTTCAAGCAGTTGTTGTACCGACTGATGGTGCCAGCCGTTCCATTCATCGGTCTGGCTATCTTGATGCGCCTGCTTAACCCTTACCAAATACTGCTCATAGAAATACTCAAACAGCTCAAGCAAGCCGCGTTTAGTAAACACATCGGACAGAAGTGATGATTCAACACCAAAACTCTGCCCAAGTTCCCTTGCATAAGATTTGGCAATGGCGTGATACGGGTGGTCCAACGGATAAATCTTGGTGTACCTAATCTCAAAATCTGAAGGCGCAACTAAAACCTTATATGGTATGCGGTAATACCTAACCACTTCAACAACCTTAAGAAATTCCTTTATCCACTCGTTCTCTCTAAGTCCTGGAAGAATTGAGTGAACTCCACCTTCATAAGAGTGCCTTAAGCATCCGATATAAAGAAGTGTCACAGGATTCTTAACTGTTGACACAGCTAAACGCATGGCAATTACATTGTTGTTTATGGGCTCGTCATTTTCTAACAATGAGAGCTCAAAACAAGCCATAGCAATTGTTTTTGCGCTAAGAGCACTAAAGCCGGCAAGGACTAAGTCCTTAAACACTTCTTTCATAGACTGCATTAGTCCCACAGACTTCTGAGCAGTCGTGTAGTAAATCAAATCTTCATCGGTAGGCCTTGCTGCTAAAGTTGCGGATCTGGCTAAAATTTCTCTTAAGTCCCCTACACCTAAATCTACAAAATGCTGGGCAATTTGTGCCCAAACCAAAGCCATATTGGCATCATCTGTAAAATACTCAAGACTAACTAAACTTGAAAGCCAATCCTTAGTCCTCATTATTTGAGAACCAAGATCATCAACCTGCGTAGCGGATTCTGGGAAACCCATACTTTGCAAATTCGTAATCCCTAAAGATAAAAGTAAATTACCCATGAGTACACTGGTTAGCTCGTTGTACAGTGAGCCACCGCGTCCTTTTGAATTACTCAAATCATCGCGCTTCTGTGACGCAACATCGCAAGTTAGTGAATAAAATTCTTCCTTTGCTCTTAAGGACTTTCTTTGCAAGGCCTTAAGTTGAGGCAATACACTCTCGCGATAAGCTTGTAGCGAACGCACGGTATCAAAGTCCTTGTAATCCAAAATCTCGGCTACCCTATCTAACTCCCTCTCAACATCTTTCAACTCAGATGAAAGAGAATCCCAAGTTAGGATACGACCACTTATCATATCCAAAACTCTTAAGTTGGAATTAATGGCCCTAACTTCCTTAAGCTCGGCCTCAATAATTTCCCGATCGTCTGCAAGGCCAACTACTAACATGTGCTTATTTCTGGCTGACAGAAGGGATTCAACAAGATTTGCGATCGCAAGTTGTGAAGTAGTTTCAGCAAGATGTTGCAAAGACTCCACATAAGTACTAGCCAGCTCTCCTGCAATCCTAGATACTAAAGTCGTCATTACCTCACCGGTTGACGCAATATCCAACGATGTTAACTCAAATACCAGTAATTTCACGGCAACTTTGTTCTGTCTGGCGGTTTTTCTAGTAACATTGTTCTTAATTTTACCCAAGCAGAATTCCAAACAGAACTTAACCTGCGCGGAAAGTCTTTCGTTGGTCACCCTAACCCCTTCAAGAACTAAAACACATTCTTCATAAAAACTCTCTCGACCTTGCTCCAACAATATCTTCCTAAGTCTTTCACTAGCATCTTCTCCAAACAAAGTTTTAATAGTGCCTAAAATTACTAATTGCTTCCTTTCTTCTTCAGTAAGTTTCCTTGTCCTGTTGATAAAAACTTCAGGCTCAACCTTTAATGCACTCGTGTTACCTTTAACCGGGAAGACGGTCTTTTCCAACCTAAATCCCAAAACCACAAGCGAACGTAAGTATGCTTCTAGTGCAAATAACAACTGTGGATTTTTCAAGGTGCTCATTTCAGTCTCCTTTCAAAAGACTATGTATTGTGGGTTCAAAATTTAGAATCCACGTGACAGAGCTGTTCCCTATATATGGAATCAGCTCTATCCCTAAACTCTAATCTTTCTTAATGCTCTTTTTACTCCCTCACTAACCGCCGAACCAGAGTGGCCAAAATTCTTTAGCTTTTCAAAAAAAACGTTTTTAACCAAACCTTCGTTTTTGATCTTCTCAAAGAACTTTTCCGAATCCTTCCAACTTATCGACTTGTCCTTATTCCCATGAAGAATAAAAACTTCCTTATCTGCTAATAAATTAGTGTTATCAATTGGATTCATTTCTTTTATATTTCCCTTAATAATCTCCGGCCATTCGGAATTGCTAAATCCTCTCCAAACATTTTTCATTCCAATACTCATAACATTCAAGAATTCATTTATTGGTTCTTCCATACCTTTATTATTTTGAGCTATCCAATCCGTAACGGGAGCTACCAAAATTATTTTCTTGATCTCTATTTTTTTGAATTTCTCAACAAAAGGAGCTACTGAGCCTCCAAAACTAGAACCGAGCAAAATAATTTCGTTAAACTTTTGTTTCGCAAGTTTTTTTCCAGTTTTTATATCAGTACCTAAGAACTTTCCCGTTAAAAAATCTACACATTCGTAAATCGTTTCAACCGAAGATTTAAAGTTAAATTCTCCGCCTGATCTACACATCCCAATGTAGTCTGGGCTTAAGTAACTAACACCAAAGCTGTTACAAACTTGAGCCGTTTTTGAATTTCCAGAGTCACCAAATCCCGGAGCTCCCGCCAAATTGATTACAGCTACAGATTCATCAACCTCCGAAGAGTAGAAAAATCCAATGACCTTATTTAGTTTTATTAATTTTCCTTTAGTCATAAATTAACCTTTTGAATACAAAAAAACCCGCTTGTTAGCGGGTATTCGCGTTCCTACAAATGCAAATCTATCTAGGCAACAACGGCAACACCCGCCCTTTCGGGGGTTTTACACCACCTATGATACCTAAAATAGAATTTACTTAACATATTGTGGCATTCTATACAAAATTTGAATCCTTTGCAAGTAGGAGTAAAAACTGTTAAAATCCCATAGTTATAGACGTATAACCATCAAAAGACACAAAAAGGAGAGAATGTCATGGATACATCACTGTACACAGGGGCGGTTTCATCTAGCTACTTTTATCCACCTCTGTGGAGACCAAAGTCATTACGGGAACAGGTAAGTCTTATGTACCAATGTTACCCATATCTTAGATTACCTGATTTTCATGATATAACATTACAAGGCGGTGATTCAATATTTGACGGAGTATTTGTTATCCCAAAACTTTTTTCACTGGCAAGAACGTTTAGATATACTGATCCTTTTGGCGGTGATTATATTTTTATGATTCAAAACTTTCCAATTCTTGCATTTCTACAGCAACAAAGGAGAATAAATGTAAGCCTTGGGAATGAACAAGTTGTTGTGGCACGCGAAGCAAAATCCGCA
>MEVN01000030.1:6388-7149 GCA_001772985.1 candidate division WWE3 bacterium RIFCSPLOWO2_12_FULL_36_10 | reverse complement strand
ATATAGAAAACGAAATGTTTCTTGAAAAATCCAAAAAAAACAACGATGTTAACAAAGAATATGTTTTAACATTTGGAGGTTCGAATGAATAAAATGTATAGATTTATAACAGATGGGGTGCTGTTGATTTTATTGTTCGGGCTTTTGGTCTTACCTTTATCAACAATCGGACTTTTACAGGTTAAAACAACTCAGACAGTTCCGACAGAAGAGGTTTTGTCAGAATCTACCGAATCAACCTCTTCAGTTTTAAGGGAGCCCGTAAATTATCAACATAATCGATACAATCCACAATAAAACCGTAGCTAAAATAGGTCTGTCTGAAAGTAATATTCTTTCCGGCGACTCTCCGCCCTTTTTTTCATAAATTATGTATAAATACCTAGCAACTCCGTAAATGACAATTGGAATTGTAAGCATCATCCATTTTGGACTTTTTAGAATATATGGAAGTATAGAAATAAGCGTATTTCCGGTGATTTGGGGCGAAACCTGAAAAGCAAAAAGGGAGTAGGCAACAATACAAAATGATGCAGACATTGAAATCATGCTATCAAGAAGTGTATCCGGGTAGTGCCTTAGGGTTTTTCTTGTTTCCACATCTACAAAATGCTCCGCAAGAATAGTTTTTTCAGATCTTCTTTTACCAAAAGCCAAAAGTAAAGATAAACCTATTGTTGTTAAAATAAGCCAAGAGGATATAGAACTATTAACTGCAAACCCTCCCGCGAACACTCTTAAAATAAAACCGGTAGCAACAA
>MEVN01000030.1:0-6372 GCA_001772985.1 candidate division WWE3 bacterium RIFCSPLOWO2_12_FULL_36_10 | reverse complement strand
ACATCGAATAGAAAAGCTGGATAACCGCGTACGCAATTATAGTTAGAGTAAAAAAACTTCCTATAAATAACGCGGAGTATATTACTGCGGTTGCAATACAAGTAAATGCAATAAGCCACGCGAGCCCAAGACTAATTTTTCCCGAAGTAATTGGGCGATTTTTTTTAATTGGGTGAAGTTTGTCTTTTGGAGCGTCAATTATGTCATTTATAAAATATGCGCCGGAAGAAACGATACAAAAGACTATAAAAGCTTTAAATTCCGCGATAAATACTGAGTGAACGAAAAAATTTCCTAAAAAAATAGGAGGCGCAAAAACGCTTAGATTCTTAAGCCATTGCCTTGGTCTTGCCGTTCTGATTATTTGATAGATTAGATTAATCATAGCTTAACTTGATAATAATTGGTTATGAACATTTAGGCAATAGTGATATAATGCTTGGCAATCGCCAAATCAGCGTAATAGACTAATAGGGGAAGAAAAGGAGACTGTGCAGATGAATAGTAGAAATGTCGCACTTGATACTCGGAATAAAGTTCCATTTATGTTTGTGGTGAGAAGTTTACTAGATTTTCTTGTTCATCTTAACGTTTCGGCAACACTTCGTTACACCCCCCAGATTCTAAGACTTGGCTGGAGATTGCTTGTTGGAAAGCTCGTTGTTGCAAGTATTGATGTAACCAAGGCATGCAATTTGAGATGCCCTTACTGTTATGAATTACCGTATTTAGTGACATTAAGCAAGGGGGATGGGTATACGGCGGACGATATTAGGAAACTTGTGTAGCATATGTTTGAAGAGCATGGCGTAGTGTTTATTATTGCTGTTGGTGGTGAAACTACACTTTATCGCGACCGTCTTCAAGCAATTGCTGACGAATGTAGGAAAAGATGGACGTGGTTTTGGATGGTTTCCAATCTCTTACCAAATCCTGCCGATCCAGATTTTGATCCATTTTCTGCCTTCGATAACGGATATGTAATAGCATCCGTTGACGGTGTTGAGAAGCATCATGACGATTCGCGCAAGAGGAAAGGTTTGTATGATGTCGTGGAGAGTAGGTTGTTTGCAGCTGCGGGCGCGGGCAGGACTATCCTTACGACTACCACTGTTCATGTGGGGAATTTGGATCAGATTGAGCCAATACTTAGCCGATTCAAGGGCCACGGTATACTGTCGACGTTAGAGTTCGCAACCCCTATTAATGAGGCTGCCAATCTCATGTTCCATGTCGTTGGAGAACGAAGAGAAGCTGCTATTGACAGAATTTTTGCACTTAAGATGAAATGGGGTTGGCAGCTGAACGTTTCTCCGTTAATGTTGGAACTGATGAGAACGAGAAATGTGAGGAGATGGGGTGGTCCGAAGAATTGCCCAAGCGTAAGATATGCTATCTCCGTCACCACGGAGGGAGTTAGGAAGTCGCCTTGCGTTCTTGCCGGAGGCGCCGAATTAGTACCTTCCTGCTCAAATTGTGGGTGTCACGTCCCAACTTTGTTTCTTGGCGCCTTGCGTTTTGACATACTCACGCTCATAACTGCTTTTTGGTTTTTGCGCCGAGGAAGGAAGGTTAACACCGAAGCAATGTCGGAATTGGCTACAGTTTAGTTTTGTTTTAACAACCGCCCTCGATACATTCTAGTTTTCTAGATATGGGGGGTTTTTTATGTTTTTGGGCGTTGTTCGCAAGTTAAATTTTAAAAAAGCCTCACAACAAATTAAAGATCTGTCGTGAGGCGCGATAGCTTTTTACTGCGTTACCACGAAACCCACTTTTCAGCTTCCTTTAAACTTTTCATCCTAAGTACTGTGCCCGCACCGTAAAGACTAAATTCCAACGCCTTATTAATAACATTGATAAGCGCCCTTCGGGCAGTTTGTCGTGATATTAAATCATATTTCAACAACCAACTTTTAACTCTAATCTTAACCAAACTGTATGTGCCATTTGATTCTAGAGACGCTATCCAAGCATAATGACCATCAGAATGAATAAGAAACACGATAAAGCCATCGGTGATAAGCTTCAGCGTAAAAGGCCCATCCTGGATCATTTTCCTGAGCGCTCTAACACCTATATTTCCGTATCTTATACGCATATCTGCCGTTTCCAACATATCGTCCGAGCCAAGCCGAGCACTCGTTATAGATGCTTTTGGAAACAGACGTTGCAAAATAGACCTATCGGCAGCACTAATGCTTTCTAGAATTGTTACTACGGTTGCATGCTTTCCTGTACTAACCGGCTTTTTCATCTTTCTCTCCTCGTCTTGAATTGGATAGGTTTAGAGATTATACACACTATAAGTATTTAGTCAACTTGCTTATTTAAATGGGTGGGTATATCATGATCTGACTTTATGCTGTTAACACCACATACATTTGTTGGAGTTGCCATTGCAACTGCTATCCCAAATCCATTTATTGCGGTTCCACTTTCGTTCGCACTGCATTTTGCTGGAGACATGGTTCCGCATTGGGATTTTTTCTCAAATACCAGAAAAGAAGAAAGGCTAGTTGGGTGGAGACCTTTAGCAGTTATGGCAGATTTAGTAATTGGCGTTGCTGTAGGATTAACTTTTACTTTGCATACTCTTTGGGTTTTACATAATCCTCACCTCGCATTAAACATTTTTCTCTGTGGAATTGCCTCAGTTTTACCGGACGCTTTAGAGGGACCTTACATTTATATGCAAAAAAACCCAAAAATCCTAAATTGGTTAACCAAAACTCAAAGCAAAATGCAGTTTCAAGCTCCCTTACCTTGGGGAGTTATAACCCAGATATTTGTGATATTTGTGTGTCTTTCTTTGATTTTAAGTTCAGCACGATTAAGCTAAACGCAACAACTCCGGAAGCGGTCATTATAATTAAAGGTAAGGCTTTATCCGAAGAGATTAGTGCAATGATTCCAAATACCGCCGTTGTTATCCAGTAAAATACCGCAATTTTTTTCGGTCCCCACCCTCTGTCCAAAAGCAGGTGATGCAAATGCCCTCGATCCCCTTTATATGGAGCTTTTCTCTGAATTATTCTTCTTACCACTGTTATTAACGCGTCCATGAAAGGTATTAAAAGCACAATCGTTGAGGTTGCAATCTTAGCTCCGGCCATAATCGACAATGAGGCCAAGATTAAACCGGCCGAAGTTGCCCCAAAACTCCACATTATTTTTGACGGATGCCACGTATACGGTATTAAACCAAAACTTGCTCCGGCCATAATTGCCCCCAGTATTGCTATATTTTGTTGAGGAAGATGATTTGGACTTGATCTAAGGGCAAGAAAAGCTATTACAATTGCGGAAATCCCAACGATTCCGGAATATTGGCCATCAACGCCATTTGAAAATGAGATCATGTTCATAATCCATAGAATCCAAACTAGTGTAATAATCGCAGCAATAGGGGCAATAACAAATCCACCCAAATTAATTTTGAATTTGTCAAAGAGGAGCAATCCGTCAAAGGGATTACCTATAAAAAATATTTTTATTTGAGCAGCCAACAAAAATAGAATCGAAAGTGGCTGAAGAACTAGGAGCCTAAAAAGGGCATTCCCAAATAGTTTGTATTTGGTTGACGGATTTGTATTTGCAATATCGTCCAAGAAACTAATTAACGCGGTAAATAATACTGCCAGATACAAAGCAACGGTTTGTTTTGAAAATGGAATAAATAAAGTAGATACAAGTACAAAAGCTAATGAAAATATAACCCCCCCGCCTCTTGCTGATGGTTTTTTTAGAATCATGCCCGGATGTTCGTGAATTGATGGGTCTGTGATTGTACCCTTTTCTTTTGCGTACTCAATAAACTTCGGTGTTATTAAATATACAAGTACCGCCGAAGTCAACAAAGGCATAACTAGTTTAGCAATACTCGGATCCAAAAGAGGATCAAAGGCAATTGAAGAGGTATTTATTATTTTAAAAAGTGAATATAAAAGCAGAAAATTACTTGCAGTCACTGTTGCTAAAATAAGCTCTAAGCCGTATCTCAAGTGGTATTTTTTTGAAAGTATTGAAAATATTATTCCTAAAACCAATATTATTAATGAGATAAAAGGGATTAAGAAAATGTGAGATTTTGTTGAAAGCTGTTGTGTTCCCCAAGACATTACGTACCAGAACGGAATAACAGAGTTTAAAAACTTGTATCGTAAAGATAAATATATAAATTGGAAAATTACTAGAGCCAAGTTAACAACAACTATTTGAAGGAAATGTTCTGAATAATCAACACTCAGTTTATTTTCTGCAGCAGAAGACTCCAAGGCTTTTAAGCCTGGAGATGAATGCGTTTTCTTCTGCAAAGAAAAGAGGAGACTCCGGGCTTTAGACCGGAGTCCTTCATTTCTAATTGAAAATTTTCCTATAAATGCTAAAACTTTTTTCATGGGTTGATCCTAACCTTTTGGGTAAAGTACAAATTTTTCGATCGTTTTCCTAAAAGCATTCTGGTTTGTGCGTCTACAAAAGGAAAAAATGAGTAAGTAAGTAGATTTAAAATAACCACAGGTCCTTCCAAAAAAGCTAATATTTTTTTCCAAAACGGCCAATTTTCAGGTAACGGGCTTGCTAGTTTAAATCGTAAAATAGTTCCAGGAATTAAAAATATTAATGTAAATGTAAGGATGAAACTCATTGTTCCGGGCAAACTGTAAGCAAAATTTGTTTGTTTTACATTTGGATTAACAGCTGTGAGAATAGCAAAGCCGAAAGTTATTAAAAACACAACGTTAATAAGAAGCACGCTTCTCTCAAGATGTCTAAAAACCCAAGACATTTTTGCGAAAAACGGCACCTTTTTGTTAATTAAAAATCCCCTCATTGCCATTGGAACAGCCATAACTCCCCATCCCCACCTTAACAACTGTTTATATAAGCTAATATAAGATTTTAAGTAAGTTTCTCCTTCAACAGCATCAGCCGAATAGGGGATGTAATGCGGAGTGCCAACAAAGTCTCCGTCTCTTTTAAAAAAGGCTCTCCAGTAAAAAATTGTGTCATCAACACCAAGAGAAACATCCCAGTAATCAATATCAATTAAAGTTATTAGAGATGAAGAATAGGCTGAAAAAGTATCTTTAAGAGTTGGTTTTGATGTTGCCCAATCCGATATGCCCCCAAGAGTGATCGCGTTTGCTTCAATCCTCATCATCGTAGGAACTTGCCAGTGATTATTGTTGAATAAATGAACCGCGGTTGAATAAAACCTATTGTCTCTTTTGTCTGATGACAAATATAAATGTGTAAGACGCGCCAAGTATTGTTTATGTAAAACGTGATCCGCATCTAATGTACTAAAAATATAATTTCTTGGATTTTCTTCAAGGTCAAGTAAATGTTTAATGGCATGCTTTGCACCCCAAGTTCTGTTTGCTGCCCCCGCGCCTATTGCTTCACCGGGAATTCCGGCGGGGTGAGTGTATATTAGGACTCGGTCAAAAAGGTTTTCCTTTTCACCTAAAAGTTCGTGTATTCTTTGTATAACTAATGGGGCGGATTTTTCTTCAACTGTATAAACAAGAGTAATTTTATTTATTGGGTAAGTTTGGTTTAAAATAGAATCAATCGGTTCGGAAAGAACGTCCTTTGATTCGTTAACAGCAGGTATTAATAAGAAATGTTTGACTTCGTTAAGAGACGCCGGAATGGTTTCTTTTTCCGGAAGTTTTGTAAAATCAAGTTTCTTACATTCCTCCATCCAATCAATCTTCAACTCGCGAACATATCTTCTGTACCCTACAATCATCCCAATCGTGTGTTTTATTGCAAGATAAACCCAATATACAGCCACGAAAGTTAGAAGATATACAATAATAGACGGTGCTAAAACCCCAAGCCATACAGGAGCTGTTATTAACGCCCAAGTTAGAGCTCCCGGAATTATTTCTAAGAATCTATTGAGTTTTTTTTCATGCTTTTGAGCTAGCTTTGCGATCATATCATTTCCAGTAAGGTAAATATCAAGACAGGTTGAACAGGTCGTAAGAATTTTGGGCAGTTATTTGGCATATGTAATTAAAATCGGCGTTTCTTGTCTCCGCCATCTTTTGTGCCGTTATTCTAACATATTTGGGCTCGTTAATATAATTTCTAAAGCCTTGTGGTGGTAAGTAGGGAGCATCCGTTTCTAATACGAATTTATTTTCGGGAACCTTTCTAACAACATTTAAAAGCTCAATTCCTGACGGATAGGTTATGATTGCCGAAAAAGAAAGATAAAAATTTAGTTTGAGAAATTCTTGTGCAACGGCCCAACTTGAAGTAAAACAATGCGCCACACCGCAAAGGTTTTTATATTCCGGTTTTCTTAAAATATTCAGAACTATGTCATCCGCACCCCTGTTGTGTATAACAATAGGA
>MEVN01000029.1:5151-5293 GCA_001772985.1 candidate division WWE3 bacterium RIFCSPLOWO2_12_FULL_36_10 | reverse complement strand
CGAAAGAAGTATGCTAATGATGAAATTTCATTCAACTTTAGTTTGACAGTCAAATCATGTTAAAATCATGTCGATGATAATAATCTTCACCGAAACTTCTACTAAGGAACAACTTACAGAGGTTACAAGAATATACCGCGGG
>MEVN01000029.1:0-5001 GCA_001772985.1 candidate division WWE3 bacterium RIFCSPLOWO2_12_FULL_36_10 | reverse complement strand
TGAAATTACACGATTAGAAATTCGTGAGAATGTAGAAAGAACAATTAGACGGGTTTTTGATAATGAATAGAAATAAATTAAACATAAGAATGGATCTAATGAGAGTAGTAAAGACGGCGCTCGAAATTGATAAGCCGTTTGAAAAAGCTATTGCTTATATGTTTTTGGACAAAGCTCTACAAGAATTTAAATCTAACTTGCCCAAAGAAACATTACTAAGAAATGAGTTGCAGAAATTCAACTCACAAATTGATGATATATCAAACGATCCCCTAAAACGTATACATTGGGGAGAAAAGGTTATGACAATAGCATCAAGACTTGGGAGCATTTAGTATAATCTAATATAATTATTCTATGGATAAGACGACAAAATGAAGGAAACGCATTCATCTCCAGGCTTAAAAGCGCCATCGGCGCTTGCGCCATTATGGGTGGCTAAAGCCTTGGAGTCTTCTGCTACAGAAAATAAACGTTTCACAAAGTAAAGTATAAACTAAGCTAATTGAAAGGTGAATATGTTGTATGAGTTGCACATATTGACATTGACATAACAACCAATACTTATTAAACTAAAAATATGAGTGGTCAAGGATATGAACAAGATGTTAAAACAATAACAACTGAAGGTTTCGGAATCCCAATGTGGTTTGAGGGTACAGATCCAAATAATACTGGCACTTTTGTCTGCAAGCCTGCAACTAGGGGTGAAATTGAGGCGTACAAAGATGAATTGAGCGCTGCGCTTGATAGTATTGTGTCTGGCAACAGAGTTATGCTTCCAACCCCATCATGGATAGTTTATAAGGATCCTGATGGAATCGGTTCAAGCTCTATAAAACCTCTTTCGGCAGAAGATGCTCTTACATACGGAACGCGATACTTTGCCAATCTGAAGATCAATTAACTTCAGCAACTTCTCACTGCAAAAGTCTATAAATGTCAAAACTATAAGACATGTAATGTGCAATGAAAACCTACCTAACGTTTATTTGATATATTACATATATGCAACTTTATGATGAAAAATGGGAATTAATAGCGGACGAGTTAACAACAGAACAAAGACCTTCAAGAGGGGGAGGGAAGAAAAAAAGAGGCAAAAGCAGAACTCCGGCAAGGTCGGGCGGAATAGCTCAACAGAATAGCGAGAAATCAAGGGAGGAAGAACGATACCATAGAATAAGAACATTTCTTCCAAAACGCTTTTTTAAACCAAAACTTGAACGGCTATACTTACCAAGATATGCGAAGTGGGTACTTAATAGCTTAATAGTCGGAAAAGCTGTAATAAATGGAACTGACGTAGGTTACAAAACAAAAAGAGCACAGGGTGCTGGGGGACAAAATGTAAATAAAAATTCAAGTGTTCCTGTATATACGCATTTCCCAACCGGACTGCAGTCGGAATCAAGTGAAACTCCTGATCTTGAAAGAAACAAAGGATATGCCCAAGATATCATGAAGTCAAAACTTGAAAACCATATTGAAGACTGGGTTAGTTTAGCAAAACTCATAGATGTTGATTTAAAAGATCCAATAAAGATAAGTGCAGTTATATCCGAAACTCTTGAAACAATTAAAATTGAGCGAAAAAAATGATAAAAAAATTAATTTCAATTATATTAACTATACTAATTTTTGCCCTGGTTAGTTTAACTGTATTTTTAAATTACAGACAACAATTTTCTATTGACCGCTCAAAATTACCATCTAAAGTTGAGGCTAGTGAAGGTTTTCAAAAATGGATAACTAATTTAAGAAATAAGGGTATTAAACTTGAAGCAGACGAATTTAGACTTCTTGAGGAAAATGAAATTTACAATACAAAGTGGCTAAAAATATATTCAATCGATGCTCCGGGTATAAAAGATACTTTTGAAAAGACTCTTAAAGATCAGCATGTTGTAAAACAATCCGCATTCTCACCAAGCGAAAGAGAATTCATTGACTATAGGCACGAACAAAGAGAAGATTTTTTACCAAATGAAATTAGATATTACGGTAGAATGGATGACAACGTACTTGACGCACGACTTTTAAATTGTGATGTTTCTGCAAATTGCTATTTTGATAGAGCTTATTTCTTAAGTAACGAACTTTTTGTTGTGTCGGAATTTGTATTAAATAATCCTTTAAATAAAGATAAAATTATTTGTGATATAGCAGTAAAGTGTGAGTATGTTGTAAAAATTCACGTTGTTGATTTAATAAATAATTCAAGGCTTGTATATGTTTCAAAGCCTTTTAATTTAGTTCTAAGTGAAGCAATTCCAAACTTTTAATCTTTTTACTCATGGGAATGTTAGAATATTGAATTGGGTCTAGCGGGGTGTAGCTCAGTTGGCAGAGTGCGCGCTTTGGGAGCGTGAGGTCGGAGGTTCGAGTCCTCCCACCCCGACCAAGAGAGAGAAAAAGTCCGTCGAATTGGAGACGCTCCGTGCGCCACCGCCCGCACGGAGCGCCGAGAAGCACTTTTTAGCTTCGACTGCTAGGAGAAGCCAAGCTTGCTTATATTCTGCTGAGAGTTGCCGATTGAATAAAAAGAGGTTCGAGCCAACTTGAACCATTAAGCCCATCAACTTATTTAAAACAGTACTTTCACAAAAATTAAGGTATAATGCTCTTATGACAAACGATCAGATTCAAAAAGCCCGATTAGTTATTAAAAATAAACCTTATCTTATGTGGTCAACTAAAAATTATGACGAATTATCACCTGAAAGCGTATTTGAGAATGTAATAAACTATGGAGATTGGTCGGATTTTATTACTATTAAAGAGATATTTGGCATTAAGCAAAGCTCTGATTTGTTTAATGAAATCAAGAGTAAGAGAAGAAGTAACTTAACACCTCAAACAATTAATTATTTTACTAAATACTTTAATAAATATGCACAAAGAGGTACTTTCTAAGACGCAAATTAATTTATTACCTTTAATTAAAACCTTTTCTTCAGAATTTGGTCTTGTTGGCGGTACAGCAATTGCTTTACACTTAGGCCATAGAAGATCTATTGATTTTGACTTATTTATAGAAAAAAGCTTCTCAAACGAATCGTTATTAAATAGAATTAAAAATAATCATACTATTCAAATTATTATGGTAGATAAAACCGATGAACTAACGTTAGTTATAGATAATGTGAAAGTTACTTTTTACAAATACCCCTACAAAATTAAATACTTAGATAAACTAGACGATATAATAAAATTTCCAGATCTTTTAACATTAGGCGCAATGAAAGCATTTGCACTTGGGAGAAGGGCGAAATGGAAGGATTATATAGACATTTTCTTTATCCTCAATATTTACACTTTTGAAGACGTTGTATTAAAAACAAGAGATTTATTTGGTTCAGAATTTAACGAGAGATTATTTAGAGAACAACTTTCTTATTATGAAGATATAAATTATGAGGAAAAAATAGATTATATGGAAGGTAAGGAAGTTTCAGACGATAGGATAAAACGGGAATTGAGTAAATTTAGTTTAAAATAGTTACGAAGTTTTGAAATATAGTTGATCGTAAATTAACTTAAAAATCCCTGCAATTGCCAAAACCCCTTCATTTTCAGGTTTATTAGATTCATCCGGAAAATCCTTTGAGAAAACACATATAGTGCAATAGGAAGTTTGCCAATACTCGCTGACGGAAAAGGTTCATTTGAAGTGTTAAAATAATACAATATGTTTAACCACTTAGGTCTAGCTTTAATAACATCTGTAACATTCTCAAAGCTTTTCCATATTGAACTTACACCTATTTTGATTTTACTAAACGTAGTATTCAACTACTTTCCGGATATTGACATTCCAGTTGAGTTGATGCAACGAGGAAGAATTGGCGGTAGGGAACACGGCTTTCATAGGGAATTTACACACACTCCTTTAATTTACATACCAATTAGCTTTTTATTTTCTTCTGTTTTTGGATTTCAATTGGCAATTATATTTATAACTGGAGTCTATTTACATATATTATTTGATAGTTTTGGAGGGGGATGGGGAACTATGTGGTTTTGGCCATTTTCTGATAAAAGGTACAAACTATTTACAGATAGAATTAGTGGCAATTTTTCACTGAATTCTCTTGCAATTTGGAGTAGAAAAGAATTTAAAGAAATAGCTTTAAGACACGGGGATGATAATTGGTTTAAAAATATCTATCTAAAATTCCACACGTTGTTTTTGATTGAGATTTTGATTGTAGCTGTAGGATTATTAATGTTACTAATTTATTTAGTGTAGGTTGAAAAACTCCCTCTTGGTTACTTATGATTTCGCCAGGAGGGAGCGCTATGTTATTCAGAAGGCTTATTAGTTTTTTCTTTAGTCTTACTTCCAAAGCTTTCAGCAAGACTTTCAACAAGGGTTCGAACAAGCACATAGGGAAGAATCTTCCCTCGAAGCCTAAAATCGATAGAACCAACAAGTATAGGAATATACATCAAAATCCAAACCACCACGCTCAAAACGGCATATGAACCGTCGATTTGATCAGAACGTAATCCAGACAAAATCCAAACTACAAGCCCATGAGCGACATAGACAATCAATGTTCCAATCACAGAGATGATAATCAAGATGCTCGTAAGAACAGAGTCAAAAAATCCGGCTACTACTGCCCAAAAAACGTTCTTCTTCTTTACCCAAACTGTTGGCTCTGCCATTTTCTTCTCCCTTTCTTGAGGTTGGATAGGAATATTATTATACACCACTATAGGGTTATTGTCAATGAGATTAAGCTAAATTTTTAATGGCCGATTCAACGCTGAACAAATGCGCATCTATTAGCTTCTTCTTACTTTTTATAACAGATTTACCTTTGTAATTTATGTATCCTCCTCCAAATGACAATAAAACTTTACATGATATCTTTTTTAAGGTTTTAAAAACTAAGATTTCCCGTTCTTTAAACTTTATAAGATTAAAACCCTTAATTCCGCCCATTCTATCGGTATTTATTACATCCGCACCTGAGTAATAAATAACTATAT
>MEVN01000028.1:4319-9239 GCA_001772985.1 candidate division WWE3 bacterium RIFCSPLOWO2_12_FULL_36_10 | reverse complement strand
ACTCAAGCTGAAAATGTCGCCATATCAATTTAAACTAAAATACGCAGACAGTGTTCTTGAAAAACGGGGTACTTGACACTGAATTGCTTTATCTGAACGTCCGTATGGATAAGCGAATGGCAAAACTTTTGTATTAAACATTTCTTCTAACATTCTTTTACTTTCCTTAATCTCATATTCCGCGTTTTTAGACGATACATTGGTTAAACTAGTATGATGAACAATATGCGATCCAACTTCTACGTATCCAGAATCTAAAGCTTTTTGTCTAATAATTACCGGTAATGCATTGGTATAAAAATCTTTGTATCCATCATCCATAGTTAACACAACCGGCTTTTTTTCTGGTTTTTGATTGCCGTTAATAATTTCCGGAATATCTTTAGCAAATACTGGCTCATATCCTTTACTTCTTAAAGTAATTATTTCATTTTCAAAAGTTGATGGATATGATTCTAAGCATTGCAATAATCGTCGCAATATGAGACGATATCACCATATGAATGAGACGATAGATTTAGAACCGCGACAGAAAGCCATACTTAACTTTCTGGCACAAAATACCCAACTCTCAAGAGAACAAATAGCAAAAAGGTTGGTATTGGTGTATCCGGTTTCTAAGGCTACATTATCCAGAGACTTAAGTTTACTAATTAGACAAAATTTAGTTACTGCTATGGGAAAAGGTCCTAGCTGTAGTTACAAAACAAAATCCAGTCATCCACTTCTTAAACCGATTGACTTAGATCAATACTTTGCACAAGAGCCCGATCAAAGAAAAGAAGCCAAAACCTCCTTCGAGTTTGGTATTTTCAAAAACTTGACTGGAATTATTTTACCCGAGGAAAAAGAAAGGATGTCTGCCCTATTCCGACCCTTCAGTGATACTACAAAAAAGTTAGACCCTACCCTAATGCAGAGAGAACTTGAACGATTCATGATTGAATTGTCATGGAAGTCTTCAAAGATTGAAGGAAATACATATTCTCTTTTAGAAACAGAGACCTTAATTAAGCAAAACCTAGAAGCCCCCGGAAAGACTAAGCAGGAAGCAACTATGATCTTAAATCATAAGGATGCCTTTAGGGTAATTGTGGAAAATCGAAATGAGTTCAAAACGCTATCACTAACGACAATTATGAAACTGCACAATACTTTAACGAAGGGTTTGAGTATTACTAGTGGTATTCGTAAACATGCAGTTGGAATTACTGGAACTACTTACAAGCCCGTGGACAATGAATGGCAAATAAAAGAAGCGCTTGAAAAGCTTGTATTGATAGTAAATAAGGCAGACTATCCGTTAGAAAAAGCTCTAATTATAATAGGTACACTCCCCTACATACAACCTTTTGCAGACGGCAACAAACGCACATCACGAATGTTAGCAAATGCTGTTCTTATGGCTTACGACTACTTTCCTTTATCTTATAGAAGTGTTGATGAAAACGAATATAAAGAGGCTTTGATCTTATTTTATGAAACAATTAACCTTTATCATATTAAAAGGTTATTCCTTGATCAATATAAATTTGCTGTCAAAACCTACTTTCTTTAATGGATTATATAATGGTGGCAATTCACTTCGCTATTGCACCCCATCTGACTAAGCTCGTTATACTCGCTAAGTCATCTGGTGACCCCAGGGGGATTCGAACCCCCGATCTTTGCCCTGAGAAGGCAACGTCCTAGACCGCTAGACGATGGGGCCTTAGTCCAACAGCTGAAATTATATCAGACCAAGACCCAACCAACCGAGATGACGTAGAAAAAAGTTTGCGGTATAATGAAAAAAATGCCAGCCCATTATAAAAAAAGTTTAATTATATCTTTAGTCCTAGTGTTGGTGGCTTCTTTTTCCTATTATAATTTTTACAAGTTTAAACCAAAAGCAGTTGCAAGAGAAAGTGTAAAAGGCTATTTTACTTCAAGAATTACCGAAATTCCTCTTCCAAGGAATTATAAAGAGCTTGGATCAAATCAAAACGAAAATGGAAGACAAATAACAATTGAGGTAACAGAAACTCCTCAACAAATTCAGGACTTTTATAGACACGCTTTATTATCGCTTGGATGGCAGATTGAGTTTCAAGGAATTTCGGAACCTTTCTTAAACACAAAATTTAAAAATGATGGAAAAAGTATAATTGTTACTTCCTCAAAACAAAGCGGGGACGAAAATGGAAATAAGAACACAATAGTCGCGATTGATATTACTGAGAATTAACGATTCTCTTCTGAGAATTAACGCGTCCCAACCAAAAATATTGCTTGCCACGGCTGATATCTGCTTGAAAAAGTATCATCATATAAAACTTTCCCAGCCTTTGTGACTTTTCTATTAAAAGATACGGTTGCTCCCCAAGCGGAGAAGTCAATTTGTTTGGTAACACCTTTTGCCAAGGTTGGATCATCTTTATACAAAGCTGCCGGAGGTGCGATTTGATTTGAAACAACAGGAGTTGATATTTCAACTTTTCTTCCATCAGGTGTTCCATACAAATCAAACTCTAAACTTTTATTCGCCTCATTAACCGATGACTGAACCAAAACATAATTTGGCGTATCGTTTTTAAACTGAAAATCTAAAGAAGGCTGATAAACAGAGGCATCAAGCCCAACCGGACTTTCAATTTCGTAATAATGAACTCTATATGCGTGAGGATATCTCATAACAACCGGGAGTCCTGAATTTAAGACTGCCCTAAATAAAGTTGTTGAAGTTTGGCAAACCCCTCCACCCTCTCCAAGTATGGTTCTGCCGTTTGAAATTATATAAGCAGAATCGTATCCTGTAGCACCACTTATTTCCCCAACAGAGTTATTAAACGAATAAACCTTTCCCGGTGGAACTAAAACTCCATGAGTTCTTTGCGCAGCTAAAGAAAGGTTATGAATTCTTCCGGGAGCCGAACCCTCAAATTTTGAAACTCCCTTACCAAGTAAAGCGTAAATTCCATATTTTGAAGGATCGCCAACTTCGTTTATTTCATCAACAGCTACACCTATCTGCGGAATCGAATCAAAAAATGCCTTTTTAAAATCCTCAGTAAATTTTTTAATACTTAACTCTCGGCCATTCTTTAAAACTTTAAATCCAACAACCTTATCTCCATCAAGTTTTGTGACTTCGCCTCTTGGAAGCTCGTTTATTTCTTGGGATAATTCATCTAAGTAAGCTTCGAAATTTGCTTTATTTAATGTTAAAGCAATTTTATCTTTGTCTTCTACTACAGATATAAAACTCAGGAGTTTTTCCGGATTTAATTGAAAAGACTTATCACTTAAAACTAACTTTAGCGGGTTAAAAATTATCTTTTGAACCTGCGAGTAAACCAATTCTAAGTCTTTTCTTGAAAATTCGCTTTTAACTTCGGCAATGGGAACTTCGTAATCCTTAAAATCTAAATTATCAATTGACGACACAACAAAATCAAAAAGTTTTTGATCTTCAACCCCAATACCATTTACACTTTCTGTTACGAAAAGTCCGTTCTCGCCAATAACAAATTTTGCAGTTTGCGGGTCAACATTTAACTCTCCTTTAATCTGAGAGAAATAATTGTTAAGCGATGCGTCGCTGTAAGTATAAAAGGCTTTAACGCTAACAGTCTTGTAAAATCCGGCTAATTTATCTTTAGAATCAGTTATAAAATTGCCTGTTCTACCAACTTCAAAGGCTCTCCTTATGGAACTATTTAAATCGTAATGTAATTTTATATCACTTGCGTCAAACGGATATTTTTTATCTTTATAACTTACTGTAAGTTTTTTTATTGTATTTTTATCGGCATTTTGCAAAACCAATAAAGCGCTGTCGTAAGCTAAACCGCCGACTTTAACTTTTCCAATTGCAACTCCCGGAATAATTCTTTTTGCAAAATAAATATGATAAAGAGTAAAAACCAAAATTAAAGATGAGAAAAATATAAAAGCGAATCTAAGATATTTAATGTTTGCATCACTTTTTAACAAAGTGCTGATTTTATTTAACATTATCTCCGTTACTTTCTTCTAAAGGCTGCGTATTTCTTGCAAAACTAATTAAATACTTAGATGGATTTTTTGAAATATCTATAAAATTATCAGCGACTTCTAAGAGTTTACTTGAAGTGGTTTTTCCAAACGCAACTACTTCGGTTTTTACTCCTTGACTCCTCGCATAATTTGCAAGATCAACATAATCTCCATCACCGGAAACCAAAACCATAACATCAATTTTTGGAAGCATTCTAATTACATCCATACATAATCCAACATCCCAATCTCCTTTTTTTGCGCCTCCGTAAAATGTTTGTAATTCTTTTTCACGAACTTCAAAACCACGCTGACCTAATGCTTCAAAAAATTCTCTCTCCGATCCAACGTCCGCTTTTATAACATAAGCAAATGCGCGAATTAATTTTCTGCCGGCTAGTGCTTCTTTTAATACCCTTCCAAAATCAACCTTTGCGTTAAACAAATTCTTGGCAGAATAGTACATATTTTGAATATCCGCAAACACTGCTACTCTTTGTTCTTTATGCTGGGTTGACATATATTGATTTTAGCTTAATTATTAATCTTAAACAAATCTATTAAATGGATTTTTAGAAATTTAGATAATTAAGGAGGTGATTTTATGAGTTGCGGACACTGTGATGATGATTCAAAACACGGACACGACCATAAACACTGTAACGACGGTAATTGCGGATGCAATCACGACCATTGCTGTAGTGATAAAGGTGATTGCGGATGCGACCACCAT
The DNA here is from genome assembly GCA_001772985.1 of candidate division WWE3 bacterium RIFCSPLOWO2_12_FULL_36_10. Taxonomy (GTDB): domain Bacteria; phylum Patescibacteriota; class WWE3; order UBA101185; family UBA10185; genus MEVN01. The sequence continues at coordinate 4,489 of MEVN01000028.1, read as the reverse complement.
CATGAAGCTGAAAAGACAAGTACTGGCACAAAAGATGTGAAGGTTGATCTAGATGATGATTCAGACTTAGGAGATGTAGATTTAGATACTGATATGTAATTTTTAGGCTTAATGTCCATTAAGCCCATTTTTACTTTGAACGTCCAGATGCTAAAATTCAAGCTGTAAAG
>MEVN01000028.1:0-4245 GCA_001772985.1 candidate division WWE3 bacterium RIFCSPLOWO2_12_FULL_36_10 | reverse complement strand
AGATTGCACAAAATTTTGCATATATTTGGTCAATATGGTATAAGTACTGCATAGATTTATGATCAACAAACCTTTAACCATAGGCAAAGCTGCAAAATATTTAGGCATTTCAGTTGATACACTCAGACGTTGGGATAAAAACGGTAAACTTTTTGCTAAAAAAAGTAAAGGGGGACACCGTTACTATGAAGAGTTGGTTTTAAAATCGTTTAAAGAAGATGTTTTTGCATTAGCAACAGCGTGGGTACTTGACGCGCCTAGTGTGCCAAAACAAGAATTTTATTGCCCTACTAGCTCAGAATTTAGGGGAAGGCTCTCAAAATTACAATCCTCTCTTGGAAAAGTAGATGAGCTAAAAGATTATTATTCACTTATAGTTGCTGTCGTTGGAGAAATAGGAAATAACTCCTTTGATCACAATTTAGGGAACTGGCCAGACATATCTGGTATATATTTTTCTTTTGACGTTGCCAAGAAACAAATTGCCATAGCAGATAGAGGTCGGGGTGTGCTGCGAACTTTAAAGAAAGTAAAACCAAGTATTAGAAATGATGAAGAAGCGTTGCACACAGCTTTTACTGAAAAAATCTCCGGCAGAGCTCCCGAATCACGAGGAAATGGACTTAAATTTGTTTTGCAAGTAATATTAGAAAGAGCTATTCAACTTGAGTTTTATAGTGGTGGGGCAAAAGTGATCGTAACTAAAGATGACAAGACACTAGATATACAAAAAACAGATTTATACTATAGCGGGTGTTTGGCATTAATTGAATATTAAAATTATGAATATGAAAATAGAACTTAAAAAATTTGGCGATCTTCTAACATCAAGACAAGACGGTAAAGAAGCCCTTGCAGCAATAGAACAACAGTTACAAACTCTCTCCGAGAACTCAGTTATTGAAATCGATTTTGACGGAGTTATTACATTCACACCTTCATGGGCCGATGAATTTTTGACTAAACTGGTGGAAAGATTTGGTACTAGAGTAACTCTAATAAATACTAAAAATCCTTCGGTAATTGCTACTCTGAGCATTTTAAAAAAGTTGGGATAGTATACCTAGATTCTTGACCACACATGCTCAGCCAACAGCTCATTCAGTCTTTTTTTCACAGGTTAGTAGTGTTATTCTAGTATAAATGTTACAAATCTACGGTTATATATCTGCATTACTAAGTATTATATGTATCCTTCCGTATATTAGAGATGTATTCCGATTAAAAACTAAGCCCGAGAGGGGATCGTGGTTTATATGGACAATGCTAGGTTTTATCGCATTTTTCTCCCAACTTGCAAAAGGCGCAACCAATTCCTTATGGCTAACTGTAGGTCAAACAACTTCTGTTCTTATAATTTTTTTGCTTTCTCTTAAATATGGATACGGAGGACTTGGAAAGCGGGACTTACGAGCTTTGATAGGAGCTGGAATCGGATTAGTTTTGTGGTACTTAACAAGGGAAGCATCCTTTGCGTTAATTTTTGTAATTATAGTCGACAGTATCGGAACCTTATTAACTTTATTAAAGGCTTATAAAGATCCCGAAAGCGAAACTCTTAGCACTTGGATAATATCGGGAACTTCCGGAATTTTTGGAATGCTTGCCGTTGGAAGTTTAAACTTGATTCTATTGGCTTATCCTTTTTATATAGTATTGGCAAATTACGTAATTGTTGGAGCGATATTGTTAGGGAAGGGTGGGCAAAAAGCTATTTAGACCGCCACAGAATATGTTATAATGACAACATGAAGAACTGGTCCACCAATGAAGAATACCTCAAAAAATATCCGGAAAAATACAATATTTGGAAGCTTGAACAGCTAATAAACTTTGGGTTAGGAAATGAAAAGCTCTCGCTTCAAAATGTTAAAGAAAATATAAATAAACTCGCAATTGATCCGTTGAAAAAACGCTATTTGAAATTCCTGATTAAGTAATGTCCATATTAACAAAAGATCAAAATTCCTTTCTAGATCTCTTTTCAAAAGATAAAAGCATCTCTAACAACTTCTACTTAACTGGCGGAACAGCTTTAGCCGAATTTTACATTCCATATAGATATTCTGACGATCTAGATTTTTTTTCTGAGACCGAAGTTGATACACAAAGCGTCTTTACCGCCATCAAAAAATATAAAAAACAACTAAAATATAAAAATATTGAATTTAATACCTCGTTCAACAGAAATTTGTTCTTCCTAGATTTTGGCAATTACGTATTCAAAACCGAATTTACATATTTCCCTTTCCCACAAATCGAAAAACAAAAATCTATAAACGGACTTGTTGTTGATAGTCCCCTGGATATAGCAACTAATAAGCTATTTACAATCTATCAAAAGCCTAGAAGTAGAGACTTTATGGACCTATATATGCTCAATAAAAAGTACATATACACAATGGAAAATTTAATATCCAAAGCAAGCGCGAAATTTGACTGGCATATAGATCCAATAAAACTAGGAGCGCAATTTATGCTGGCTACTGAACTAAAAGACTATCCTAACCTAATACAGCCTTTGGAAGAAAAGGAATGGCAAGCTTACTTTAACGAACAAGCGGAGGAATTAAAGAAGAATATTTTTCAACAGTAATGGGTCAGGTACTAAACCAACGTGCATGACAAATATATGAACGAATCAGTCTCAAAACTTGAGAATTGGACATATGAAGGAACAACTTCAACAGATCGAGGGTTTGAAAGATATAAAACCTTACTCGGTTTTGATGAAAATGAGTTAAAGGGAAAAACTGTTTTAGATTTGGGTTCTGGTATTACTGGAAAGTTTGCCAGAGAAGCAAGAGGGTATGGTATAAATGTTATAGCTTTAAATCCGGAACTGGCAAATGACCAAACTCTAAGGGCACTAATAAGATCTCCCGAACATAAACTTTTTGGATTAATAAAAAAACGAAATCAACCCAAGTCAGTAGCTGCAATCGGCTATGCATTGCCTCTTGATGACAATAGCCTGGATGCAGTAATGTCAGTTATGGGAGTTCCGCATTACCTACCTGAAGACGAAACGATTTTGTATTCTGCAGTTTCTGAAATGCTTCGGGTTGTTAAATCACGGGGAAAAATATACTTAAATTTCACAGACAGTACAAACTTCAATGTGTCTAAATTTGAGGCTTTAAAAAGACAGGGTATAAATATTACAATAGACAAGATTGCGGAGAACACTAGAGTCGTAATTATTAAAGAGTAGATACAATGTTATACCGATCTCCAAATCATAATGATCAACTACTTGAGCTATAAAAATGACAACAAATGAAGGACTCCGGTCTAAAGCCCGGAGTCTCCTCTTTTCTTTGCAGAAGGAAACGCATTCATCTCCAGGCTTAAAAGCGCCATCGGCGCTTGCGCCATTATGGGTGGCTAAAGCCTTGGAGTCTTCTGCTGCAGAAAATAAACCGGTCTGGATAATGGTCTACTACGGGTGGATTTCAGGAGATACGTCGGTAGATCCTATTTATGCAATTTTGCGAAACGCACTTATGAAAATGCCAGAAGAATATCCTTATAGAGGACCAAAGGAATATAAAGAGAATGAATATACTTATACAAATTCTTGGCAAGGGGAATTAGAACAATTTTCCGGCGAAGAAAAAATTACCCAAGGAAAAAAGTTGATATATAAAGCAAGTTATCTAGGCGGTTTAGTAGATCAACAACGTGGAATATAAAAAGATGAAAAAAGTCTATCTTGCCGGACAACCAAACCAATACGACAATGATTGGAAGGATGAATTCATAAAAATTGAGGAATTTGAATTTTATGATCCAGAAATTGATTCAGACCAAACATCATCCAAAACTTTCTTCCCACAGGATTTAGTTGCCGTACAAAATTCAAATATATTAGTAGCAAATCCAGGTATTGCAACATCAGAAGCCACATGGGTAGAAGTTGGTTATTTCTTAGCTACGCATACAAAGAATGCAGGCGATACTTGCGAGAATTTAATTATTGTGTGGAAAGACGAAAGAGAACCAAAATGGCCTATTGAGTTTATTAGAAAAACCGGGCATTTAGTAACAACCTTAGAAGAAGTTAGATCAAAACTAAAAACTCTCGCTTGATTTAACAGTTCAAATTACTTTTTATTTCTTATAGAGAATAAAAATCTTTGGTATATATGGGGTGTACCCCGTATAGTAAGAAGATATTCTGAGATAGAATAAGTTAAAAAAAGGAGGAATATGTTTAAACGGGTACCGCTGGAAACCAAAAAC
>MEVN01000027.1:8628-8747 GCA_001772985.1 candidate division WWE3 bacterium RIFCSPLOWO2_12_FULL_36_10 | reverse complement strand
TAAGTATTGTGTAGGATTCGGTCACGTATCAAAAAAGAAATTTGGCAACCAACCCTTCGGTCTAATTGCCAAATTCCCGGCTATATCTCCTGAACAAAATCCGAACTTTTTACCAAAAC
>MEVN01000027.1:0-8611 GCA_001772985.1 candidate division WWE3 bacterium RIFCSPLOWO2_12_FULL_36_10 | reverse complement strand
ATCTGTACGCCTCCGCTATTTTTGCGCACGCGATTTTGCGATTGCGGAGCAACCGCTTTTATTCTTCGCCAGTCGTAAAACTAAACGATTCGTTGCCAGAACAGCCTGATTTAATATAATTACAGGTTACCTTGATTATTGCGTTATTATCCCAACTTCCAGCACTCACAAATTTTTTGATTTCATCAAGATCAGCATTGCTTAAATAATTCAATTCCGAAACAGTATTGCTACCATCTGGAACTAACGGAATATTACTTCCAGGAAAACCACCCAACATTTTGCTTGAGTTTGCGTACCGCCCGTTAATATATGTTGTATCGCAACTACTGCTTATTCTTACACCGTTTTTCAGATTTACAACAACTGGGCTATGAATTGATGCGTTTGTCTGGCCATTTGATGGGTAAGTCCAATTAAAAATAGACTGCTTAGGAAGATTGCTACACCTGAATTCTCTTAGTGATATTTGTACAGAAAAAAATCCAGGAAATTTATGTTCACCAACGTTCATGGGTTTGATTACGGTGAATGAGCCTAGTATTAATATTCCCAACAAAGAAAAAGTTGCCGCTAAAAGATGATATTTTTTCTCACATTTATTTCTAAAAAGTAGATATGATGTTGCGAAACTTAATAAAACAAATGGCAGCTCCATTAATATAAAGGTGAAAAAGGGCTGGAAAAAAGAAGGTGGATTTTTAATTAAGTACAAGGAAGACAGGTCTTTAAAGACATTTATTAAAAATATCTTTATATCAACTGGAAGTACGCTAAAAATTGCAATAACTAATGAGAATTGAAAAAATAAGAGGAAAAAAATACTTAAGAAAAAATAAATTAATGTAAGCTTTAGTAGGCTATGCGACTTATTATCCATTGGTGTTTATTATTATCTCTCTAATAAAAACCCCTTCACCTATAACACCGTCCGGTTTAGGGGAATCTTTCCAGCCACATGTTGTTAGGAATAACTTATTATGTTCGCAAATCAACTCAGACGCATGAGATTTGATATTCCCTATTAGACATGAGCTGTTATTTTTGTTTAAGCTGTAAACCCCAAAATTTGTTGGATCATCTGAATAGAAGACTGATGTGTTATTATAATTTTTAGAATTTTCAATTTTGTTTAAACGTGAGGGAACTATTGTGCTTAGAAGCATAAATCCTTGTTTATATGCAAATACACATGGCGATTCGCAGGAAGAATTAATTGATTTTGGTATTCCTCTTCCAAGTCGCAAAGCCGTTCCTTCTTTACTCCAACTAAAAAGATCTTTTGATGTGTAAACAGAAATTTTGTTGCCATAATTTGTACAAAACATTAAATATACACTTCCCGCATCAATTACGTGAGGATCTCTTAGAAATGGGCATAAACTCCTTACTGCGTCATCAGCTATTTCCCAATCCACTCCATTTTCTGATATGAAGTGGTAAATAATCATTGGCCCAAAAAATAAGTGGTATTTTTTCTCCTTTATGTCAAAATAAACATGCGGAGCTATTTTTACACTTCGATGGGGGATGTTGGTAAATTTAAGTCCTGTTCCCTGCATTGGTTTTAATAAGGATTGTGTAACTCCTTCGACAAAAGAACGCTCTTTATGAAAAGCATAGGCTTCCTTCGCACAGGTTCCTAGAAGTCTCCAGTTTCCATATTTATCTTTATACACAGTATGGTCATTTATGTAGTCGCAATAAGTTTGTGCTCTAAGAAGTGGTTGCCATCGACCTAAAAACTTAATATTAATAGAACCATTCATAAATTTTGTAATTTCTGATAAAATTGTATCAAATTTATAGTGATCGAGATAGTGAGCACAAAATCGCGCGCGCAAGGGATAGTTGCCATGATTTATCTATCATAGCAAAAACTGTCGGCTCGAACTTCTTTTTAAAGGATCGGCGATTGTCCGCAAGTTTCAAAAAAGGCGAATTTGACGCTCTTTCCGTGGAGACGGACGCGGAAAGCGCTACCTCTCAACCTCCTTCCAATCCTTATTGGCTGAGCGGGCCGGTCTAGGACCTTCCGAGCCCATAACTATAACTTTGGCAATAATTGTTTATACCTACTAATTTTTTCTAATTTACTCATTGCCACATATCTGGGCGATGGTGATGGCAAGCGAATTAATTCTATTTCATTTGTTACTTGGCTAATATCCTTAAACACTTTACTAAACAAATTTTCAACGTGACGACTTGTAAAAAATATCTTCTTGATTTTGTTCTTGGCAATAATATCTTTTATTGCTAGTGTGTTGTATGTAATATTGAACAAATTCATATCTAAATTACTATTATTCCTTCTTTCACACGACAAAATTATATCTGCGAGTGCCGTTTCGAGTTGAGTAAAAAGTTTTTGTTGCTGATCTTTAGTACTGAAGTCTAAACCATAAACCTCTTTCATTATTGGCCAGAACTGATTTCTACCATTAGCATAAAACCACTCGTAAGGATTAGAAGGTTTGGTAACAAAACCACCTAGCATTATATATTTTGTTTTCTTAGGAATAAAGTTTCCAAAAGGATGTTTTTCAATCATAATTGGCTGTTTATCGGGGAAGAAGTTCGAACTGCTTGCCTTACCTACGTCATATAATTAGACTCGCCATCTGGAGATCTATTTACTTAACTTTATTCCCATTCCTTAGCGGTATTGATAGCAGGTTCATAGTCATCTGAATAAACAATCTCCGAAGGTTCCACACACGATTTTGTTATAACATCAAAATCATCTAAAAACCCAAACCTTTTTTGTAACCTGCATCTTTAACTTTCTTAACATACTCAACTACAAATGGATTAGTTTCGTAGTCATTGATTAATAAATCCATAATATCTTGAGTAGTCATTTGTAAATTCCACTCTTTTAGTGCCAATGACCAAAATTCTTCGTCAGTCATTCTGCCTATCTTATATTGCTTATTCATCTCATTTGAGTTTAAAAATACTCTTTTAGCTCCGTTCTCACTAACACCTAGCTCATCAAGTGCTTTTAAAAAGTTAGATTTACCATTTAAGAAATAAACTCCATCTAAATCGAAGCATATCACTTTTATCATAGGTAAATTATACATTAGTTCGAATCCCTATTAGTCGACACCCGTATTATGTTGTTACGAAAGGATATTATACTGGCTGACTATAAGGAACCAAGTTAGAACTTTCTTATATTCTTAGCTTAAGCAACGCAATGGTATCTTCTTTAAGATGGCTTTTTATCCAAACTTTTTGATTTGAATCTAATAATTCTCCCAGTCCGTCTAAAATATGAGTATTACTCAAAGCTTCTAGTTGTTTAATACACTTTTTAACAAGTTCTTCAAAAGTCACTCCAGAGCGTTCTTTTACAATTCCTTCGTTTATTTGGAATCTGTTTGTTAAGAAAAACCACACATCATAAATGTCGCGATTTGTTTTACCCATGCGTTCATGCATTGCCATAAGTTTATTTGCAAACATGTCATCTGGAGACATAACTAACATGGATACACCAAGATATGTTTTTAATTCATATTTGGACCCAAAGTTACGCCTGTTGACCTCGATCTTAATGTTATGTGCTTTATCTTCGTAAGATAGTAACCAGAACAAATTAAAACGTTTTTTATAAGATTCTTTTAACTGTCCGTATTTTTTTACAATGCTAGTAATGCGTTCAAAAATTAAATCTTCTTTGGATTCACCCAGAAGATCGAAGTCCAAATCTACCGAAAACCTGCCTAGCTTGTAAAATAATAAAGCGGCCGTGCCACCTTTGAACCCTAAAAATGGAGAGATTAAAGTATCTGAATATATATCTTTGAGGATTTGAAACAGTATAGTTTTATGCGTTGAGATATTCAACACCATTTTAATATATCCCTTCTTTAGATTCCAGAAATAATTTATTTACGGTCTTTACAACTCTATCGTTTTCGTATAATGGAAGCATTTCAAAAACTAAATCCCAGTTTAAGGATCTTAAGTTATCGAAATGGTAGCCATTGTGAACATAAAGTGTGTCTATAAATGCACGCTCTTTAGAAGCAATAGAAATCTCATTCTCTGTTAATATACCTTTATTGTTAATCAATACTTCTTTTTTAAGACTCTGGTAGTTAAAAACCTGATCGGCTACTGTTACTTGCCGCGTTAAATATGAGGCTAGTGTAACGGCGGTCTGATATTGAAAAATCAACCCTTCTTTTGCTAAAACCGTTTCGAAGCTTATATATGAAGGTGTAAAAATACGTGCGCCCAATTCTAATTTAGAATAATTCTTGTCCTTCGAATATAATCCCCGGCGTAGTCTATATAAGTCCCCTTTTTTTACATAGTAATTAAGCCGTACACGTGCGGCATTTGTATCGGAATCTTGCCAAAGTAAGGCTATATCCTTAAGCGTAAGGACTGATTTTGTAGATCTTAATAAAGTTGTTAAATAATCTCCTTTTTGCATATATTTGGCAATCAGTACTGCATGTTAGTTTAAAGCTAACTTCCAGTTCTAATATATCACCAAGATTGGTGTTTTGTCAATAATCAAGGCTGGATCTTATACCACATAAAATCCGTGGTTTGTGGAATCGTGACCTACCCTGGCTGGCAGTACTGTACGCTATTTGAACTAAACAATTGAAATATCAGATAATTCTAGAGCTTGCGTTTTTAGGTCTTCCCGTTCCTATGTTTCCCAGCTTCTTCCAAGACTTAACCCTTCTTTCGGATCAGTTGTACAGGAATAATCCCACCATATTTCTCCGTCGCCCTCTTTGTAAACCTCATCACCCTCAACTCTTACTGCGGTACAAAACTCCCCACATGTTTGTTTATATATTTTTCCATCATATTTTAATTCCTCTGGTATAGGTTCGTTAAAGTCATAGTGGAATATTATTGCAAAGCCTATCGCATTCTCGTTGGTTTCTATAAAAAATCTGTATCCGTCATAACCCGCACTGTCTACTAATACCCACTTATCGTATGTGTAGTCAGCCCTGTGTTGCATCCATACTATATGCTGTTTAACAGTGTATGGCACACCTTTTATTAAAATTTGTAATCCAGGTTTTACTGCTTTTACTAATTGTTTATGATTCATAATATTGTAATTATACTATGGCTGGCAGTACTGTACGCTATTTGAACAATATTTATTCCTCAATAGCACTTTTTATAAAATCTACTCCTAAAGGAGTCAATGTTACTGCTTTGCTGCCTTTATATACTGTTAAGGGTTCGGCACCCATACTAATACCACCTGTAATTATTGCTGGTGCTAGGCACTGAACTCTAAATAAATTAAAGACGCTAACTTCATAGTCTTCTTGACCTATTGAAAGAAGTTGACATATTTGTTCTTTTTTTAGTGAGTAGTTAAGTATGTTATTCCAATCAACAGAACTATTCTGTTTTAGTGCTTCATAAAAAGTTTTTAAGATTTTAACATCTAGGATTGTAAGACTTTTAATAATATCAATAAAAGCTGTTCGCATATTTACTGTAAACGTGGGGTTCATTGCATTGGCTAACATATTGGCCCATAACTTTTGGAGTTCATCATCATCTTCAAGACTAGCATTTTCAATAACTGGCAGAGAAAATTTTGGTGGTACTGCCCTTGTGTCTGTTATTCCTTTTGCAAATAAAATATTGTTTACCTTATCCACATAAGCTAGCTGTCTTTCCCAGCGAAATAACTTTAATCTATCACCAATAATTCCAGCTGTATCTTCTGCAGGTGACTTGAATACTTTAGCAATAAAACCAAGTATTTTTTCTGTAGTTTGTACTGTTTGTGTACCAAATTTAGAAACTTCTGCAGCTGCTTTTGCTACTTCCTTTATGTTTTGATTATCTGGTTCCATATAATTTTATTTAGTTATCCCACAAATCAATATACATAATAACTTTTAAAACTATCCCTTCTTTAGACACATAGTTGTACTTTGTTTTTGGTGGTACAGAAATAACATCACCACTACATACAATTGTTCTGTTTCCATTTATTGTAAATTCGCCTTCACCCTCAATAATGTAATATATCCATTCAGAGTCTTTTGTGGTTACCTCCCCATGTTCGCCGACAATTTCAGCATAAACAACTGATTTTTGCGGGGTTACATTAGGTAATTTGTAGTTCCAACTTTTAACCTCATCCCAATCTTCTCTTTTTGATTCATTTTTAGGTATATACATATTAAATATTGCTTATTTCAATAGACTTAACCTGTAAATCTTCTGGTGTGTCTAACATAAATACTATAGATTTAGCAACATCTTCAGTTCGCATCATCCATGACTGATTATGTGCATCTTTCTCTCCAGCAGTTTCAAATATATTGCTTTTGTAAAATAAATGGGTCCCATTGAATTAACCTTAAAGGAATGTTCAACAAGTTCAGGTTTTTTTGCTTCAAACTCATCTGTTGTCCAAATACCCGCGCCATTTACTAAAATATCCACATCTCCAAAAGATTTCTCAATATTCTTAACGGTTTGATTTACTCGTTCCTAATTAATGATATCATAAACAAAATACTCAGCTTTTCCGCCTTTGGATAAAATGGCAGATTTCACGATTTTGAAATCTTGGCTGGCCGTTTACAAAAAATGTCGAACTTCAATGTGTTAGCTCGGCCTTCGGCCTCGCTTGCTCCAGCGTGGCGCCTTTACACTGAGCTCGCCGAATGTGCTAACCCGTCGCGCCTCCGCTATTTTTTGCGCGCGATTCCTTTCTCGCTATCGCTCGAGATTGGAATAATCATAATCCTTCTTATCTTTACTTTATTTGGTTTAAATATGTGATTTCCCCAGCACAAAATCTAGTCAATAAATCAACTAAGTTTTTCGTTGCTGTTTCAATGTAATCTATTGGTGTTTGAGAGTTCCCCTGAATTATAAAGAAAATATCTTTACTTTCGAGAGTGATCTTTGTTGGTTCAACCTGCAACACTTCTAATCTACAAACAATATTATTCTCATCATCAACATAAGCATACTCTTGAGGAAATGCTTTTTCCGGTTCTGTGTAACCTAGTGGAACAAAATTTTCGCTGCCATCAGTCAGTCGCAAAGTAATATTTCCATGAACATAATTAATATCATGTGCGCCCAGTGCTAGTCTAGATTCGATAGAAATAAGATTGTAAATATCAACAATAGTATTGATATGAGGGAATACGCCCTTTTTAAGAAATCTTCCCAATAAATTTTCAGGGGAAGCAACAAAATCACGATTACTTCTACCAACTTTTGTATGTAAATCCCTAAAGCCTTGAAGTATTGAATCTTCTTTATAATTTTTTCCCTGCCAGTCTTTGGCAACCTGCTTAAGTTTACCTTTTTTATATGTTTCAAATTCAAGGTTTTCTGAAGTGTTGTGAGCGCCAGTTATTTTTATCCCAAGAATTCTGACCCCTAAATCCAGTACTTCTTGTGTGACAGAGAATGAAAAATTATTCATATGTGGCCTACCTTTCTATTATATCTAATATTTCTTCTGTCTGTATTGAATATTTATTTGCAATATTACCTAAGTTGATAGCAAGCTCTAAAGTATCGTTGCTTCCCAAAAGGGCGAGTGGTCTGCCCTTCTCAACGTCTGAAAATGTTTTGACAATGGGAGCTTCTAAATTCTCTTCCTTAAGTTTTAAAGAAAGTTTTCTGCCGACAGATAATTTGTTGTTCCACTGAATTTTTACATTTCCGTAATGGTCAACGTGTAAGACCTGCCCATCTTGGAATGAATTTTTTACCAAGTCACTAATTGCTATTCTTTTAGATTGAAAATCTTCCGGTCGTTTTCCATGAGCGAGGTAGACGGCTGCTTTAACAAATACATCTCGTCCATGGAAGGTATTTGATACGTAGTCGCTGATATATGATTCTTTAAGTTTCCAAAGATTCAGAATTCCATCTTTATTCGCGGCTTGATAAAGTAATCCATTGTTGGGTCCAACATACCAGTTATCTTTAGATTGAATGATAATTCCAGCTCGATCACTCCCAACTCCTGGATCTACAACACCGACATGTATCGTCCCGTTTGGGCAGAAACGGGATAACGTCAAAACTTGAAAGGCACCCTCTACAATCGAAAAACTCGAAACATCGTGATTTTCAATCAAGCTACCATCAAATTCCAAGGAAGCAGTAACTGCTCGCAATTGTGCAGCTGCGAAGCTATCGCCAAAGTCTGTGGTAATTGTTATAAGTTTTTTCATAGTTTTTAACCAATAAAAAAACCTCCTTTCGGAGGTTTCAAAATGCACATCAAAACCTCCGTTAGACAGCGTTCATAGCCATCATCATGGAGGTATTTATACTAGTGACTGCGAATTTCTCTTTCATATATTTTCTATTATATCATAATTTTGGAATTTTTAATCGAGCGCAGTTGTTTTTTAGTCTAAAAACATTGTATATTATGATTGGATTCAACAATTCAAGAATTGAGTTATAAAAAAGTTCTATAAAAAAACCCACGCCCTCACGGGACGGAGATTTATGTAGAGAGGGTTAAAATTTTTGCGTTTTTCTTTTTAGTCGCTTTCAGAGACTTGTTCTAGCCGACCCTCCAAAGGCGGGCGGGCAGTTTCGGAGGTACGGGAGGTAA
>MEVN01000026.1 GCA_001772985.1 candidate division WWE3 bacterium RIFCSPLOWO2_12_FULL_36_10 | reverse complement strand
TCTCATAATGGTATTATATTACAAGAGGATTTAGGGATTACTTCCTCCACCAGCTTACGCAGGTGGTTTCAAGTTAGGAACTTATGAATTAATGGGATATTCTTCACACCTGAAAGCCAATATGCTAATGAAGTTTTACCTGTACCGGGTTCTCCTTCGAGAAGTAAAGGTCTTTGCAAAATTCCGGCTTCTCTAACGACCAATTCTAATTCCGGAGACGGGATGTATGGAGAATTTATTCTTTCTGCCCTAGCCTCAAATGTACTTTTTGCTTCATGGACTCTTGCTGTCAAACCTTTTAACTGTTCAACTATTCCGCGCCTCTCCTCATCATCAATATCAGCTAACATTCCCTCAACAATTTTTAGTTGGGCAATAATAAATGAAACTGCGGAATCTCCGGCAGAATTTGCTTCCTTTAAAACCTCTTTTAAATCTTCTAGTGGTTTCCCTCCTAAATTTTCTTCTTCTGTAGTTTTGGAAACTTGGGCATTCATAAAATCAAACTTTTTTCTTAATCCTTAATTTTAGGTTAGTAACAATACTTTGAGACTTGTTTGTAAGTTCCATAAGCAACTCTTTATAGTCTTTGAGTTCTTGATTGAGTCTCAAAATTTTATTCTTTTCGCTCATAAAATTATCTTTTTTTACTCCTTCTAAAAACAACCGGCATATAATCATCTAAAGTAGCGCCATTATGAGAAGGGGCACTGTGTCTGGAAAAAGTTTCTCCTTCAATTGAGTCGGTAAAAATAACTATATTATCTCCCTCTCTGACTATACGCACTTTAAACGTACCACTTTGTTCGTCTTTGAATTGATATCTTTTATTTATAAATGCTGATCCGTCGGAGTCAACCCAAATTGACCAAGGTACAGTGTAAGCAATTCTTCCATCCATTAAAGTTTCTATGTCATTGTTCTGTTCAAATTCCGGAGGTAATTTGCCTAAATCTTCAGATTCTACTTCGTTTTGAGCTTCTATAAGAGAAATTATTGTACTTGACATATATAAAGATTATAAACGCTGAATTCTAAAACATCAATTCAAAACACATAAGGCATTTCATACCTAACAAAAAAGCCCTCGTTCATGAGAGCTTTTTTGCTTTGATCTTGAATCTGATGACCAGACTTGTCTTTCTTATTTTAGCAAACTAACAAAATTTGTCAACACTATTACTCTGGTGGATCCGAGGGGAATAGAAGCTTGCTCGACTAACGTCTGCGCTTCCTTATATAATTCGGCTTCGCCAAATTAGCAAACCCCCAAGACCAAAATGACAAGTCTGGTCTGATCTTCAGATCCGAGCCCACACGCAAAACAGTTAACACTAATGAGACCTTAATGTGAAGAGAGTAGTGTCTATTGTGAATAGACAAAGTTTTAATTACAACTTAACCTATATGATATAATCAAGCCACATATCACACGAGGAGGAGACGAAGATGAGATACGTGGCGATCGTTACAAAGGTTAGATGTGAAATTTGTGGCAAAACATATGACTTAAGCCACGCAGATGAAATACGTGCGGCGGGAAGACTTTTCGCAAAACTTCCCTCCATGCCAAAAAAAGACTCATTTGTCAGGGTGAACGGAAAGCCTTTTGTCGTAGGAAGTTCTGTGAAAGAGGGAAAACTGCATCCCAACGGACTTCATTATCACAGAGTGGATATTGCCCTCTATCCTCTTTTTACTGACCTAGGCGGCAATAGAGAACACGGAACATTAGTTTTCATTGCACCAAATGATAATGGGAAAATCGTAATGGCTCTCCAATACTTTTCCCAAAGCGGTAGCTTACCCGTAAAGACTCTTAGCACTAGACCAAGATTCTCAAAGGCGGAAAAGTTACAAATTCCATTGGTTTTGCTTAAGGGGCTTCCAAAACCCTCAAGTTTTACAACCGTTGTCACTGTTGCGGATTTGGTAATCGCGCTAGAGGATCCTCAACAGCTAAGAAAGCTCTTTGTACGAAGATTGAAAGAAGTCGACTTAAAAAGAATTCGCCATTTACTCAAAAAACTTGGCGTGATCTAGAGATTCCACAACCCCGTGCGTATGCATATGCACTTTCGTGCGGGGTTTATTTATACTTGCAAAAAGTTTATTCTCTTTGTAACATTAACTTATGGCAGAAACACCTTCCAAAAATCCAATATCTAATTTTTTACGAAATAACACTTCAGTCTCCAAAACTAAAGACGATTCAACTCTACTTGAAATTCACATTGGAAATCCCTTAAGAAAAATAACCCAGCTTCTTGAGGAAATAAAAAAGCAGAAAGCGTTTAGTTTTACTCTTAAAGGAAGTCTTGGAATAATGGGCGTAGCGTTAGCTCTTTCGGTTTTTGGATTTTTTGGCGGAAGTAAAATGCTTTGTGATAAAGGAGTTCAAACTAAACTTGGGACTCTTAAAGTCTTAACTATTTCCGAAAGTGAGCCGTCGATTCCCCTTTTAGGACCTGTTATTAATTATTACAAGAAAATATTTTCAATTCCAACGTCTGTTAAACACGATAGAACAATTTTAGCCTCTCAAGAAGGAATAATTCATTTGCCCTATACCAGGGACGTATCGTTTACTGAATTTGCAAACCAAAATACATTTGCAACCGGTGAATACGATTCCTGTTCAAAAACCTTAAAGGTGTCGGGATCTAAATCCCTTGAGCTTATTCAATAAAAAAGGCGCCGAGGAATTGTATTTTCATCTCCACGGCACCGATTTGTAGCTTACTTACCTATCAACTTCTTTCTTGAATCCCAAAGCTCAAACGTTAAGCACCATATTGCACGGCCGAGCAAGATTACAAAACCAAAGCCCAGCATCAGAGATGCGTATAGTAAAACAGAGATCACTATATCTTCTGACCTAAAAATAACCGCCAACTTGACACATAGTATGCCGAGTACGATATGAAACAATGCGGTATCAATACTTCTTAAGGCTAACACTAAGTCACGAAAAAGGCTGGACTTAACGCCTATACCTAACAAATATACATCATCCAACAACTTGCTTGTTCCATCCGGCAAAACACTCCAGAACAGAAAAAGAAAGTTTGCTCCAAAAAAGAACAATACAGAAAACCACAAGTCAATTGCAAATGTTGGCAGATTTTGGAAAACTTTCAAATAAGCCAACAGTGCGCTCACTGCTGTAATCAAAGCAACAAAGTACTTTTCACGACTGTTCACATTTGGCTCCCTTCTTTCGATGATTATGCTAGATAGTTTTTAAGCCTTTCTGTCCAGTCGTCTACCCAAACCCACCATATAATCCAGCCAATCAGCATTATTAATCCATAACAACACATCCATTTAACTGATGTTGAATTTACAAGATCAAAACGCCATAAAATTGAGAGCAGAATTGCTAGCACTATATGCAAAAAGGCAATACTCTTATCTCCTAACATCTTAAACACTAACTGCTTAAAATTGAGATAAGGATTGGGAAAAATGGGCGTTAAATTTCTCAAAAGTTTATTCTCTAATCTTGCGGATAAAGATAAACGATGCCAAAACATTACTAGATACTCAGTACTGGCCACAAAAAGAACTGTCGCCCATAAAACTCTAACAGAAAAATGCGCCTGCAAAACTGAGACAGCTAAACTTACCGCCAAAATAACAATCCTAACAAGCATTGCTCTCATTTCTCTCTCCTCTTAGGTATTACCACCATTATACAACAAGTTAGGTTCGGGGTCGAACCTTTGAAAAACGAAGTCATACATTACTGCAATTTGTCAGTGGTTTTTGGAGATCGGATCTAGATCGGATCCTTCAAAACTATGATAAACTTTATTCAATGCCTAAATTTAAATATTTAACGCCAGCTTTGCTTCTAACAGCAACTTTATTGTTTCCTTTAAAAACTTTGGCTACAGATACCATTTTGCCCGTTACAACCGTAACTCAAACTCCCGCATCTCCTGACGGAAAAAATAATTGGTATGTTTCTCCTGTTACTTTTAATCTTGAGGCTACTGACTTAGATAGCGGGATAAAAGAAATTAACTACAGAATAGATTCCGGCGTATGGCAAAAAGCAAGTTTTGATAATTCTTTAAATTTAGCTCCAAATCCCTCATTTGAAACCTCGGGATCAACAACTTCGGGCTTGGCAAGCTGGGAAGCAACTGTTTCAGACCCCGAAGGTACTTATTCGCAAGACACTTCGCAGTATTTAACCGGATATCAAACTTCTTCCGCGAAAATGGTAACAACCGCCGGCACTTGGCATGGTATAAATAATAAG
This sequence comes from candidate division WWE3 bacterium RIFCSPLOWO2_12_FULL_36_10, assembly GCA_001772985.1. GTDB lineage: Bacteria > Patescibacteriota > WWE3 > UBA101185 > UBA10185 > MEVN01. The sequence continues at coordinate 6,064 of MEVN01000026.1, read as the reverse complement.
AACGCGTTTTCTGTAACAACTCCTTTTGACAACATGTCGGCTTCAGTTTGGTTAAAAACTACCGGTGTTACAGGCTTGGCATATTTTAAAGTTTACGCTGTAACACCAGACGGAAACGGAGGCTATGTTGACACATTAATTAACCAAAGTAGTACTGTTACAGGAACTGTAGGGTGGACAAGAGTGTACTTGGATTTTATTGTAAATGTTGATAGCGCGGTAGGAGTGTACATGGACGTAGGATTGTCAGGACCCGGAACTCTTTGGGCGGATGCTGCTGTAATAAATTCATCTACAAATACAGCGAGAACATCTACAACTATAAGCACTGACAATACAAATCACATTTTTGAATATTACAGCGCAGACAATGCGTTAAATACTGAAACCTATTCCTGTACTTCAAATCCTAAAAAAAACTGCATAACTTTTAAATCCGATATAACTGCGCCGGGAAATTGGCATGACTCCGGAGCATTTAGAGGTTTTTTCGGATCAAACCATGAACTTTACGTTTATACAAATGTAGAAGATCAAACTTCCGGATTATCAACTTTTACAGACAAATACCAATACCGTACTGAACTAAATCCCACTTTCGGCAGATTTTCAAATCTTTTGGGATGTAACAGCGCGTGGCAACCCAACCAATGGGCATCACTTTTTTCACCGCCTTTCACTCCCGGATCAACATCCGCGTACTTAATAACGCAAAAAACCGATTTTTGCAACAGTAATTGGAAGATCTGTAAAATAGTAAGGTTTTATTCTGAGGACATGGCGGGAAATGCAGATACAAAAGATCTTTGTATAAACGGACCTTGGATTAAATCAAGGGGTGGCGCCAACGTGCGGTCAAACTACAATATCGATATGATATCCGAACCGGTTGGTGATAATACAGACGGTCTTATTGAAGCGGGTGGAAGCAGTATTGATTTTTTCACTTCCACAAAAGATTGGAAAGTAACCGGCTCACTGCCGATTGAAGAATTCAACTACCAAAGGCTCTGGGATTTAACAGACACAAAAACTCAAGTAACTTATCTTACTAACGAAAGCGGAATATTCTTTGTCAACGGAAATTTTGAGATAAAGAACACTACATTTCCAGCCAAATCATACGGTTCAACAACGCACGATCAAATAATCTTTGTTAACGGAGATCTGAAAATCTCCGTGAATATTTCAACAGGAAATACTTCTACTGCTCTTTTTATTGTCAAGGGAAAAGTTGATATAGCAAAGGCTGTTGACACCGTAAAGGTAGCAATTTTCGCGGACGGCACTTTCAATACCGCCTACGATCTAATCGAAGGTCAAACAACAAAAACGTTAAACTTAAATGGCGTTTACTCAGCGGACGTATTCAACTTCCAAAGAACCTTACAGGGTACTGACAACGATTTGTTTCCTTCAGAAAATTTTGTGTACGAACCTAAATTTTTAATAAATTTGAAACAGTTTTTTAGCGGATACTCAGTGATTTGGAAAAAAGTTGAGTAAATTAGCTATTAAAGCCTCAAACTTTGCGTTTAATTCTAAATCCATCAGCCACATCTTCAACCAAATAGCCCTTTGATTCAATTTCACGTCTTATTAAATCGGCCTTGTCCCAAATTCCACTCTTTCTGTATTGTGTTCTTACCCTAGCTAAATTTTCAATCTCAACAGGAATTTCAAAACCTACATAATTTTCTATCCCCAAGCCTAAAACTTCGTCAAACTTAAGCAGAGTTGTAATTTTTGAACTCTCGGCAACCTCACTTTTTACTAACTCCCAAACTACCGCCAAAGCTTCCGGCATATTAATATCATCATTTAAGGCTTCGTTAAACTTGTCTAAAAAGTCAATCGCTAAAACCGCATCTTTTGATTCTTCGTAAGTTCCAACTAAATCATATAATTTTTTCACGGCATTTTGGGCATTTTGCAGGGCTTCCCAAGTAAAATTTAATTTCTTTCTGTAATGGGCGCCCATATAAAAATATCTTAAAGCAGCCGGAGTAAAGCCTTTTGCTTCAATATCAGGAAGTGTATAAGCGTTTCCAATACTTCTCCCCATTCTCCCTCCGTCTACTTGCAGAAAAGCTGTATGAACCCAATAACTAGCAAACTTTTTACCCGTGGCGCACTCACTTTGGGCAATTTCATTTTGGTGATGAATCATTCTCAAATCCTCACCGCCTGCATGAATATCAATATTTTCTCCAAGCTCAGTTAAAATCATAGCGGAACACTCAATATGCCAGCCGGGAAATCCCCTTCCCCACGGAGAATCCCATTCCTGCCACCTCATTTTATCCTTTGGTGAAAATTTCCATAAAGCAAAGTCAAGAGGGTTCTTTTTTTCTAGGTTTGGTTCAATTCGTGCCCCATCACCTGATTCGTTTTCTTTCATGCCGGATAATTTGCCGTAATCTTTGTAAGTTGAGGTGTCAAAATACAACCCATCCGTAATTTTATACGTGAAACCTTTTCTTTCAAGCATTTTAATAAGCTCAATCTGGTCTTTTATATAGTCTGTGGCTTTTGTAAATTTGTCTGGCTTTTTAAGTCCAAGCCTTTCGTAATTCTTAATAAAATCCTGAATATAAAAGTTAGCAATATCGCGTGAGCTTTTTCCTTCTTTTTCAGCAGACATTTCAATTCGATCTTCGCCGGAATCCGCATCGCCTAAATTATCTCCGGTTAAGTGACCAACATCAGTTAAATTCATAATATATTTAACTTTGTACCCATTTTCAGACAGAACTCTAAATAAAAGGTCGCCTGTGGTGTAAGTTCTAAAATTTCCGATTGAAACAAAGTCGTAAACTGTTGGTCCACAAACATACATGGTAACAAGATTAGGGTTTATAGGTATAAAGTCTTCTACTTTTCTTGTTAGCGAGTTATATAGTTGAAGTGCCATAACCTGATTGTATCAAAAAGTTTTCTGTCGCGCTACAGGATGTATTTTGAGAAGCGCACACTAATAAACTAGCCTGTTTTGAAAAGATTGAGTTAACGTTACGTCATCCGCGTATTCAATGTCCCCGCCAACCGGAATTCCACGAGCAATACGGGTAATTTTTACCTCCTCTTCGCTAAACCCACTGTTTCTAATCAATTTTAAAATATACATCGCGGTAGACTCCCCTTCCATTCCTGTGTTTGTTGCTAAAACTATTTCCATCCTGCCCGCGCAAGCAGGGCCAGACTTAATTCTTTTTATTAAATCATTTATAAATAATTCTTCGGGGCCAATGTTGTTTAACGGATCAATAATTCCATGTAATACGTGGTACTTTCCTTTAAATCCAACTTTTTCAAAGGCAAAAACGTCAAGTGGGTTTGAAACTACTACAATTATATCTTCATCTCTAGCTTTGTCTTCGCAAATACTGCAAGGATCAGTTTCATCAACAATCTTACAAACCGAACAAATTTTTGTTGAGCTTTTTAGATTTTTTAGAGCGTCTGCAAAGCTTTCAATTTCTTCAACCGGAAAGTGAAGTAAATAAAAAGTTAGTCTTTGAGCCGTTTTTGGACCTATTCCGGGAAGTCGCTCAAATGCTTCTATTAAATTTAAAATTGGTTTTGGAATTCTCATATCGGCAAACCTGCCTACGCGGGCAGGTTTCCGTCAAAAATATCTATATCCGCAGGACTTGTGTTAGTCGCGATAACATTATAATCAGTCAATTCTCCGGTTTCCACCTTGCTTGAAGTCTTTGGCTTTATATCGCCCAAAACGCATACAATACCAATAGAATTCTCAAAAATATCTTCAAGTACTTTTTCTACTATTTCCCTATTTTTAGGACTTTCCAGCCTTTCTTTATGAAAAGCATAAAACACTTCAAGAATTACCCTTCCATCTTTTACCCCAACCGGTCTTGTAGCCTTTAATAACGCCTGAACTGAATGGTTGTATTGAACTGCTACCTTCACAACTTCCTGCCATCTTTCAACAATCTCATCAAAATTAATATTTTTGCCGTTTGGATATTTAGCACTAGAGTATTTTTCGTTTGATAATTTCTCACCCCTTTGTAACGAACTACTACCGCCACTTCCAAAACTTTCAGGATTATTTTGTTCATTTTCAGTTTCCCCACAGTAAGTTACGATTGCAATTTCTACAGGAAGTTGAGTAATAAAACTACCCTTTATATCGTTTAATGCTTTATTAAAGGCTTCAACCAAAATCACTATATCTGCGGAGTTTAATTTCCCTGCCTGGTCTTCCATTTGAGAAAACTCTTCTTGTGTAACATCCAAAAGTCCTTCCCTAACTCCGGATACTACAAACATTAAATCTCTTAAATATTTAACAAGCTCAGCAGTCCAAGTATATAAATCGGTTCCATCATCAAAAACTTTATTTACAAACTCAATCGCTTTTTTACAATCACGACTTAACAAAATTCCAACAAATTTAATATGGTTTTTTCTAACAGTTGATCCAACAAAAGATTCAACATCCAAACCACCCTCAGAAACTTGCTGTAATAAAGTTTCCGCATCTCTAAATCCACCCGAAGCCGATTCTGCTATCTTTCTCAACGCACCTTCCTCTATCTTAATCTTTTCTTTCTTGCTAATTTCTTTAAGTCGCTCAACAATTTGACTAACTGTCGCCCGTTTAAACTTAAAAACCTGACATCTTGATTTAATTGTTTCAGGAACTTTTGCTCCTTCTGTTGTACATAAAATAAAAACAACGTGTTTTGGCGGTTCTTCTAAAGTTTTTAATAAAGCGTTAAAGGCTTCGGAAGTTAACATGTGAACTTCGTCTATTATGTATGTTTTGAATTCCCCACGAGCCGGCATTAAGCCAACTCGTTCGCGCAATTCTCTAATATCATCAATGCCTCTGTTGCTGGCTGCGTCAATTTCAATTAGATCAATTGCTCCTGGTTCGCAAAACTCACATTTTCCACACGGATCGCCGTCTTTAGTTAAGTTTTTGCAGTTTAAAGATTTTGCTAAAATTCTTGCGGTTGTAGTTTTACCGGTTCCACGAGAGCCGATAAATAAATATGCGTGAACTGTTTTTTCCGATTTTAACTGATTCATCAAGGCAAAAGCGGTGTCGTTTGGCTTTGAAATTTCGCTAAATTTCTGTGGTCTGTATTTTGTATAAAACATAGGCAGATTACATTCTAGACTGTTTAATAAATTCCTCAATAGAGATGTTATTAATTTTCTCAATTTCTTCGGGTGCGAACTCGCTTAAAACATAATTTTCTACGTCTAATCGCGTGTCTATAGGTCGTCCGATTCCAATCCTAATTCGCCAAAAATCATTACTTCCAAGTTTTTCTATAATACTTTCAACACCTTTATGTCCTGCAGAACCTATTTTTCTCCCAAATCTAGTGACGCCAAAATCTAAATCTACATCATCGTGAACAATTATTAAATTTTCTAAATTTAGTTTGTGAAAGTTCATTATCCTAGAAACCGCATCGCCGGAATTATTCATAAACGTTTGGGGTTTGCATAAAATTAGTTCCTCATGCTTAGATAATAACGAGTCAAATTTTGTTTCATCATGCCATTCTAAGTTATACTGACGTGATAGAGAGTCTAATATTATAAATCCGGTGTTGTGCTTAGTTTTAATATATTTATCACCGGGATTTCCAAGTCCTACAATTATTTGCATTTTTAAACTATATCATAAAAAAAAGCGGAACCGCATCCAAGAAGCAATGCGATTCCGCCCCAGATAAACTACTTTCTAACATTCAAATATAAATTAACCTCGTTATTGCTCAAATTCGGATCAATCCAAGCGCCCGACATACCGTTAACTACAAATCTGTTCTCGTAACGACCGGGCTTAGTCGGGATAAAAGTAACAACGATTTTGATGTTGCTTCCGGGAAATATAGGCACTCCAAGATAGGGGTACCAATGAATTACATTTCCCGATAGAAGCATCCACCTTCCAGCACTTACCTGCACATCAACAACCTTACCGGCATCAAGAAAATCCAGGTCAGCGTAAGTTGAGCGCGGTTCGGCACTCAGGTTTGCCAAAGACACAATATAAGTCATTGTGTTTCCTACT
>MEVN01000025.1:4486-5203 GCA_001772985.1 candidate division WWE3 bacterium RIFCSPLOWO2_12_FULL_36_10 | reverse complement strand
TGGAGTAGTTGCGGTTTCACATCAAGGTGCAGAGATAGGCATTGAAGACGTTTCCAGAGTAACTGAGGCTGCGCAAGCTGTTTCCCTGCCGTCAGAAAGAGAAATAATACATGTAATTCCAAGAGATTTTATTGTTGATTCGCAAGATGGAATTCGCGATCCTGTTGGTATGTCAGGAATTAGACTCGAAGTAGAAACTAATGTAATTCACGGTTCTGCTACCGCAATGAAAACTTTAGCCAAATGTATATCTCAAGTTGGTGTTAACGTTGAAGACATGGTTTATGTTGGTGTGGCAAGCTCGGAAGCCGTTTTAACTGATACAGAAAAAGAACTTGGAACTTTACTAGTAGACATAGGAGGAGGAACAACTTCTCTTATTTCTTTTTACGATGGAAGTCCGATTTTTTCTTCAGTTATTCCTATTGGCGGAAGGCATGTGACTAACGATCTTGCAACAATAGGTTTTAGGGCAAATATGGAGGTCGCAGAAAAAATAAAGCTTAGATTAAGTGAAGAAAAAGGTGATTTTATGATTCAAAGTTCTGATAAGAGAAATGATGTAATTGACGTTACAGGCTACGGTTTGGAGTCAAATACAATTCAAAAAAAACTTTTATACGAAATAATCGACGTTCGGTTAACAGAAATATTTAAACTTATTGAGATTGAAATTAAGAAAAGTGAATTAGTAGGAAAGATTCCTGCCGGAATTGT
>MEVN01000025.1:0-4452 GCA_001772985.1 candidate division WWE3 bacterium RIFCSPLOWO2_12_FULL_36_10 | reverse complement strand
GAAAGAATTGCAAAAAGTGTGTTAAAGATGCCGGTTAGAATAGGTTATCCTAAAGGTGTAACAGGTCTTATAGATGAAATTGAAGGGCCGGCTTTCTCCGCAACTATTGGTTCTATTATTTACGGTTCAAAATTAGTAAAAAGTACTACCTCCTTGTCTTTTGATAAAAGTAGAGGTAAAATCAGCTCTATCTTGCCTAAATTTTTTGGCAAGCTCAAATCTTTTCTGCCCTAAAATAATTCGAAAGAAGACTTAGTTTCATTTTAAGTAAAGGTAAATTTGTTTATTAAACCTGAGATAGAAAAATTTGCGAAAATAAGAGTAATTGGCATTGGTGGCGCCGGATGTAATGTTATAAACACTATGATTGAATCCCAACAAATTCAAGGTGTGGAGTTTATTGCAATAAATACGGATTCTCAAGCTCTTTCTATGAGCAAAGCTGCGGTTAAAATTCCGATTGGTCAGGAAATAACAAAAGGACTTGGGGCAGGAGCGCATCCCGATGTTGGTTTAAGGGCTGCGGAGGAATCAAAAGAAATAATTAAATCAAATCTTGAAGGTTCTGATATGGTTTTTATAACTGCTGGAATGGGTGGCGGTACGGGAACAGGCGCATCTCCAATTATTGCTTCAATTGCCAGAGAGTTAGGCTCTCTAACCGTTGGAGTTGTTACAAAACCTTTTGATTTTGAGGGCGCTCAACGAAAGGAAAACGCAGAAAGAGGAATTTCACTTTTAAAAAATGAAGTTGACGCTTTGATCATAATTCCAAATCAAAAATTATTAGAAATAGCTGACGAAAAAATGTCTATTCTTGATGCCTTTAGAGTTTCGGATAGCGTTTTAAATCAGGGAGTGCAGGGTATCTCTGACTTAATTGTTATGCCCGGCTTAATTAATGTTGACTTTGCAGATGTAAGGACAATTATGAAGGATGCCGGATCAGCTCTTATGGGAATTGGTATGGGAAGTGGCGAAGGAAGGGCAAAAATGGCAGCAAAAGCAGCAATATCGTCACCGTTGTTGGAATTATCTATAGAAGGAGCAACAGGTATACTTTTTAATATTGTAGGTGGTTCTGATATGAGTATGAAAGAAGTAGATGAGGCTGCCAGAATTATTGGAGAAGCCGCAAGTGCTGATGCAAATATAATTTTTGGAACCGCTATTGACGAAAAACTTTCTGATCAGATAAAAATTACTGTAATTGCGACCGGATTTGACAGCTCGTTAAAGTCTAAACTTGGACTCGATTTTGCCAGAAACAAAACTAATCAAGAAAACAAAGAAAAGAAAGATGAAAAAAATGACCAACCAGTAAATGAAATGGACACCGATTATGACAAGACCTACGATATCCCAGCATACTTAAGAAGATAATTCGCACTCAAAAGTATTGCTTGCTAACAAAACGTGTGATTAAATGATATTGTAAAGGTTCGCATTAGAAAATTATTTTAAAGTTTCGCAGGCCGACAATTTTAACTGGCAGTGTAAAGTTGCCGTCCTTTGAATCTTCTGCCTATGAATTGGTTAGAACCGATAAGCGATAAAGATTCTTCCGTAAAAGTTTATAAAAATAAAGATATTAAGCTTTCCCCAAACTCTAAAACCGTTCTTGAAAAAAGATACTTAAGGCGTGGAATAGACGGCAAACCCTCAGAAACTATTGAACAAATGTTTGAGAGAATTGCTGAGGTTATAGCACAGCCCGATGCTCCTTATTCTGATTTAGAAACATCAAAAATAGAATTTTATAATTTACTCACAACAAAAAGATTTTTTCCAAATTCACCTACGTTTACGGGAGCCGGAACTCCTCTAGGACAACTTGCTGCATGTTTTGTACTTCCCATTTCCGATGATTTGGGAAAAGGCTCAGATGGAATTTTTTCAACATTAAGGGTTGCGGCATTAATTCAGCAAGTAGGTGGGGGGAATGGCTTTTCTTTTTCTGATTTAAGACCAAAGGGAGGAAGAGTTGTGAGCAGTGGTGGTAAGGCTACCGGGCCTGTTGGATTTTTGTCGGTTTATGATAAAGCGTTTAACGAAGTGGCGCAGGGTGGGGCCAGACGTGGGGCTAATATGGCGGTTCTTAGGGTAGATCATCCGGATATTAGGGACTTTATAAAATGTAAGTCTGAAGAAGGAGAAGTTGCCAATTTTAATATCTCGGTTGCTGTTACGGATAAGTTTATGAAGGCTGTAGAACAAGATACAACATATGAACTTATTGATCCTCACACTAACGAAATTGTTGAATCTCCAAAAGCTAGGGATATTTTTAATATGATTGTAAGTTACGCGCATAAAAACGGAGAACCGGGAGTACTATTTATTGACGAGGCTAACAGGTCAAATCCCGTTCCACATTTGTATGAATTAAAGGCAACAAATCCCTGTGGCGAGCAGTGGCTTGGTCCTTACGAAAACTGTTGCTTAGGATCAATTAATTTGCTTGAGCATGTTGATACTGACGGCAATTTAGATTGGGGATTGTTTCGAGAGAGCATTGAACTTTCAACTAGGTTTTTAGACAACGTAGTAACTGCGAACAAATATGTTCCATCGGTTCCGGAATTACAAAAAGCTGCGTTTGATTGTAGGAGAATTGGACTTGGATTTATGGGACTGGCTGATCTTATGTATTCTATGAGAATAAGATACGGAAGTGAAGAAGCGCATGAATTTTCAGCACAGGTCGCTGAGTTTATGAGGTTTCATTCAATGAAGACCTCAATAAGACTTGCAAAAGAGAGAGGACCGTTCCTAAAAATTAAAGGAAGTATTTACGATCCCGACAACATGGTGTGGCAATTCCCAATTCCTTTAAAGCCATACGAATTAGACTTTAAAATGCCAGTTCTTGATTGGAATGAAATAGTTTTAGATCTAAAAAAATATGGGATTAGAAACGCAGCTCAAACTACAGTAGCCCCAACCGGTACAATTTCTACAGTGGCTGGAATAGAAGGTTACGGATGTGAGCCGGCATTTGCTCTCGCTTACAACCGAAATGTTTATCAGGCCGCAGGAGATCAAGAGAAATTAACCTTAACGTATGTAAGCCCTATGTTTGAGAAAGCTTTATCCGAACTAAACCTTGATCCGGCCGAAAGAGCAAAAATCATAGATAAAATTGTGTTAACCGGAACTTGTCAAAGCATAGAGGAACTTCCTGAGAGTATCAGAAACGTGTTTGTAGTTTCTGCTGATATAACACCACGAGAACATATAATGATGCAGGCAAGTATTCAAGCTTTTATTGACAATTCAATATCAAAAACCTGCAATTTTCCTGCCAACGCAACTGAGGCCGACGTGGCTTCGGTGTATATGCTTGGATGGAAGAATAGATGCAAAGGTTTAACTGTTTATGTTACCGGAAGCAGAAGCGAAGTTGTTTTAGAGACAAAAGAAACTATGGATAAAAAGAAACCGGCTTCGATATCCGCTGTTCCTGCGCAAAGGGGGTATAAATTAGTTGGAAGTACTTACAAGCTTGGGACTCCACAGGGAAAGGCTTTTGTAACGATTAATAAAGATACTAACAATCAACCCTTTGAAGTGTTTGTGTCGGTTGGTAAGGCAGGAAGCGATATCACTGCATTGTCCGAGGCTTTAGGCAGGCTTATTTCCGGCTGGTTGAGAGCATCCGACAATAGGCTAGAAACTATTAAGGAAATGATAGTACAAATGATTGGTATTGGAGGTGCAAGGTCTGTAGGTTTTGGCCATGATAGAGTAAGCTCTGTTCCTGATGCTGTAGCTAAAGTTTTGGCAGACGAATTTAATATAAGTGTTAAACAAAACGGGTCAAATATAGTTGAAGAAAAAAGTCCCGAAGTTTCGGTTTTTTCTCACATGGATTTGTGTCCTGAGTGTGGAAACACTTCACTAATTAAAGAAGAAGGCTGTTCTAAGTGCTACACCTGCGGATTTAATTTGTGTTAGATGAATGTCGATATATACAAAAACCGGCGATAAAGGAGCCACATCACTTTTTAGCGGAGAAAGAGTGGGAAAGAGCGAGAAGGTATTTGATATTCTTGGGTCGTTAGATGAGATAAATTCTAGTTTGGGTTTTTCTTCAGGAATTAAGTACAAGAGAGTAAGAGAAATTTTGGTTACGGTTCAAAATGATCTATTTTATATTGGATCTTTAATTTGTAATACTAAAGCCAAGACTGCGCAATTTAAGGAATTTGATAAAAAAACTATATATCTTGAGAAATGCATTGACGAGGTTGATTCTAAACTTCCAAAATTGGTTAATTTCATATTACCGTCAGGTACTGATGATGCGGTGAAAGCGCATATCTCTCGTGCTGTATGCAGAAGAGCTGAACGGTTGCTAGTTGGTTATATAAAATCAGACAAATCAAAAAAATTCGAAAGTGTTGCTAGGTATTTGAATAGACTTTCGGATTTGCTTTTTGTTTTGTCAAG
>MEVN01000024.1 GCA_001772985.1 candidate division WWE3 bacterium RIFCSPLOWO2_12_FULL_36_10 | reverse complement strand
TCAGAATATCTTCTTACTATACGGGGTACACCCCACTATATTTGTAGATGGAAATGTTAACATGAGAAAATTGCTTCCAAGGAAATTAGTTATTTATAACGAGATTGGGAAGGGTAAAAATATGTATGGAGGAAGTATGTACTGGGATGAAGATGTTGGTAGTTTGCTAGAAACTAGAGTTGGGTTTGATGTTTCTTGGGTTGAGAATAATGGAGATCTGGCATTATGTGGAGTTGCGCACGAACTAGGACACGTTTTATCAAGGGAATATGTAAGTAGATCGGAAAAATATATTAGAGATAGATTACCAGGTTACAGATATCCATACAAAAGTGTTGAAGATTTCGAAAACTATCTAACAAGATCGCTGCACGATTTGTCTGTAAATTTGAATGAAGAGATGCAAGCATATAACTATGGAAAAATAGTTGCCGATAGTTTTGGGGTTAACCCTACAAGTTTTGAAGGTTACATGGCACCGCCTCTTAAGGCACATGTTGTAGATAACTTATTTCATTGTAGACAATTCGTTTCTCAAAGACTAGCAGAATATGAGAAATCCACAGGTGTTAAGTTTTCAACCGAAAAAACATTTAAAATTTACGACATATCGCAACAATCCGATGTAGAAGTTACTTTTAGTCAATTAATGGGAATACTTGGAAAGTACGATGAGGAAGAACTGAAAAGAACTAGAGAAGAGTTAATACGTTCTGGGTGGATTGTTAAATAATTCTATTTATTCTTTTTGGAAATGTAACTCTTGAAGGAAGAATCTCAAACCCCCTTGCTTTAAGTTGAACAATGGCGTTTCCTAAGCATTGGTCTGGGATACTAATAGCACTTGTGGTATCCAATCTTTCAATTTGGCTATAAATATCTTGGGCAAGAGTGAAATTTTCCGACTCAACTTCTCGAAAGTCCAAATTCCTACCTCTAATAATTATTTTTTTAACACCAAGTTCCGCAAAAATTCCGCCAACAACATCCCAATTATCAACTTCTGTTTTATGGTATTTCGCCCAAGTATCGTCTCTATCAACTATGCAAGGAACCGATGTGCCTTGAAATGTTGGTACTACATAGATCAAGCCTTGCGTCAATTTTGAATATACAAGTCGATTTTGTTCTACCTCGTCTTCAAATCCCGGAGGGGTTTCAATAAAGGAAACAATTGGCATCGCTTCGGTGCTTGATGAGATAACTCTATCCCTTAAATATCTGTATTCCAATAAACTCTCTTTATTGGGGTCATTTATTTCCGTGTGTTCCATATAATGAATATGAATCCAAACTTGAATTGTACCTTTTGATCTTTCTACCTTTTGTCTAAATTCTTCTTTTTCCTTTTCCCCCATCTCGCTTAACATAACAAATCTTAAATTGTCTTTATCTTTTTCATCCGAACTAGTAGGTACTGCGAATTCCAGATCATGATGTGCTTCTTTTATTTCATTTGTCATAGTATATTTTGGTGGCAATTCGCTTCGCTATTGCACCCCATCTGACTAAATTCGCTATGCTCACTAAGTCATATGGTGGGCGAGGTGGGAGTTGAACCCACACCCTTTCGGATACGGTCCTAAGCCGTACGCGTATGCCAATTCCGCCACTCGCCCGAGCTACTAACTATATAATTTTATCATACAATTTTGGGTGGAACCCTGTCTGCGCAGGCAGGTGGGTGAAACCTTATTCTATAGCGGGGTTTTAAAGTTTAAAATTTTATCTTTAAAAAATTCAATCCCATCGCACCACGATCCGTTTGATGGAGGAGTATATTTTTTCATTATTTCGCAAGGCTCGTTTAACCCTTGATCAAAATAATATTTCTTTAATGCCAATGAAACTGTTGCAATGCCATCTTCCCATGAATCAAATTTGTGTACTTTTCCTCCGTATATACCGTACCCCCAAGCGTTGTATGAATCACTTGGTATTTTTCGCCCACAATTAGATTCTTGAAACGAAATTGCAGCTACAAACCAGTAAGGTATGCCATTTTTTTCCGCTTCGGACACGAATTTATCCCCAAAGCCTGCTAAAGGGCAATCATAAGCTTCCATTAATTGATTTAAACTTGATGATCTTGAGTCAGATGAACCAATTGACGAAGTTGAATCTCCAAGTACCAGTGGTTTTGCTGCGTAAACAGAATAAATAACACCTTTTTCTTTAAATTTTCCTGAGTTAAAAATTAAATATAACGATAAAGACAGGGCTAAAGCGGTAGACAACATAACCCAAACAATAGGCAACAAAACAACAACAGTAAAATTATTTCTGGGTGAAATTTTAGTCATTTATACTTAAATTATATGCGGTTTGCTATAAAGTTTCAAATGAGGCGCCAATAACATAACCTGCAAAAAGAGCAAGTCCCGCAACAATAAGCATTCTAAAAGCTGATCTTATACTTTTTTTCGGTAAAAATCCTAGTAGGAAAAGTGAGTTTAATGCAACAAGAACAGAAAGAAATTTCCCTGTTTTAATGTTTGTAATTAGATAAGGTAAAAGTACTAAAAATCCGGTAATAGAATAAGAAAAAAACATTAAGATTCCGTCAACTATTGTAGAATCCTTGTGAACTTTTTTTGCAGTAATTTCATGTTCAGACGATTCCGACAAAAATGCTCCTGCGCCCATTGAAATAGACTCGACAGCTATTAAAACAAGTCCTGTTACTAAAATAGACGATCTGCTGGCCGATGAGGTTGCTATCCCAAAGAGTACCCCGGTTGTTGAAACTAAACTATCTTCTGCACCAAAGACAATATTTCTCATGTAGTTGGGATTTAATTTCATCAAAATAATATTACATCAAAACACCATTGATGTTTAGGACTTCGTAAACTAACATTTAAACAATGCGAATTAAAAAAGACACCTTATTATTAATTGCGGTTCTACTATTTACTTCACTATTTTTTATCCAAAAGATTAATCTTGCAACCGCCGACCTTGGACGACATTTAAAAAACGGCGAACTCTTTTTTTCTACGTTAAAGCCAATATCCACGAATTTTTATTCATATACAAATCCTGAATTTAAAGTAATTAATCACCATTGGGGTTTTGGACCAATTGTTTATATCATTTATAGATTGTCCGGGTTTATTGGTATTTCATTCGCTTACTTTATTATGGCCTTTATAGTGTACCTTACATTTTCTTACCCTGTTTATAAAAGAATAAATTCAACCATAACAATATTTTCAATTATTTTAAGTATGCCACTTGTTTCATATAGAGTTGAAATTAGACCCGAAATAATTAGCGCTCTTTTTATGGGACTGCTGTTTAATATTTTTTACTTATTTAAAGAAAAGAAGATAAAGATTAAGTTCGTTTTATTATTGTCATTTCTGATTCAAGTTTTATGGGTGAATATTCACATCTTTTTTCCTGCTGGTTTATTAATAACATCCATTTTCCTATTTGATGACCTCGTTAGTTCAAGAAAGAATGCCAAAAACTATTTGTTAATTATTGTTTCTCAAGTTACTGCACTTTTTATTAATCCTTTTGGACTTAGCACAGTACTTTTTCCCTTTAATATATTAAAAAGTTATGGATATAGAATAGTTGAAAATCAATCGGTTTTATTTATGCAAAACCTATTTCCCCAACCTATTTTATTTTTATTCATGAGTATTTTTGTGTTGTTCGCGTTACTGCTGATTTATTGCGTATTTGACGACTTTAAAGCTATAAAAAAGGGTTTAATTTATATATTACCGGCTTTGATTTTCGGTTTAGCTTCCTGGAAATTTATTAGACTAATCCCCTTCTTTGGTTATTTCTCAATTATTGGTTTTACATTTCTATTAAATCAAGTATTTACTAAAAGATTCCCAGGCCTGTCATTGGTAAAATTAAATAAATCAATCTTGTTGTTATGTGGTTCTTTTCTTGCCTTAAACTTGTTTTTCAAAAACAGCCTTTATTCACCGATTAAAAGTAATTTTGGCTTTGGTATATTGCCGGGAATGCTAAATTCGTTGAAGTTCTTTGAAGAGAATAAACTAAAAGGTCCGATCTTTAATAATTATGACAATGGAGGATATTTGATTTATGGACTTTTCCCAGACGAGAAGGTTTTTGTTGATAATAGACCGGAAGCCTACTCGACAAAGTTTTTTTCGGAGGAATACATTGCCGTACAAGAAGTTGATGAACTTTGGCAAAAAGAGCTTAATAAATATAACTTTAATGTAATTTATTTTTATAGAAACGATTTAACTCCATGGGGCCAGCAGTTTTTAGAGGCAAGAGTAATTGATCCTAATTGGAAATTGGTTTATAGCGATGATTTCTTCTTAATATTCACCAGAATCCTTGTACAATGACTTAGAGTAAATTAAATGTTAAAATCCTGATGTGAAATTTTTCTATCCGGCGAAAAAAGAGAATTTGACGCATATTTCAAGAGATGGTCGGGTTTATCAACTCGACTCTTTTTGGAAGATGTACGAACTTTATAAAGAATTAGATAAGAAATATTCAAAACTAATTCAAATTACAGACGAAACAAGTATTAATAGTAAATTTTTGTTAACATTTCATACTCGTGATTTTGTAGAATCACTTTTAACAGGTAAAAATAGAGAAGCCTTAATTGAAAGTTCCGGAGTTTTTTGGCAACCTTGGCTTCCAATTGTTTGTTATAACGAAGCTTTGGCAACTAAGTCCGCGGTATTAAATTTAATAAACGGGGATAATTTGAGCATTTTAATTTCGGATGTTGGACATCATACAACCCCCTTTCAGGCTTTTGGTTTTGGTCCGATAAATAGTTTAGGTACAGCAATTTATGATTTGAAAAAACAAATATCAAAGAAAAAGATTGTTGTTTTGGATCTAGATGTTCATATGGGCAATGGATTTTCGTTTATAAATGGAGAAAATATATATACTTTTGATTTGTGGA
>MEVN01000023.1:5427-12268 GCA_001772985.1 candidate division WWE3 bacterium RIFCSPLOWO2_12_FULL_36_10 | reverse complement strand
GTTTCGGCTTGTGGAGGCACCGACCAGCAGGTTGGTGTTTTGCCTCAGGGAACCCCTCCGCCGGACACCGGTGGTAGTGAAGTCACCGAACCTCCGGCCACGGTTCCGATGGACGTTGATAGTGCCGTTGAATCCACGCTCACGGCCAAGGCGCAATTGACCGAAACTCCTGTTCCGACCGACGTGCCCGTGGCCACTGTGACGCCGACACTCACCGCTACCCAGCCGACTACCCCCACGGCAAATCCCACGTCCACAGCGACTCCGTTTGTGGCGGATGGGTAATTTGTCCTAAATGGGAATCTTCCGGCCTCGGGAAATCTTTTGGCCAGCGTACGGAATCCCGGCGATGGTGCAGTTTTCGTTATCACCTTTTTCGTCGACTTTCCGCGCGCAGTGCTACTTAAGGTGGCACCGGATGACGAACTGATTGAAGCCGGATATTATCCGCTTGGCGGAACGCCCGTTGATCTTTTGTCTCTCTTGAAAGTTGGTTCGGTGACTCAAACCGAGCCTTCCGACAAGTTCTTGAGGCAAGTTATGGGTACCCGCGGTATTGAGACAGATCGTCACGGCGATCTGATTCCCCAGCTTCTCCCGCACAACTACCAAGCGGTAGATTTGGGGACGGTCAAGGCCGGCTCAATGCTAATTTTCCGAATCAAGGACAACGTCAACCTCGCGGTCAACCGCGGTCTGAATTGGGGCATCACTGCCGATTCAGATCAGTACACTGTTGACCTTGCCGGAAATCCTGTCACCGCCACATTTGTGGTGACACCTCGGCCGTCGTAGTTTAGTTAGTTTGATCTGCCATAGGGCAAGCGTTTTAAGGACCTCTCCTTGACACGCTTGCCCGTCTTTTTAAGTCCATAACAATTGTTATAGGCTTAAATAGGAATAAATATGAAATTATCAATAGTTATACCAGCAAAAAACGAAGAGAAAAGAATAAATAGGACCTTGAAAACATACGGTTCTTTTTTTGCTGGCCAAAAACTTAGTAATGAAATAGAAATAATTGTAGTAGTTAACAATACTTTTGACTCAACACTAAAAATCATTTCAGAATATAGCAAAAAGTATCCGTTTATTAAAGCTTTAGAAACAAAATATGCTTCAGGTAAGGGTGGGGCAGTTTCTTTGGGATTTCTTATGTCAAAAGGTGAGTACGTTTCTTATATTGACGCGGATGGTTCAGTAAGTCCAAGCGAAGTTCTAAAACTTTATAACTTTATTAAAGAAACTAAGTCTTCGGATGGGGTAATTGCAGAAAGAAAAATTAAATCAATGACTTTAAAAAGACATATCTTAAGTAAATTTTATAATCTTATTGTTTCTGTATTATTTGACCTTCCTTATAAAGATACACAATGTGCTGTTAAGATATTTAAAAGCGAAGTCGCAAAAAATATTGCCAGAAAACTTTCAAATACTGGATGGACTTTTGATGTAAACCTTTTGTTAGTTGCAAGAAAATTAAACTACAAGATTTTAGAAAAAGAAATACTTTGGAATGAAAAAGATGGATCCAAATTCTCTCTCATAGACGGGCTATTAAGAGTTCCTTTTGAACTCTTTAGTTTAAAGAAACTTGAAATTGTTGAAACTGTAATACATCTTTTCAATAGACTAAAAACTCATAAAAGAAAAGGAATTAACAAGAAAAAGTTAAACGTTCTAATCCTTTCCTTTAAGGACATAAAACAACCCGGTGCCGGAGGCGCCGAAGTTTATATTCATGAAATTGCCAAAAGGTTAGCCAAGAAACACAATATTTTCATGTTTACTTCATCCTCCACAAGTCTAAGTGACAAAGACGTTATAGATGGAGTAAATATCACAAGAAAAGGTAGAGGTCTGTTCGTATATTTTTATGCCTTTATCTATTACATGCTGTATTTCAGACATGACATGGATTTAGTGATTGATACTCACAAAGGAATTCCATTCTTTACGCCTTTATACTCAAATAAACCAAAAATTCTACTTGTTCATCATGTTCACAAACACATGTGGTTTGACGAATTCTTTTTTCCATTAGCTTTGCTTGGTTACTTTTTGGAGCTTTATATTATGCCATTAGTTTATAAGGGTATTTCGGTTGTAACTGTATCTCCATCGAGCTTAACTGAATTAAGAAAAATTGGATTTGACGATAAAAAAACTTATATCTCATACCCTGCAATACAAGTAAAGTTAAAAAAAGCTATGAAAAAAACGGCAAACCCAACTATGTTATATCTTGGAAGATTAAAAGAATATAAAAGAATTGAATATGCAATTAGGGCTTTAAAAAAGCTTTTACCGGAATTCCCTAAATTAAGATTAATGATTGCGGGTGAAGGGGATTATGAAAAGAAACTAATAAGCTTAGTTAAAAAATTGAATCTAATTAAGCATGTTGACTTTTTAGGCTTAGTTTCGGAGGAAGAAAAAGTTAAATTGATGCAAAAAGCTTGGGTGTTTTTAATGCCCTCAAAAGTTGAAGGGTGGGGAATAACTGTAATGGAGGCCGGAGCTTTAGGAACTCCTTCTGTTGGAACAAATGTACTTGGTTTAAGAGACTCTATAGTTGATTCAAAGACAGGATTTTTAAGCGATAGCTTTGGTGAATTTACGTCAAATATAAGGAGACTTTTAATTAACCCAAACATGAGAAACGAAATGGGAAGAAATTCTAAAAATCGTGCTAGTAAGTTTTCATGGAATTCTTCAGCCGAAATTTTTGAGCATGTTATTGAGGCCGTAAACAGCAAAAAAGATGAAAGTTTGCTTTCAAATAAGGCTTACCCTTGGGAAGTTGCGCTTAGGGCTTATCTTTTCTAAAACTATATATTAGCCAAAATAAAAGTAAGACGGTTGTTGAAACTGAAATAACTAGACCAATATGAAAGAATTTTTCTGGTTTATATTCTACGGTTACTCCATTTTTATCGCTATCTTTTAATTCCCATCCATTAATAAATCCATTAATTAATTTTGATTCTTTTCCGTTCGCAAGCCAGTTTTTACTGAAAGGTTTTGAAAACCCAAGTACAAAGGGTTTGTTATCTGTATCAATTTGCAACTTGTATTTCGCCGGATTTACTTTTTCTGCTTTGATTGTTGTTGAGCCAGAAGATTCACTTAAATTTTCGTCATTTGCATTTTCATTTATTAGATCCTCATACTCGTTTTTTGTTAATAAAGCAAAAGCATTTACCGAGTTGAAGCCGTTAATGTTTAACAAGTTGATACTTAGAGCACTTTTAGATGACCTAAAACTTCCTAGATTAGCCCATTTATATACACTTTCAACGCTTTCTTTAGACACATCACTTTCTTCAGCAAGTTTAGTATTGACGCCGAAATATTTTTCGTCAACATTAAATTGTATATCTCCACCCCTCTTGTTGTTTAGGGTTCTTGCAAGTAAAACGCATTCAGAAGAACCGCAGTAATTTTTAGTTTTAAAGCTTAACGTTAAAGGTTTAACGTTATCACTTATATCAAGCACCTCAAAGCCTTCTAGTTTATAGTCATAACCTTTGCCTGTTGCGGATAAGGTCCACATACTAAAATCAGCCTCGGTTGCTTCTGCCGGTATTTTAACAATATTGTCTACGTCCCCGTTTTCATCTGGATAAATAAATTTAATGTCTACACGATCGTCGTTTAAGTACGATGATACTTTAAAGTGAGGAATCAAGGATTTATCTATATTGGAATCAAATTTAATGTGAATAGCCTTTATTTTTTTTGTACTAAATCTATCACTTCTAATCGTATCCCAATAGTATTTAAAATCGCCCGGTTTTGATGTGTAGGATATTTCTTTCCCGTCAATTGTTACATTATTATGATCGGAAAACTTAATTTGCATAGTTGAAATTGGTTTTTTTCCATTATCAACTTTTTCCCATCCGTCTCTAGCGTTAACAACTAAATTGTCGTAATCAAATTGATTATTAGTTACTCCAAGATTGTTAAAAAAGAAACTAGATTCAGCATGATTTAAGTTTTTTAGAGAAGCCTTTCTCCATTTATCTGCATTTCCATTTTCTACTTCTGATACATAGTTGGCCGGATAAACAAATCTATTTGAAAACTTATTTATTTTGTAATTTAATGGGTCGTTTAAAATGAAGTATTTTGAGATATTTAGATTAGAAAAATCATCGGTAAAATTTATCAGAGTGTTTTTAGTGTCTATATTATAAAAATCTAGACTTTTTAGGATATTTAACCCCATGTCAGCTATTATTTGGTTTTTGTAAGTTTTAAACAAACCTGTAAATTCTTTATTCTTGAATAAAACGAGATAATTACCGGAAAAAACTTTCTCAAGAGATTCTTGTTTGTCCAATTTATTTACTAAATCTTCAGATACAAAAAGAGACTCGTCTTTACGAGCAACTAAATATTTTACGCCAACAATATCAAGTGCCTTGCCAACATTTATCTCTTCCAAATTTGTATTTGAGAAAATATAATCTAAATAGTAAATAAGCTCAGACCTTGTTGTAATAGACGGCTTGTCGGAAACTTTATTCGAGAATATGAATCTAACCTCTTTTGTATCTACCCAAGTTG
The DNA here is from genome assembly GCA_001772985.1 of candidate division WWE3 bacterium RIFCSPLOWO2_12_FULL_36_10. Lineage (GTDB taxonomy): Bacteria > Patescibacteriota > WWE3 > UBA101185 > UBA10185 > MEVN01. The sequence continues at coordinate 7,693 of MEVN01000023.1, read as the reverse complement.
GTTTTGGAGTCCCTGGATACCAAGCTGTGTTATATAGTTCGTTGTCTTGTCTTAATAGGTAATTAACCTTAAAGAAATCTTCGGGAACTATGGTTGAACGAAAGTTTTTATCTAACTGACTATTTAGAAAGTAGAGTTGGGAGGCAATTAAGAGCGTAAAGATGGCTACAAAAAGATACTTTAGTATTTTGTTCCCAAGCATTTTATATGCTAGTAAACTAATACAAATAGAGTAAACAAAGGCTAAAATTATCCCGAACTTGTCATATTCGCGAAATAACCACCCAAAATTTTTTACGGGTGAATCAAACATTAAATAAAAATAGAGTTTGTTAGTAATAAATCCGGAAGTGCAAAGAAACGTTGACAATAAAAATAACACAAGAAGTAATTTTGAAATTACTTTTTTTCTAAACAATATTATAGTTGCAGTTAATATAGCTAAAGGAAAAAAAGTTAAAACAATTTGAATATAAGGAATTACAGAATTATTTTGAATGAAATAATCTTTTATATCTACGAGCCAGTAACCCATTAGTCTAACTGAATTTATGATCTCCGCATTTTTTGAAAGTAAGTTTGTTATAGTTTTACTCCAAACAGCGTCGGGCGCAGATTTGCTTATTGCAAAGGGAAGTATCCAGTGGAGATTGGTTAAAAAATAAAGAGGGATAAAGAAATAAATTAAGGGCAGAATTCTGTTTTTTGTTTGCGACCAACTAGATGTAAAAATATAAACAATTGATAAAGTAAAAAATATTACAAATTCAAAAAGAACGGTGTGTGGAGTTGCAGTAAAAATGGATAAGAAGAAAATCAAATAGATCAATTTTCTAAAATCTCTTTTTTCCGAATGTAAATAAATATAAAATAACGCGAAATTTATAGGTATGGTTACGGAAGAAAAAAATAAATAAAAATGCAGAATCCTATTTGTGAACCAATAGTTTGTAATATAAAAAAGTGCTCCAAAAGTAGTTGCTGTAATCCAAAGATTTTTCTTTGTGTCAGTTTCTAAATGTTTTTCTAAAAGCTTTAGGGAGAATATAAAAGAGAATAGAGTTAATGCCATTAGAACTAATATTTTGACTTTTATAAAACTGGCGGGATTGAAATAAAAGATTTTGTAAACAGAATATATAAGATAAAAAAGAGGGATGCGTGCCTTTTCAGCTAAAGATTCCCCCATATCGTCGCTGTACGTGTAAATATACTTTTGAAAAGTGCTTCTGATGTCAAGACTTTCTGTGACGTCTGTAAAAATAATGTATCCGGGCTTAAACAACTTATATCCAACAAAGCTAAGAAAGATAAGAGAAACCATAATAGGGAAGATGTAGGGTTTAAGCTGTGCGAAGACTCTTTTCATTGTTATATTCTAACATTGACAGCGTTTACATCCTATCTAACTGAATTTGGATGGTATAATACCTACATGGGAAAAATTGAAAGTGTTAAAGCGTGGTTAATTAGCGCTGAGGATAATGTATCTGTGGCAGAAGATATGTTCAGGCTTAATCACCTAAATTGGAGCCTTTTCATGTGGGGATTAGCTATAGAAAAGACATTAAAGGCCTACTTATTGTTTAACGATATTGAGGTTCCGTACACGCACGATCTGCACAAACTTTATCTTTTAACTAATTTGAAAGTTAGTGAGGATTTAGTAAATGATTTAAAAGAGATAACAACATTCAATATAAACGCTCGTTATGAAGAAACTAAATATGATTTATATAAAAAAGCAACCAAGGAGTACACGGATATATATGTAAGTAAGTCTAAAAGTATCTATATATGGATAAAAGACAACCTGAAAGTGTAAAAAATGAAATAGAAATTGTAAAAAGATTTGCATCTGTGGTACGAGAGATAGGCATTCCCGTAGAAGAGGTTTATGTTTTTGGTTCTCGTATACGTGGTGGCGCGCATAAATGGAGCGATTTAGATGTTTGTGTGGTGTCCCCGGCTTTTGGAGTAGATGAAATCGCCGAATTGGTTTTGTTATCTATTCTAAAAGATAGGGTAAATATTGACATCGAGGCGCATCCTTTTTCAGTGCAGGCTTTTAACAATAAATATAGCCCTTTTGTACAAGAGATAAAAAGGACGGGAATTAAGATTATCTAGATACATCTATACCGTTTGTTTTTGAATCCCCAAGTATAGATTGTTTATCAATCCTATTAAATTCTTTTGGAGTAAATCCCCAAGGATGAATATCGGGAGTAATAAATCTTGAGGCTTCGTAAAGTATATCTAATCT
>MEVN01000023.1:4986-5403 GCA_001772985.1 candidate division WWE3 bacterium RIFCSPLOWO2_12_FULL_36_10 | reverse complement strand
TCTATTGCATTTGATGCTTCTTTTTTAAGCATTCGTAAAGCTCCTTTCCTTTATCAAACATTGGGGAAACTTTAATCTTAGTGCTATACATTTCCTGAGAAAAATCTGGATATCTAACACGCCCATAATGCTTTGAAAATTCTTCTGAGGAGTCTTTTCGGAACTTTCAACAAGTATAGCCTTTAATAATTTCTCCAGGGATTGACATAAAAAGTATAATGCTTGTGGATACCTAGCCCCGTCATATAAATAAAACGCTGTGTCGTAATCTTCTTTCGCAATTTTTAACCATACATTGGTTATATCTTTCATATGTTTGTATTATACCATCAGCTTATCAAGAATATTGTTTTGGTACCCATGATCCCATAGCTTGACAAATACACCACTATAAGGTATAATTACATAGTTAAGTTA
>MEVN01000023.1:0-4974 GCA_001772985.1 candidate division WWE3 bacterium RIFCSPLOWO2_12_FULL_36_10 | reverse complement strand
TTAAGCTGTAACAATAGCATTTGTAGCCTTTGCCCATAAGGTCTTTTTTCTTGCCCGGAAAGAAAAGATAATATGTTATTAAATAAGATCTATAAAATAAATATAGCAGTGTTTGCGGCTCTTTTAGTTGGGTTTTTGATAATTGCTCTGTTACCAAGGGAAGCTTTTGCAGCCTGTGAACCAAACTATGGTGGTGGTGAAAACTGTACTTTTGAAAAGACTTTTAAAGTTCATAAAAAGGTAAGAATTGAAGGCGACGGTTCCTGGAAAGATAAAGTAATTGATGTCAAAAAGGGTGAGGTAGTTGAATTTAGAATAGAAGTCGAAAACACAGGTGAGATTGAAGTAGACAAAATGAAAATGTCAGATAACCTCCCTGATGAATTAAACAAAACAGGTGGAAGTGGACTAACCGAAGAATGGGACAACTTTGAGCCGGGTGAGTCAAAAAGGTTTATAATTAAGGCAAAGATAAACGACTCAGAATTTGATACAAAAAACTTTGAGAAGTGTATTGTTAACGAAGCCAAAGCAAAACAAGATAAAAAAGATGTTGGTTCAGACAGCGCCACAGTTTGTTATGGAAATGGAACAATTACAGAACTTCCAAAAACCGGTGCTGAATCAAATATGATTTTAGGCCTTGTTGGAGCCGGACTTGTGTCTTTAGGATTATTCGTTAAGAAATTTAAGCTAAATTAAAAGATCTTGGGGTGGGAGAAGAAGGGTTGGGTTTGCGGAGTCTTACGCGACCCTTCTATTTCCACCCTAAGTTGTGCTTATGGAAATTCTTATCCTCGTTCTCTTAACACTTTTTAGTTCTTTTCTTTTTAACACAAAGCCTGTGCAAAAAAAGGTTGAATTAGTAATGGAAACGAGAGCGTTTAGAAAATATTTAACTCCAACATATTTTAAGCCAGTAAAAATTTATACCGATCAAATAAATGCTAAAGTACAAGAAGTAGGCGCGGAGGAAGATGGAACTTTATCTGTACCTTCAAATTGGCAGGATGCGGGGTGGTATACAAATAGCGCGAAATCCGGTGAAATTGGCAATGTTATAATCGATGGGCATTACGATACAAACACTGGAAGTCCGGGCGCGTTTTGGAATTTGAAAAGTTTGAAAGTTAATGATAAAGTATTTGTTGTTGACGAAATTGGAAAAGAGTATATATATAAAGTAACAACTTCTTACTACGTTGACGTAAAGGATCCCGATAGATCTGAGGTGTTTGGAGATTCAAAAGTTCCCACGGTTACTTTAATAACCTGTGGAGGTGTATGGCTTCCGGGAATGTCTACGTATAGCAAGCGCTTAGTAGTTAAAGCAGAGCTGATTTCTTAATGCTTACAGGCAAAAGCCGGGAGGTAGCATGGGGCAGTGGCTATCTCCCGACTTTTGGCCGATAAGCCAAAAAATCCATTGTATTTAATTAAATCAAGGATCTCACCTTCTTAAATAATATGACACTTGTAAAAAGTAGCGATAATAGATCTAATTACGGTTATGCCAGAAATAACTCGAATTCTTCATATCAAAATAGTAATAATAATAGTAATGTAGTGAGTGGGGGAGGAAGCGATTACTTTTCAGGAGAAACCGTACAGGTTGAGGGAACTTTAGAAATTTTGCCTGATTATGGAGTATTAAGACAAGAAAATAAAGTAGACGAAAGTCTTCCGAAAGATGTTTACATTAGTCAATCCCAAATAAAAAGATTTTCCCTAAGAATGGGGGATTTAATAACAGGCATGGCAAGACCCCCAAAAGAGGGTGAAAGATATTTGTCTTTGTTAAAAGTCGAAAAGGTTGCGGGCCTTGATCCGGAACAAGCCAAAAAAAGACCACTCTTTGCAAGCCTCACTCCTATTTTTCCAAACGAGTGGTTAAAACTTGAAACTAGGCAAGACATTTTATCAACAAGACTAATTGATTTAGTTTCTCCAATTGGTAAAGGTCAAAGAGCAATGATAGTAGCTCCTCCAAAAGCCGGAAAAACTTGGCTTTTAAAAGATATTGCGAATGGAATTACAGTAAATCATCCGGACGCAGTTCTAATGGTTGCTTTAATTGGTGAACGACCTGAAGAAGTAACTGATATTCAAAGAAGTGTAAAAGGCGAAGTATTTGCCAGTAATTTTGATGAAACAGCGGATACTCAAACCAGAGTTGCTGAAATGACTTTGGAGCGTGCAAAAAGGTTCTCAGAGGCCGGAAAAGACGTAGTTATATTAATGGATTCTTTAACAAGACTTGCCAGAGCTTACAATATGGTAGTTCCTCCTTCAGGAAGAACTCTAAGCGGAGGATTTGATCCTTCAGCCCTATATCCACCTAAACACTTTTTTGGGGCTGCAAGAAACTTTGAAGATTCCGGAAGCTTAACAATAATTGCAACTGCACTTGTTGATACGGGTTCCAGAATGGACGAAGTTATTTTTGAAGAGTTTAAGGGCACAGGGAACATGGAATTAAGGCTTGACCGAACACTAGCCGATAGAAGGGTTTATCCATCAATTGACATTAAGGCAAGTGGTACTAGGCATGAGGAGCAGTTGTATAGCAAAAAAGAGCTTGAATCCATTTTCAAGTTCCGAAGAATGATTGACTTACTTGATGACCGTGAAAGTACGGAATTAGTTTTGCAAAGACTAAAGAAAACCAAGAGTAACAAGGAATTTCTTGAAACTTTAAGCCAGGCAAGTTAAGATACTAATATGGAAGCTGAGGAAAAAATTAAGAATACAATATTTAAATATGTTTCTCCGGACGAATACCAGGTTTTTCTCTTTGGCTCGAGGGCTAATGGCAACAATTTAAAATGGAGCGATTTTGATGTGGGCATTATGGGCAAAGAAGTACTTCCTTATTCAAAACTTGAGCAGATTGAACATGAGTTGGAAGATTCCAATATTCCTTATAGAGTAGACGTTGTTGACTTTGCTCGTGCTTCAGATAAATTTAAAAGAATCGCTTTGGGGAAAATAATACCGTGGACCAGAAATTAATAATTAAATCTATAATTGAAGACCTCATAAACGCATTAAACAAACTTTTAATTGCTTTAAACTATGACGGAGATATTGAATTGAGTAGAGATGCAACAATACAATTCCAAACTTTGAAAAAAGTGCAAGGGAACTAATTTCCAAAGTAAATAATAAAATCAAAGAATAACATCCACATTTTTACACGGCTCTTGCCAAATCTTTGTCGTTTGTTTCTAGCTTAATCCCGGAGTTTTTGCAATATGCCAGAGCGTAGCAGTCAACAACACTTAACTTCTGTCTGCTTTTGTATAAACTCATTATTTTTTTCGATAATTTATCAGTCACAACATTTTTCTGAATAAGAAGATTGCTTACCTGCGATATCACATTTTGTTTTGGTACCTTGTAAACCTTTTCTAATACGAAAATTGTTTCAAATAATATAGGCAGGGGAATATGCACTTCCTTGTTAGTTTCAAATAGATCCAACAACTTTTTATCTCCGTCTACAAAAAACCTAATTATTACACTAGTATCGACAAATACTTTACCCATTTCTCTCAATCCATACACCTTCTTCGGGTACCTTATTCACCTCAGTTTTATATCCGGCGAATAGACCGAGGGAATCCTTTAGCTTTCCGGCTCTTTCAAGAACTACATTATAATCATTTTTTGTTGTGTAAAATTTCACTTTATCTCCTGGTTTGAGCTTTAAATTTCTTCTAATCAATTTAGGAATGGTAATTTGATTTTGACTTGTTAATGTGGCATAGTCCATGGTAATGTGAATATAACATACACGTTACAAATTATCAATAAAGAATAATTTCTTCTACTTGACTACTGTGATACAATACTAAAATGGAACGTCTCATAGCAACCGATGATTTAATAAAAGAAGCCGAAAAAATGGGTGTTAAATTTGGCAAGGGGGACCCATATAACAGGATAAGATACTACACTAAAATGGGATGGCTTCCGCATATGGTAAGAAAAGAAGGTAAAGGTAATTTTCCAAACTGGGCGCTTGACAGGCTTGTGATGATTGAGCGATTAAAGGACAAAAACTTTTCTAATGAAGACATTACAAAAAAAATTGAAGAAAGTAACCGTTTTATAAGCGTAAAAAACGTGTTGTGGTTTCCTGAATCGAGAATAAGGCTTGTTACATATATTTCTTTCGCACTTCTTTTATTTATTGTGAGTTCAGAGCTTAACGTTTTTCCTATTGGAATTTCTAAAAAACTATTAACTCAGTCAAAATCAGGTATCTCAAATCAAATTTTATCAAGCGGGAATTCTTTCATGCCCGCAGGTTCGGTGAAGATATTTGTAAAAGAACCCGAAACTACCGTTACTTCTAAAATATACATAACTTTTAATCAGAATTTTACTCCTGCTACCAGGTACTGGGTTTCTGACAAGATTCCCTTTAAGGGATTTTACGTGGAATTAGACGCTCCTACAGTAAATAACACCGAGTTTAGCTGGTGGATTACTAACTAAAATCAAAAACATATAAATCCCATTTCCCGTTACGGGAAATTACCTATTGACATTTATAAACAATTAGAACTATGCTTAACAGTAGTAGTTGCCTGTTAGATTTTTAATGGAGGATTTTATGGAAAAAAAGTATGAGTTCTTAGATAGTTTCTTAAATGCCTTTCCTGCAGTAATGGCTTTATTGGTACCTATTTTCTTTTTGCCTTTAACAACTGAGTTTTTTCAGTTTAATAAGTTAGCGCTTATATTCGTTGGAACGGCTGCGTTACTTATTGTATGGGCTGTGAAAATGTTCTTAACAAAAAAGGTATATGTCGTGAAGACTCCGTTAAACTTTGCGTTTTTTGTACTCACGATTGCCATGCTTCTGTCTACCATCTTTTCAATAAACAAGACCACAAGCATTTATGGCGCGCAGGGCAGATGGTTCCCCGGTTTGTTCGGTTTTCTCGGTTTAGTCGTATTTTATTA
>MEVN01000022.1 GCA_001772985.1 candidate division WWE3 bacterium RIFCSPLOWO2_12_FULL_36_10 | reverse complement strand
CAAAACGGTCACCTGATATTCAAAAAATGCTTGGTAAATCAACTCCTGTTTTTATACTTTCAGAAAGTGAACATTTACCATTTAAACGTCTAAAGATACCTGTACAATCAGTGAACGGTTTTAGCCTTCTTCTTACAAAATACCCATTTAACCAAAGCTCTGCATGATTGAATGATTCAAATCCCTTTACAGATTTTAGTCTTATATTCAGGTGAGAATTAAAACATTCGATTAAATTAGTTGTTGTTGGAGTTTTATGCACGTTTAAATACGCCAAGAGATTTGGCCTTCTTCTTTCCAAATCAAGAAGTATCTTCACGCATAACTCATCGTTAATGTATTTATTAAGAAGTCTTTTCCCAAGCTTATTAAAATTATCCTCAGATATTTTGTTACTAAAAAGAGTTTCAATTCCATACATAAAGTCCCTATATTTATCACTGGTTCTAACCTCCAAAGATCTTCTAATATTCTCTTTAAAGTGGTTGGTACAAAGTTGCCAATTGGCCTTTGGATATACATCAAAGCAAGCCTGAGGAATATTTAAGTTATCATCCGATACTAAAGACTGAAGAGGATAATTTAAAAGTCTAAGAGAGGTAAAGAACTTCTTTATCGATAGATAGTTTTCAGAGATTGAGAATATATACGTTGGTATATCGTGTGTATAAAAATCAATACCATAGATAACAGGTATTTTATGTTTAAATCCTTTAACCTCAACAAACTTCCCATCAACCAAAAGTATTCCGCTAAACCTTGTGCAATATTTACGAGTAATGTCAGCACAATGAGGAAGAGACTTAAGAGCATTTAGACAACGCCTGTATGCAGTCATATGAGATATTTGATATTGGTTGGCTAAAGCTCTAAACGACATACCATCTAAATGCTGGATGAGTAAGTTATTATTATTTATTCTGCGAGTTCTATTAATCTGAAACCATTTATCACAAGATTTACAAAAATACTTAATCTTACCCCTTCTTAGACCCTTTCTGATGGCATTAATAGAATTACAGTAGATACACTTTAGTTTTTTTTATCATTAACAGATTTTACACATTTCGCCTAGTGAAAGGAGTACTTTATGTTATTATATTAACCAGAAGTGTGTGTTTTAGGTGACCGTTTTGTTACGGTACCCAGGCTCCAATTGGAATTGAAAGGCGCAGGCGCGACGACGCCGAGCCGGGGTCGACGGGATCGCCAGCAGGCGAGAACCGGTGACCAATTCCCTCCCCAGGCTCCAATTGGAATTGAAAGGCGCTCCATTTCTTTCTTTCCATTTTGATGGATTTGATTGAATATACCTTTTGATTTTTATATATTCGGTTTCATTTTTGATTATGTGTTCGTAATAATTTCGTTGCCAAATAATCATATTCGGATTATTAACAATTCGCCGTATTTGTTTGGTACATTCGGATTTAAACGATCGGATTACACACGATAACGATCCGGTGGTTACGGTTCCAAACGTAGGGGTTTTGCGTGCAAAACCCACATCATATTGGGCATTGCACATCGTGTTGGGTTGGGCATTGCACGCAATGCCCCTACGGCGGTATATTATTAATACAAAATGAACATGATTTGGCATTATTTGAAACACATCCAATTTTGCCATGTTGAAAGGTTCCGGTATTTTATTCCACCATTTTTCAATCATGTTTCCAATATCGTTCAAAACCATTTCACCATTCATAATATCCTCAAATAAACAACTAATTATCTATTCAGATATAGACATTTTGAGGCTTATAAGATATCTCATTCCTGTAAGCAACTTGGAACTATGGCGTGAAGAAGTGCTATATATCCACCAAGAAGACATTACTGAAATCCAAAGTAACTAACCATACCATTACACCCCGCCAATTCAAACAACCGGCGAGGTGATTTTTTAGCCTTGACTAATCCCCCTCTCTACCTTAAAATCTCAAAGCTATGGCTAAAAAAACAAACAGAGTATTGCTTGGGCTCCAGTGCGCAACCTGTAAAACTCAAAATTATGTGACAGCAAAAAACAAGCTAAACGCGCCAGAAAAGGTTGTTTTGTCAAAATACTGCGGAGTTTGTAATAAACACACTGAGCATAAAGAAAAACAAAAGTTAAAGTAGAAAAATGGCCGTGCCGGAAAAAGTTCTCCCAACACGACCAAAAGCCTTCTTGTTTAATGACCCCAGTATCTTGCCCATTTGTGAAAAGATAAACCATATATCACCGCGACAAATCCCGGCAATACCAAGAATGCCGGAATGAAATGTACGAGCAAAGTAATCAAAATCGATTTGATTTGAAACAGAGGGTACATCCCGAATACATACAGAAAAATTACAATTAACAAGTTAATAATAACCGTATAGAAAGAAATTATTCTTGTTAAACTTGGGCTCAACAAATACCCATTATTTTTCAAAGAACTAAGGGAACTTCCTAACTCCTCTGCCACATAATAGTCAAACGTTGCGTGCTCAAACATATAAGCACAAAAAACAAGATAAGCCACGACAACCAGACAAGATAGAATGAAGTGCCAAGTATCTGCTCCCATTTCGCATTTCCTCCCTTTCCGTTGATTGGGATATTATATCACTTCAGCAATGGTATAATTTAACTCTTAGGGGCGTCGTTCAGTGGTAGGACTGCGGTCTCCAATCCGCCATATACGGCCGTCGGTTAATGGTAAACCTTTGGTCTCCAAAACCAAGACTGCAGGTTCGATTCCTGCCGGCCGTGCCATTTTGGCGGACGATTCACTCCGCCCCTGCCATAATGTCTCTCGGACCACGAACTCCTTACTATAATTACAAAGTCACTTCAAGTTCACCATTAGCATACTTATGAACAATAGAGCTTATTAATGTTTGGTAAGGGATGCTGTTGTGCCGAGCCTTCGCTTTCACTTTCGCCAAATCTTTATTATTAATTCTTATGTTTATTCTTTTAGAAACTTGGAATAATTTATGAGCCCTAGCTATTTCGGCAAAGCGTTCCATATCACCTTTAGATACTTTAAATACATCTTCGGCGGGGACAGAATCTTCTACTTCTTGCTCATATGTATCAAGCACTAGTCCTTCAAATGGATCTCTTCTTTGTTTTTTCATTCTTTCCTCCTATATAATTTAGTATACTTCCTGCTTGGAAAAACTGTTTTCAAATAAATTTCCTTTTTCTCCTTATTGATAACGTAAGGTACTACGTAAATATAAGCCTCTATCTCAATCAAGAATAAAGCTTGGTTAGGATATTTACTTTGTTTAGGATGCCCTACATTACCAACTAGCATATGTCTCTCTAGAGCATTAATAACATCGTCAAAGCAAATTCCACGGGATTCTTTCAACAACTGGTTCTTTTCTACATTAAAGTTTATTGAATAACCCACTTCTACATTTTAGCTTCAAAAAGATTAACTGTCAATCTTCCAGATGTACAGTTAACGTACTGAATTCTGTGGATATCGGAACAATATCCCTTACGGTAATTTTTGATGCAATTTCCCCACCTGTACAAACCCCCAAACTCGTATTTCTTTCCACTTTAATCCGTTGCACCATCAGCCAAAACAAGCGGGGTTTCGTTATTTCCATGTGAAAAAGCTTCAACACTGGAAAATAATTCATTGACAGGACTTTCTTACCTTATTTACATACTTAAGGATTCCTTATCCAATATGTCGATAGGAACCAATGCCACAGCTATATCTCCTCTGTCGGAAATAAACAAAGACTCGCCATTTCTAGCCTTCTCGTAGAATGAAGAAAAATTGTTTCTCATTTGAGTTTTTCCAATAATTTTTCCCTTAATATTTCCATGTTCGTATTGTACATATGTACACTTAATTGTCAGGAAAACATAATATTGTAAGTTCTAAAACGAAATGCATCACTTGAGGTAAGATAACGCTTCAAGGAAGTGATTTCGTTATCATTGGGTTGATGTGTGGGATGGTGGTGTGATACGCTGTCTCCATCACCTTGACAACGTACGCAACGTACACTATAATGCGAACATGACAAAAATATTAAGAACGAACGTAACAACAGCAAGAAAAAATCTTTTTTTGTTAGTTGATCAAATAATAAACGATGATATAAAAGTGATTCTTAGCAAAGACGGTATAAAAGATCAAGTTATTATTCAAAAACTGAATGTTAACTATGAAGTTGAAAGCAAGAATGATCAGCTTAATGTAGTACGGGATACGGCGGGTTCTATAAAGACCTCCGGATATAATCCAAACGAATTAAACATAGCAAAAGAGTTGTTTATAAAGAGTTACTTCGCAATAAAGACATACAAAAAGAAAAATGGCCTTAAATAGATACTTCATTGATTCAAATATTTTAATTCGACATCTTACGCAAGACAATCAAACACTTTCGCCCAAGGCTACAAGTTTTATAGAAGAAATAGCAAAAGAAGAGGCTATAGGATTCGTAACTAGTTTGGTTGTTCATGAGGTAATATATATTTTGGTATACGTATATAAAGTTAATCGTAAAGGTCTTGTTAACTCGCTAAAGAAATTACTTAAATTAAAAAATCTTGAAATACTTGATATTGATAAAAAATCCCTTTCGTTGGCGTTGGACGACTTTGCAAAGTTTAATATAGACTTTCCGGATTGTGTTTACAAGCAAATCGCTCTAAATAATAATCTAGAAATTCTAACTTTTGATAAGGATTTTAAGAAGATTAAAAAGTAAACAGGCCTCTCCCGCTATCAACGGCTCAGTGAGTGCTAACATTTTAGAAATATCTTGTGGGCACTTTTTGTTTAAACATTTATAGTTAAAGTTGACATTTGTTTAAACATTTTATACAATGACTATATGGCACAGAAAGCGTTTGAGATATGAAATAGTGTGGCCGTTACAATACCAAAAAAGGCTGGTGTGAAAACCGGCTCCATGTTTGAGTTTTCACAAGAAGGAAATAATTTAATATATAGACCACTTGGCACAAAATCCCCTACTTTAAAAGAGACGCACATCGAAGAAACTAGTGGCGCTATAGACTTAGACCTGAATTCTCGTTCTCTAAACAAAATTATAAGAGAATTAAAGGAAAACCCATATGAAAGAGAAATCAGTCTTCTTTGACACAAGCTTCCTTATCGCCTCCCAAATGAAGGACTCCGGTCTAAAGCCCGGAGTCTCCTCTTTTCTTTGCAGAAGAAAACGCATTCATCTCCAGGCTTAGAAGCGCCATCGGCGCTTGCGCCATTATGGGTGGCTAAAGCCTTGGAGTCTTCTGCTACAGAAAATAAACAAACACGAATTCTTCGAGAGAACTAAAGAACTTAGGAGCATCTTTTCGTTGGAAAATTATAAGATTTACACTTCCCCTATTGTTTTTGATGAATTTTGGTATGTTCTATTGGGCATATTAAAGGTTAAATTAGGGAATGAGAAAAATACAATCTACAATCTTATTCAAAAAGCAACTAAGAATGTACTGTCAATGGAGGGTCTAAACATTGCAGTCGTAGATTTAGACCAAAAAGAGTTGTTGAATGTGCTTGAGATAATGTATAAGTTCAAATTAAGGCCTAGGGACGCAATAATAGTAAAAATAATGAAAAAAACGAAAATAAAGTTCATTGTCAGTTTTGATAAAGATTTTGACAAGGTTTCCGGTATTTCTAGGATTTACTAATTCTTTGCTACAAGAAAACCCTCATTTAATATATAATTAATACGTTATGCAAGACCTAACAAATATACATACAGAAGGCGCTGAACCAAATTTAGAATGGATGCGCGTAGAACCTGCAGAAATTATCACTGCCGAACAAATCCTGAAAGTACTAGCTGACACTAGAGAAGAAGCTGAATCACTAAAAGGTAAATTTAATACTCCTGTAGCGGAATTAACAGCATCGAATTTAATTATCACTGCAAGACAAAGTATAGACAAGAATGTTTACATTTCGGCAATGTCCGCCCTATATGGAAGAGGAAATAAATCGCCATCGTCAGAAGAAATTGATAATGAAATGAGAGAGGTAAGAATAAGGCTGGGTCCCAAGATTGACCTAATTCACTGGGCAGGTTTTCTTACTTCCGGTGAAGATGAATTTTCACAAATTTCGCGAGAAGCGCTTTTAGATTTTCTTGAATTCGAAATCGTGCTTTTAAAATCTGCGGATGGAACTATTGGGGGTATTAGAGACGCGATTTCAACCTTAAGAACCGTAAAACAATACTACGAAAAAAAATTAGATCTTCGAAATTCCGGAGATTATGAAGAAATGTTTCGCGAACCTCCGGAAGTACCTGAACCGTCTCAAGATTTTAGGATAAGAGGAAGAAAACCAAGAACTCGTAGAAAAGGAAAAAACAAGGATCAAGTTCTTTATTAAGATAATGTGTTGACAGAATGACGTAATAATCATTTAATCCATATATGAATAAAAAACAATTTGAAGATTTAGAAGGAATTAATTCCCCCAATTACTTAAAAAGTATTGCAGAAGCTAGAAAATCTTCAAAAAGGTACTCATCAAAAGAGATAAAAGAAGAACTTAAATGTTAAGAAAATATTTAGCTGTTCGGTTGTTCAGTTGGAACAATTATTTCAATACCGAGTAAATTATTTATACATTCTTTTAAAATTCTATTCCCAGAGTGATGAAGCAGTACTTCGCCCTTATAATGTCCTATAGTTGACTTTGGGCTAAAATTTGGTAAAATAGGCCTACAAATCAAAGGAGAACAAAGGATGCAGACGAGAACAAGTATCGGCGGGAAAGATTTTATTGTCAACGGTTCTTCAGATGCGGTAAATACCTTTATACGAGTTAAGGTTGCATTAGAAGCAGATGGATGTAGTATTGTTCTGCCTGAAAAAGTAA